>NZ_NCTE01000818.1:3950-20480 GCF_002114215.1 Streptomyces sp. 13-12-16 | reverse complement strand
CGCCGGCGGCCGTCGGCGATACGGCGGCCGAGGTCCGCCGTGGCGCTGCGCAGCGCGGTCGCGAGGGTGGCGGGAATGCGGACGGTACTTGCGGAGGCCGCGAAGACCGGGACCGGTGGAGCCGGTGTGCGTCCGCCGGGGCGCGGGGGTGCGTTGCCTGCCGCTGTGCGGTGAAGCATGCGTATGCCCATGCATGGCATGGTGTCCGGCCCTGCGGGCGGGGGCTTTCCCGCAGGGGCCACGCGAGTGAAGGTTCCCGGTCCTGGGGCTGCGCCCCCGGGCCCCCTTTCGGCCCTGAACGGGCCTCGTCCTCAAACGCCGGACGGGCTGGGCCGACGAGCCCCGTCCGCAAGCACCGGACCGGCCGGGACGACGAGCCCCGGCCTCAAGCACCAGGCGGGCCGGGATGGCAGGCCCCGTCCGCAAGCACCGGGCGGGCCGGGATCAGCCCGCCCGGCGTTTCGGGGACGGTGCACGGGGGCGGCGCCCCCCGGAAGGGCTAGTGTGCCGCCGACTCCCAGTCCGGGCCCGCGCCCACCGAGACGCCCAGGGGGACCCGGAGCTCGACCGCGGACGCCATTTCGCGGCGGACCAGGTCCTCCACCGCGGCGCGCTCGCCCGGGGCCAGTTCCAGGACGATTTCGTCGTGGACCTGGAGGAGCATGCGGGAGCGCAGGTCCGCCTCGCGCAGTGCGCGGTCCACGTTCAGCATGGCGATCTTGACGATGTCCGCCGCCGTGCCCTGGATCGGCGCGTTCAGCGCCATGCGCTCCGCGGCCTCGCGGCGCTGGCGGTTGTCGCTGTTGAGGTCGGGCAGGTAGCGGCGGCGGCCGAAGAGCGTCGCCGTGTAGCCGGTCGCCCTCGCCTCGTCGACGACCCGGCGCAGATAGTCCCGTACGCCGCCGAAGCGCTCGAAGTACGCGTCCATCAGGGCGCGCGCCTCCGCCGCCTCGATGTTGAGCTGCTGGGAGAGGCCGAAGGCCGACAGCCCGTACGCCAGCCCGTACGACATCGCCTTGATCTTGCGGCGCATCTCCGCGTCCACCGCGGACTGCTCGACCGAGAACACCTGGGCCGCCGCCGTGGTGTGCAGGTCCTCGCCCGAGGTGAACGCCTCGATCAGGCCGGCGTCCTCGGAGAGGTGGGCCATCACGCGCAGTTCGATCTGGCTGTAGTCGGCGGTGAGGAGCGACTCGAAGCCCTCTCCTACGACGAAGCCGCGGCGGATCGCGCGGCCCTCGTCCGTGCGGACCGGGATGTTCTGGAGGTTGGGGTCCGTCGAGGAGAGCCGGCCCGTCGCGGCGACGGTCTGGTTGAACGTGGTGTGGATACGGCCGTCCGCGGCGATCGTCTTGATCAGGCCCTCGACGGTGACGCGCAGCTTCGCCTGCTCACGGTGGCGGAGCATGATCACCGGCAGTTCGTTGTCGGTCTGCGTGGCGAGCCAGGCCAGGGCGTCGGCGTCCGTGGTGTAGCCGGTCTTCGTCCTCTTCGTCTTCGGCAGGGCCAGCTCGCCGAAGAGGACCTCCTGGAGCTGCTTGGGCGAGCCCAGGTTGAACTCGTGCCCCGCCGCCGCGTGCGCCTCCTTCACCGCCTGCTGCACGGCGCCCGCGAACATCTGCTCCATCGCCTGGAGGTGGTCCCGGTCGGCCGCGATGCCGTGCCGCTCCATGCGGGCGAGCAGCGCGGACGTGGGCAGCTCCATGTCACGGAGCAGGTCCGCCGCGCCCACTTCTCCGAGGCGGCCCTCGAAGGCCCCGCCCAGGTCGAGGACGGCGCGGGCCTGCACCATCAGCGCCTCGGCCTCCGCCCCGTCGTCCGCGCCGAAGGCGAGCTGGCCGTCGGGCGCGGCGGCGGGCGCCAGCTCGCGGTGCAGGTACTCCAGGGACAGCGCGTCCAGGTCGAAGGAGCGGCGGCCCGGCTTCACCAGGTACGCGGCGAGCGCGGTGTCCATGGTGACGCCCTCGATGGTCCAGCCGTGCTCGGCGAAGACCCGCATCGCGCCCTTGGCGTTGTGGAACACCTTGGGGCGGGCCGCGTCGGCGAGCCAGGCCGCGAGCGCCCGCTCGTCGGCCTCGTCCAGCTCGGACGGGTCGAACCAGGCGGCCGGTCCGGCGGCCGTGGCCAGCGCGACCTCGGTGACCGAGCCGGTGCCGAGGGCCCAGGTGTCGACCGTGGCGACGCCGAGCGGGCCGGTGCCGTGCTCGTCGAGCCAGGCGGTCAGCTCGCCGGTGCCCAGCACCGTGCCGTCCAGCTCCACGCCCTCCGCGACGACCGGGGTGGCCTCGGCCTCCTCAGCGCCCGGGTCGACGGCGAACAGCCGCTCGCGCAGCGACGGGTTCCTGATCTCCAGGGTGTCCAGGATAATCGCCACGGCCTTGCGGTCGTAGGGGGTCCGCGCCAGGTCGAGGACGCCCTTGGGCAGCTCGACGGCGCGCTCCAGCTCGGTGAGGCGGCGGTTGAGCTTGACCGCCTCCAGGTGGTCGCGCAGGTTCTGCCCGGCCTTGCCCTTGACCTCGTCGACGCGCTCGACCAGCTCGGCGAAGGAGCCGAACTGGTTGATCCACTTCGCGGCCGTCTTCTCGCCGACGCCGGGGATGCCGGGCAGGTTGTCCGACGGGTCGCCGCGCAGCGCCGCGAAGTCGGGGTACTGGGCGGGGGTCAGACCGTACTTCTCGACGACCTTCTCCGGGGTGAACCGGGTCAGCTCGGAGACGCCCTTCGTCGGGTACAGCACCGTGGTGTGCTCGGAGACGAGCTGGAAGGAGTCGCGGTCGCCGGTGACGATCAGCACCTCGAAGCCCTCGGCCTCGGCCTGGGTGGCGAGGGTGGCGATGACGTCGTCCGCCTCGAAGCCCTCGACGGCGAAGCGGTCGGCGTGCATCGCGTCGAGCAGCTCGCCGATGAGTTCGACCTGGCCCTTGAACTCGTCCGGGGTCTTGGAGCGGTTCGCCTTGTACTCGGTGAACTCCTCCGAGCGCCATGTCTTGCGGGAGACGTCGAAGGCCACGGCGAAGTGGGTGGGGGACTCGTCACGGAGGGTGTTGGCCAGCATCGACGCGAAGCCGTAGATCGCGTTGGTCGGCTGGCCCGTCGCGGTGGTGAAGTTTTCCGCGGGCAGCGCGAAGTACGCGCGGTACGCGAGGGAGTGCCCGTCCATGAGCATCAGGCGGGGGCGGGGGCCGGTGGGGGGCTGGTCGGTCTTCTTCGATGCTGTGTCTGCCACGTGTCCGATCCTGCCACGTGGCACTGACAGTGGGGGGCGGGCCGTGTGCCGTGGGGCTGATTCGCCCCCTCCGTCCCTTCCCTTCCGTCCCCGGGGCAGCGCCCCCGGACCCCCGTCGGTCCTTCGGGCCTCGTCCTCGAACGCCGGACGGGCCGGATGGGCGTGGCAGGATCGGGGGTCCACCTCATACGTGTATGTGGAACAGGAGTGCGCGATGGCAGCGAAGCCGCCCAAGAGTGATCCGGTTCAGGACGCGCCGCAGGTCGCCGGGCCGCAGCACGCGGCCGCGGGGCTGCCCGCGATCGGGCACACCCTGCGGATGGCCCAGCGGCAGATGGGTGTGAGGCGGACCGCGCTGACGCTGCTCAGCGTGAACCAGAAGGACGGCTTCGACTGCCCGGGGTGCGCCTGGCCGGAGCCGGAGCAACGGCACCGCGCGGAGTTCTGCGAGAACGGGGCGAAGGCCGTGGCCGAGGAGGCCACCCTGCGCCGGGTCACACCGGAGTTCTTCGCCGCGCACTCCGTCGCCGACCTGTCCGGCCGCAGCGGCTACTGGCTGGGGCAGCAGGGGCGGCTGACGCACCCCATGTACCTGCCCGAGGGCGGCGAGCACTACGAGCCGGTCACCTGGGAGCGGGCCTTCGACATCGTCGCCGAGGAGATCGCCGCCCTCTCCTCCCCGGACGAGGCCGTCTTCTACACCTCCGGGCGCACCAGCAACGAGGCCGCCTTCCTCTACCAGCTCTTCGCCCGCCGGCTCGGCACCAACAACCTGCCGGACTGCTCCAACATGTGCCACGAGTCGTCCGGCTCGGCCCTGTCGGAGACGATCGGCGTCGGCAAGGGCAGCGTCCTGCTGGAGGACCTCCACAAGGCCGACCTGATCATCGTCGCCGGCCAGAACCCCGGCACCAACCATCCGCGCATGCTGTCCGCCCTGGAGAAGGCCAAGGCGAACGGCGCGCGGATCGTCAGCGTCAATCCGCTGCCCGAGGCGGGCCTGGAGCGCTTCAAGAACCCGCAGACCCCCAAGGGGCTCACCACCGGCGCCGCCCTGACCGACCTGTTCCTGCAGATCCGCATCGGCGGCGACCAGGCCCTCTTCCGCCTCCTCAACAAGCTGATCCTGGAGACGCCCGGCGCGGTCGACGAGGAGTTCGTGCGCGAACACACGCACGGCTACGAGGAGTTCGCCGAGGCCGCGCGCGCCGCCGACTGGGACGGGACGCTCACCGCGACCGGCCTCACGCGCGGGGACATCGAGCGGTGTCTGCGGATGGTCCTCGAATCGAAGCGCGTCATCGTGTGCTGGGCGATGGGGCTCACCCAGCACAAGCACTCGGTGCCGATCATCCGCGAGGTCGTCAACTTCCTCCTGCTGCGCGGCAACATCGGCCGCCCGGGTGCGGGCGTGTGCCCGGTGCGCGGTCACTCCAACGTGCAGGGCGACCGCACCATGGGCATCTTCGAGCGGCCCGCGCCCGCGTTCCTGGACGCCCTGGAGAGGGAGTTCGGCTTCGCGCCGCCGCGCGAGCACGGCTACGACGTGGTCCGGGCCATCCGGGCGCTGCGCGACGGGAAGGCGAAGGTCTTCTTCGCCATGGGCGGCAACTTCGTCTCCGCCTCCCCGGACACGGAGGTCACCGAGGCCGCGATGCGCCGGGCACGGCTGACGGTGCACGTGTCGACCAAGCTGAACCGCTCGCACACCGTCACGGGCGCGCGTGCCCTGATCCTGCCGACGCTCGGCCGCACCGAGCGGGACGTCCAGGGCGGCGGCGAGCAGTTCGTGACGGTCGAGGACTCCATGGGCATGGTGCACGCCTCGCGCGGACGCCTGGAACCGGCGAGCGGGCGGCTGCTGTCGGAGCCGGCCATCGTGTGCCGGCTGGCCCGCCGCGTGCTCGGCGAGGACGACACGGTGCCGTGGGAGGAGTTCGAGAAGGACTACGCGACGATCCGCGACCGCATCGCGCGGGTGATCCCCGGCTTCGAGGACTTCAACGCGCGCGTGGCGCGTCCCGGGGGCTTCGCGCTCCCGCACGCCCCGCGCGACGAGCGCCGCTTCCCCACCGCCACCGGCAAGGCCAACTTCACCGCCGCGCCGGTGGAGTTCCCCGAGCTGCCGGAGGGCCGGCTGCTGTTGCAGACGCTGCGCTCGCACGACCAGTACAACACCACGATCTACGGTCTCGACGACCGCTACCGGGGCATCAGGAACGGCCGCCGCGTGGTGCTGGTCAACCCGGAGGACGCGCGGGAGCTGAGGCTGGCGGACGGCGCTTACGTCGATCTGGTCGGCGAGTGGAAGGACGGCGTGGAGCGCAGGGCGCCCGGGTTCCGCGTCGTGCACTATCCGACGGCGCGGGGGTGTGCGGCGGCGTACTACCCGGAGACCAACGTCCTGGTGCCGCTGGACGCCACCGCGGACACCAGCAACACCCCGGCCAGCAAGTCCGTGGTGGTGCGTCTGGAACAATCGGCGGCCGACTGAGCGTTCGCTCAGCAGACAGCCGTACCGACGCACGACGAAGGAGCCGGGCCCATGGGAGAGCAGCAGCAGGTGACGTTCCCGCAGGAGGTCATCGACGAGTACGCCG
The DNA here is from genome assembly GCF_002114215.1 of Streptomyces sp. 13-12-16. Taxonomy (GTDB): domain Bacteria; phylum Actinomycetota; class Actinomycetes; order Streptomycetales; family Streptomycetaceae; genus Streptomyces. The sequence goes on along the minus strand of NZ_NCTE01000818.1, from coordinate 14,654 downwards.
CACTCGGCGTGGACCTGCCGGCGCTGTTCTCGGCGGGTCACCTGGGCACGCGCATGGGCGTGCAGATCCTGGAGGCGTCGGCGGAGCGGGTCGTCGGGACGATGCCGGTGGAGGGCAACACCCAGCCGTACGGGCTGCTGCACGGCGGCGCGTCCGCCGTGCTGGCCGAGACGCTGGGATCGGTGGGGTCGATGCTGCACGGCGGCAGCTCCAAGATCGCCGTGGGTGTCGACCTCAACTGCACGCACCACCGCGGCGTCCGCTCCGGCCTGGTCACCGGGGTCGCCACCCCGGTGCACCGGGGGCGGTCCACGGCGACGTACGAGATCGTCATCACCGACGAGGCGGACAAGCGGGTGTGCACCGCGCGGCTGACCTGCCTGCTGCGGGACGTCCGGCCCGGCGACGGGGAACAGGCGGCGGGCTGACGGCCGTCGGGGATGCGGAGGGCGCCCGCGCCGCATCCCCGTTGCCGTGGGGCGGCGGCCGTCCTACGGTGCGGGCATGGGACGGGGAGGGACCACTCGGACGTGTCTCCTGGCGGTGCTCGTGACGGGCCTCGTGGTGACCGGCTGCGGCGCGTCCGGTTCCGGCCACGCGTCCGGGGGGCGAACGGACGCCGCGTCCGGCGAGCGGACCGGCTCCGCCCCGCCGTCACCGCGCACCGCCTCCGACGAGGAACTGTGCGCGGAGCTCGTCGGACACTGGTCCCGCAAGGCCCTCGAAGGCGACACCTACGGCGACTACCAGTCCATGGGGCTGTCCGACGGGCAGTACGACATCCTGCGCGCGGCCGTGGCCGCCGCCCGCCCCGTCGAGGAACGCCAAGGCACCCGGGCCGCGCATGAGTTGATGGCCCGTCGGATACGCGAGGGGTGCGTCGACCGGTACCGCGACGGCGGGCCGACGGGCGGACCGTGGCAATGACCCCAATTCCTCCCGGCGATTGACGAAACCGCAGGCCAACACCCTTGAACCGGCAATCCGGAACTTCGGATTCACCGTTCGGTCCGGCACGGAATCCCGGATTTGGGTGTCCATTACACGGAATTCGCCCCTCCGCCCCCTTACCTCACCCGGGGCTTTCCGTCACCCCTCCGCGACGGAATGAGAGAAAGCGCCGGAAACGCCGGACCCCCTTCCCTGGACGTAACTCTGTGTAATACGCGCGCAATACGGCCACCCTCCCCGACCCCACGGGACACGGGGTGCGCCACCCCTCCCCCCGGGCCCCGCAGGTCGCCTCCAGCAACGACTTCAGGTAATTACCAAAACCCCCGATACACCTGAACACACCGCGCCGGGTCCTGCGGTTTCTCACCATCCGGACAGGGCAAAACGGCGAGAATTCCGCCGTTCCCCCCAGGCAGTACCGCTCTGCAATACGTCGTGTCATAACAAGAGAGTCACAGCCTTGGCCAGACCCTCCTCCGCATTCCCCACCCCCGCTTAGAGTCACGGCCAGTCACCGCGCCGCCCGATTCACACGTCGGCCCAGCGCTCGACTCGGCCGTTTCCACCGGGAAGCGGCTGTCAGGGGAAAGGACTGGATCGTGCGTCAACGTTCGCTCATCGCCATCACCGCCGCCCTGGCGGCGGGTGCACTCACCCTCACCGCCTGCGGCTCACGCGACGACGACGGCGGCGGCAGCTCGGACTCCGGCAACGGTGGCACCACCGTGGTCATCGGCGTCGACGCGCCGATGACCGGCGACCTGTCCGCGCTGGGCCTCGGTATCAAGAACTCCGTGGACCTCGCGGCCAAGACCGCCAACAAGGAGAAGTACGTCGAGGGCATCACCTTCAAGATCGAAGCCCTCGACGACCAGGGCCAGGCCTCCGTCGGCCAGCAGAACGCCACCAAGCTCGTCGCCAACGACGATGTCCTCGGCGTCGTCGGCCCGCTGAACTCCTCCGTCGGCGAGGCCATGCAGAAGGTCTTCGACACGGCCAAGCTGGTCGAGGTCTCCCCCGCCAACACCAACCCCGCCCTCACTCAGGGCGTGAACTGGCAGAAGGAGAAGGCCCGGCCGTACAAGTCGTACTTCCGCACCGCGACCACGGACGCCATCCAGGGCCCGTTCGCCGCGCAGTACGTCTACAACGAGGCCAAGAAGAAGAAGGTCTTCGTCATCGACGACAAGAAGACCTACGGCGCCGGCCTCGCCGCCACCTTCACCGAGGAGTTCAAGAAGCTCGGCGGCCAGGTCGTCGGCACCGAGCACATCAACCCCGACAGCAAGGACTTCAACGCCGTCGCCACCAAGGTCAAGAACTCCGGTGCCGACGTCGTCTACTACGGCGGCGAGTACCCGCAGGCCGGCCCGCTGAGCAAGCAGATCAAGGAAGCCGGCGCCAAGATCCCGCTGGTCGGCGGCGACGGCATCTACAGTGCCGACTTCATCAAGCTGGCCGCCAGCGCGGGCACGGGCGACCTCGCCACCTCCGTCGGCGCGCCCGTCGAGACGCTCCCCTCCGCCAAGGAGTTCGTCGCCAACTACAAGGAGGCCGGCTACAAGGAGGCCTTCGAGGCGTACGGCGGCTACTCCTACGACTCCGCCTGGGCGATCATCGAGGCCGTCAAGAAGGTCGTCGAGGACAACGGCGGGAAGCTCCCCGACGACGCCCGCTCCAAGGTCGTCGACGCCATGCAGAACGTCTCCTTCGACGGAGTGACCGGCAAGGTCTCCTTCGACGAGTTCGGTGACGCCACCAACAAGCAGCTCACCGTGTACACCGTCAAGGACGGTGCCTGGGCCACGGTGAAGTCCGGCACCTTCACCGGCTGATCCCCGCCCGCACCACTCCACGAGCCGCGCGGGGCGCTGTTCCACTGGCGCCCCGCGCGGACTCGCATCCGGCCCCATCCGTCGAACATTCCGAAAGTCTCGGAGGACATGCGGTGAACGAACTGCCGCAGCAGCTGGTCAACGGCCTGCTACTGGGATCCATGTACGGCCTCGTCGCCATCGGCTACACAATGGTCTACGGCATTGTCCAGCTCATCAACTTCGCCCACGGCGAGATCTTCATGGTCGGCGCCTTCGGCGCGCTGACGGTGCACCTGTATCTCCTGCCCGACGGCACCTCCATCTGGGTCGCGCTGCCCCTGATGCTGATCGGCGCCGTGATCGTCTCGGTCCTGGTCGCCATCGGAGCGGAACGGTTCGCCTACCGCCCCCTGCGCGGCGCACCCCGCCTGGCCCCGCTCATCACCGCCATCGGACTCTCCCTCGCGCTCCAGCAGGCCGTCTGGGCCTTCTACCCCGAGGCGAAGTCCAAGCTGCCCTTCCCGCAGATCGAAGGCGGTCCCTTCACCATCGGCGGCGCCACCATCCAGACCGGCGACATCTTCCTCCTCGTCGCCGCCCCCATCAGCATGGGCATCCTCGCCTACTTCGTGATGCGCACCCGCACCGGGCGCGGCATGCAGGCCACCGCGCAGGACCCGGACACCGCGAAGCTGATGGGCGTCAACACCGACCGCATCATCGTGATCGCCTTCGCCCTCGGCGCCGTCTTCGCCGCCGTCGGAGGCGTCGCCAGCGGTCTCAAGTACGGCCAGATCGACTTCAAGATGGGCTTCATCCTCGGTCTCAAGGCCTTCACCGCGGCGGTCCTCGGCGGCATCGGGAACATCTACGGCGCCATGATCGGCGGTGTGGTCCTCGGCGTCGCCGAAACCCTGGCCACCGCCTACATCGCCGACATCCCGGGGCTGGACAAGTTCGGCAGCCAGTCCTGGGCCGATGTCTGGGCCTTCATCCTCCTCATCCTCGTACTCCTGTTCAGGCCACAGGGCCTGCTCGGCGAGCGCGTCGCGGACAGGGCGTGACACCGATGACCACACAGACCACCGCTTCGACCACCGCGGCCACCCCCACCGCGAACGCTTCCACCGGCCTCATCGGCATACCCCCGCACATCGGCCGGGCCCTCGCCACCGGCGGCAGCGTCCTCACCGTCGTCTCCACCTTCCTCGCGTGGACCTGGACCGCCGAGTTCCCCGGTGACCTCACCTTCTACGGCTACCCCGGCGGGCTCCAGGTCCTCGTCCTCATCGGCGGCGCGCTCACCGTCCTGTTCGGGCTCGCCTCCTACGGCGTCAAGGGGCTGGGCTGGCTGGCCCCGGCCGGCGCCGACGCGGCCGTCAAGTACGCCGCGCTCGGCACCTTCGCCACCGCCTGGTACACGATCCTCGCGATCAGCTTCCAGCTCGGCGGCCTCGTCAACCTCGAACCCGGCGGCTACGTCGTCGCCGTCGCCACGCTGACCGCCCTCCTCGGCGCCCTCGCCCTCCCCTTCGAGCGGCCCGAGCCCGACCCCTTCGACCCCGACGACACCGGCTGGGAGCAGTTCAAGCACAGGACCGGCCACAGCATGGCCGTCCTGCGGGCGGCCTTCGCCTCCGGCAGCCCGCGCCCCGTGCGCGTCCTGCCCTCCTACGCCGAGATCCTGATCATCGTCGCGGTCCTGGCACTCGCCCTGGTCGTCTTCACCTACGGCATCGGCACCGAGTACGACGAGCTCTTCGTCGGCTTCCTGATCACCGCCGGCTTCGGGTTCGCCGCCCTCAACCGCTCCGGTCTGATCAGCCACGCCTCGCAGATCACCGCGCGGCACACGAACATCACCGTCTGCGGCGCCTTCATCGCGGCGGCCTGCTTCCCCTTCACCCAGACCGACGACCAGTACGCCACCCTCGGCGTCTACATCCTCATCTTCGCCACGGTCGCCCTGGGGCTGAACATCGTCGTCGGCCTGGCCGGCCTGCTCGACCTCGGATACGTCGCCTTCCTCGGCGTCGGCGCCTACGCGGCCGCGCTCGTCTCCGGCTCCCCCAGCTCGCCGTTCGGCGTCCACTTCCCCTTCTGGGCCGCCGTGCTCGTCGGGGCCGTCGCCTCCCTCGTCTTCGGCGTCCTCATCGGCGCCCCGACGCTGCGACTGCGCGGCGACTACCTCGCCATCGTCACCCTCGGCTTCGGTGAGATCTTCCGGATCGCGGCCAACAACACCGACGGCACCTCCGGTCCGGACCTCACCAACGGCTCCAACGGCATCGCGTCCATCCCGGACCTGAAGATCCTCGGCTTCGACCTCGGGGTCCCGCACGACATCGCCGGCTTCACCATCGGCCGGTTCGCCAACTACTTCTTCCTGATGCTGATCATCACGGCCGTCGTCGTCCTCGTCTTCCGGCGCAGCGGCGACTCCCGCATCGGCCGCGCCTGGGTCGCCATCCGCGAGGACGAGACCGCGGCGCTCGCCATGGGCATCAACGGCTTCCGGGTCAAGCTCATCGCCTTCGCCGTCGGCGCCACCCTCGCCGGCCTCGCCGGAACCGTCCAGGCACACGTCACCTACACCGTGACCCCCGAGCAGTACCTGTTCGCCGGCACCACCCCGCCCAACTCCGCCTTCCTGCTCGCCGCGGTCGTCCTCGGCGGCATGGGCACCATCGCCGGACCCCTCATCGGAGCCGCGCTGCTCTTCCTGATCCCCAACAAGCTCCAGTTCCTCGGCGACTACCAGCTCCTCGCCTTCGGTCTCGCACTCGTCCTGCTGATGCGTTTCCGTCCCGAGGGCCTCATCCCCAACCGCCGCCGCCAGCTGGAGTTCCACGAGGACGACGCGCCCGCAGTCCTGAGCAAGACAGGGGCCTGACCACCATGACCACCGACACCACCACCAAGGACACCGCCCCGGGCGCACCCGCCCCCGGTGAGACCGTCCTCGACGCACGCGGCGTCACCATGCGCTTCGGCGGTCTCACCGCCGTCCGCGACGTCGACCTCACCGTCAGCAGCGGCGAGATCGTCGGCCTCATCGGCCCCAACGGCGCCGGCAAGACCACCTTCTTCAACTGCCTGACCGGCCTCTACATCCCCACCGAGGGCGAGGTCCGCTACAAGGGCAAGGTCCTGCCGCCCAAGTCCTTCAAGGTCACCGCCGCCGGCATCGCCCGGACGTTCCAGAACATCCGGCTCTTCGCCAACATGACCGTCCTGGAGAACGTCCTCGTCGGCCGCCACACCCGGACCAAGGAGGGCTTCTGGTCGGCCATCCTGCGCGGACCCGGCTTCCACAAGGCGGAGGCGGCCTCCCGCGAACGGGCCATGGAACTCCTGGAGTTCGTCGGCCTCGACGCGAAGGCCGACCACCTCGCGCGCAACCTCCCCTACGGTGAACAGCGCAAGCTCGAGATCGCCCGCGCCCTCGCCAGTGAACCCGGGCTGCTGCTCCTCGACGAGCCCACCGCCGGCATGAACCCCCAGGAGACCCGGGCGGCCGAGGAGCTCATCTTCGCCATCCGCGACCAGGGCATCGCCGTCCTCGTGATCGAGCACGACATGCGGTTCATCTTCAACCTCTGCGACCGCGTCGCCGTCCTCGTCCAGGGCCAGAAGCTCGTCGAGGGCGACCCGGCCACCGTCCAGGGCGACGAGCGCGTCATCGCCGCCTACATCGGTGAACCCATGGAGAACGACCCCGGCGCCGCCGAAGTCGCCGAGGTCGAGGCCGCCGAAGCCGCGGCCGAGGCCGCCACGGACGCCGCGCCCGGCAAGGAGAACGACCGATGACCGCACTCCTCGAAGTCGAGGACCTCAAAGTCGCCTACGGCAAGATCCAGGCCGTCAAGGGCATCTCCTTCAGCGTCGACGCCGGTGAAGTGGTCACCCTGATCGGCACCAACGGTGCCGGCAAGACCACCACCCTGCGCACGCTCTCCGGGCTCCTCAAGCCCGTCGGCGGCCAGATCAAGTTCAACGGGAAGTCGCTCAAGAAGATCCCCGCCCACAAGATCGTCTCCCTCGGGCTCGCCCACTCCCCCGAGGGGCGGCACATCTTCCCCCGCATGACGATCGAGGACAACCTCCGCCTCGGCGCCTTCCTCCGCAACGACAAGGCGGGCATCGAGAAGGACATCCAGCGCGCCTACGACCTCTTCCCCATCCTCGGGGAACGCCGCAAGCAGGCCGCCGGAACCCTCTCCGGCGGAGAGCAGCAGATGCTCGCCATGGGCAGGGCGCTGATGTCCCAGCCCCAGCTCCTCATGCTCGACGAACCCTCCATGGGCCTCTCGCCGATCATGATGCAGAAGATCATGGCGACCATCACCGAGCTGAAGTCCCAGGGCACCACCATCCTGCTCGTCGAGCAGAACGCCCAGGCCGCCCTCTCCCTGGCCGACCACGGTCACGTCATGGAGACCGGCAACATCGTCCTCTCCGGCACCGGACAGGACCTCCTCCACGACGAGTCGGTCCGCAAGGCCTACCTCGGCGAGGACTGAGGACCGGGGCACACGACGAGGCCCGCGCCCCCCGCCGAGCGGGGAGCGCGGGCCTCCGGCCGTGTACGGGCGCTCAGCCCTTCGACGCCTTCTTCTCCTCGGCGTCGTCGATGACCGCCTGCGCCACCTGCTGCATCGACATCCGCCGGTCCATCGACGTCTTCTGGATCCACCGGAACGCCGCCGGCTCGGTCAGCCCGTACTGCGTCTGCAGCACCGACTTCGCCCGGTCCACCAGCTTCCGCGTCTCCAGCCGCAGGCTCAGGTCCGCGACCTCGCGCTCCAGCTCCTTCAGCTCCGTGAACCGCGACACCGCCATCTCGATCGCGGGCACCACGTCGCTCTTGCTGAACGGCTTCACCAGGTACGCCATCGCGCCCGCGTCCCGCGCCCGCTCCACCAGGTCGCGCTGCGAGAACGCGGTCAGCATCAGCACCGGGGCGATGCTCTCCTCGGCGATCTTCTCCGCCGCGGAGATGCCGTCCAGCTTCGGCATCTTCACGTCGAGGATCACCAGGTCGGGCCGGTGCTCGCGGGCCAGCTCCACGGCCTGCTCACCGTCACCGGCCTCGCCGACGACGGAGTACCCCTCCTCCTCCAGCATCTCTTTGAGGTCGAGCCGGATCAGGGCCTCGTCCTCGGCGATCACGACACGGGTCGTCATCGGAGGCACGTGCGACTTGTCGTCGTCGGGCACGTCTACGGGCTGGGGCGACTCGGGGGCGCTCACGTGGGCTCCTTGGTGCGGGGCAGGCCGGTACTGCTGACAAGAGCGTACCCAGCTGCGATAAGGTGGGGGCACGGCGGGTGACCGTCGACCTTTGTTTTACAGGGCGCCCCGGTAGCCCAGCGGTAGAGGCAATGGTCTCAAACACCATCCAGCGTCGGTTCGAATCCGACCCGGGGTACTTTTCCTTGATATCCAAGGTCACCATTTGAGAGCGGATGTCCGCCTTTCCGGTGAACATCCGCTTCTTTCCGCCCGTCCCGCTTGCGCGCCCCGGCCGCCCGGCTACCTGGGGCTGTCGTCCTCGCCGATGTGGTGGACGCGGACCATGTTCGTCGAGCCGGAGACCCCCGGCGGGGAGCCCGCCGTGATCACCACCGTGTCGCCCTTCGCGCAGCGGGCGTACTTCAGGAGCAGCTCGTCCACCTGGTCGACCATCGCGTCCGTCGAGTCCACGCGGGGGCCGAGGAAGGTCTCCACGCCCCAGGTGAGGCTGAGCTGGGAGCGGGTGGCCGGGTCGGGGGTGAAGGCGAGGAGCGGGATGGGGCTGCGGTAGCGGGAGAGGCGGCGGGCGGTGTCGCCGGACTGGGTGAAGGCGACCAGGAAGCGGGCGCCGAGGAAGTCGCCCATCTCCGCCGCCGCGCGGGCGACCGCGCCGCCCTGGGTGCGGGGCTTGTTCCGTTCGGTGAGGGGCGGGAGGCCCTTGGCGAGGATGTCCTCCTCGGCGGCCTCCACGATGCGGGCCATGGTGCGCACGGTCTCGACGGCGTGCTTGCCGACGCTGGTCTCGCCGGAGAGCATGACGGCGTCGGTGCCGTCGATGACGGCGTTGGCGACGTCGGAGGCCTCCGCGCGGGTGGGGCGGGCGTTGTCGATCATCGAGTCGAGCATCTGGGTGGCGACGATGACCGGTTTGGCGTTGCGCCTGGCGAGCTTGATCGCGCGCTTCTGGACGATCGGCACCTGTTCGAGGGGCATCTCGACGCCGAGGTCGCCGCGGGCGACCATGATGCCGTCGAAGGCGGCGACGATGTCGTCGATGTTCTCGACGGCCTGGGGCTTCTCGACCTTGGCGATGACGGGGAGGCGGCGGCCCTCCTCGTCCATGATGCGGTGGACGTCCTTGATGTCGCGTCCGCTGCGGACGAAGGACAGGGCGATCACGTCGAAGCCGGTGCGCAGCGCCCAGCGCAGGTCGTCCTCGTCCTTCTTGGAGAGCGCGGGGACGGAGACGGCGACGCCGGGGAGGTTGAGGCCCTTGTGGTCGGAGACCACGCCGCCCTCGACGACGGTGGTGCGGACGCGGGGGCCGTCGACGGCGGTGACTTCGAGGGTGACCCTGCCGTCGTCGACGAGGATGCGTTCGCCGGCGGTGACGTCGGTGGCGAGGCCGGCGTAGGTGGTGCCGCAGATGTCGCGGTCGCCTTCGGTGCCCTCTTCGACGGTGATGGTGAAGGTGTCCCCGCGTTCAAGGAGTACGGGGCCCTCGACGAAGCGGCCGAGGCGGATTTTCGGGCCTTGAAGGTCGGCGAGGAGGCCGACGCTGCGACCGGTCTCGTCCGCTGCTTTCCGCACCCGTCGGTAGCGCTCCTCGTGCTCGGCGTGCTCGCCGTGGCTGAGGTTGAATCGGGCGACGTCCATTCCGGCGTCGACCAGGGCTTTGATCCGGTCGTAGCCGTCGGTGGCGGGTCCCAGGGTGCAGACGATCTTCGCTCGGCGCATGTTTCGAGCCTAGGGCTTACCGACCGGTAGTGACCTGGCGACGTGTGACGACTCAACGGCCAGTGGATGAAGGGCTGTTGACAAGTGTTGAATTGTGCACCGGGTCGCTCCGATGAGCATGCGTGCCCTCGGTTTCCGGATGCCGGTTCTACAGACGGGGCGGCTGGAGCGTGAAGCGGGCGCCGACCTCGGCGTGGACGTGCTGCCGCTGGGGTTCGAGGTCGAGGGGCGGGGGCGGGGCGTCCTCGGCGGCCGCGGCGAACGCCATGGAGCGGGCCCGGGGGAAGGGTTCGGGCCCCGCCGCGGTGTCGGTGAGTTCGATGAGGGCGGCGAGGGTGGTACCGAGCGCCTCGGCGTATTCGCGGGCGCGCCGGACGGCGTCGTGCACCGCCAGTCGCCGCGCCTCGCGGTGGGCGGGGGAATCCGGGCGGAGGGTCCACCAGGGGCCGTCGACACGGGTGAGGTCGAGGTCGGCCAGACGGGTGACGAGCGCGCCGAGGGCGGCGAAGTCGCCCAGGTCGGCGGTGAGCCGGACGGTGCCGTGGTGGGCGCGGACGCGTTCGCCGCGGCCGTGGGGGCTGAGTTCCGGGGTGACGGTGAGGGCGCCGGTCTCGAGGTGCTCGACGGCGTCGCCGTAGGACGTGAGCAGGTCGTGGGCCTCCGTGGTGCGGCGGGTGAGGTCGTCGAGGGTGGTGCGCCGGTCGCGGCCGCGCGCGGTGCGGGTGACGGCGATGCGGGCGAGGTCGGGGGCGGCCTCGAGGTGGGCCTCGCCACGGACGGCGAGATGGGGTGCGCCGGGCGCGCCGTACGGGTGAGGGGTGGTCATACGTCCCACTGTGTCACCGGTCGTACGGGTGCGGGGAGGGGGCGGGACACCGGATCGCAACCTGTGGGGTCTGTTCCGCGTGGGCGTGTTCAGGTCAGAATCGTCGGGCGAATCTACGCGCGTTGTTCCGTTGTT
>NZ_NCTE01000818.1:0-3856 GCF_002114215.1 Streptomyces sp. 13-12-16 | reverse complement strand
CGTTGTTGCCCGAGGAGAGCCTGACATGCCGTTGAACCGCCGGAAGTTCTTGAAGAGGTCCGCCGTGACGGGGGCGGGGGTGGCGCTGGCGGGTACGGCGGCGGCCCCCGCGGCCGAGGCGGCCGGGACCGCCGGGGCGGGACGGGGGAGGAAGCCGGTGAAGCGGTACGCGCTGACCGTGATGGGCACGACCGACCTGCACGGCCACGTCTTCAACTGGGACTACTTCAAGGACGCCGAGTACACGGACGCGGCCGGCAACGCGCAGGGCCTGGCACGGGTGTCGACGCTGGTGGACCAGGTGCGCGAGGAGAAGGGCCGGCACAACACGCTGCTGCTGGACGCGGGCGACACCATCCAGGGCACCCCGCTGACGTACTACTTCGCGAAGGTCGACCCGATCACCGCCGAGGGCGGTCCGGTGCACCCGATGGCGCAGGCGATGAACGCCATCGGGTACGACGCGGTGGCGCTCGGCAACCACGAGTTCAACTACGGCATCGAGACGCTGCGGAAGTTCGAGGAGCAGTGCGACTTCCCGCTGCTCGGCGCCAACGCGCTGGACGCGAAGACGCTGAAGCCGGCCTTCCCGCCGTACTTCATCAAGAAGTTCCACGTGAAGGGCGCTCCCCCGGTGAAGGTGGCGGTCCTCGGGCTGACCAACCCCGGTATCGCGATCTGGGACAAGGCCTACGTACAGGGCAGGCTGACGTTCCCGGGGCTCGAGGAGCAGGCGGCGAAGTGGGTGCCGAAGCTGCGGTCGATGGGCGCGGACGTGGTGGTGGTGTCGGCGCACTCGGGTTCCTCGGGCACGTCGTCGTACGGTGACCAGCTTCCGTACGTGGAGAACGCGGCGGCGAACGTGGCACGGCAGGTGCCGGGGATCGACGCGATCCTGGTGGGGCACGCGCACCAGGAGATCGCGGAGCTGCGGGTCGCCAACGAGGAGACCGGCAGGGAGGTCGTGCTGTCGGAGCCGCTGTGCTACGCGGAGCGGCTGACGCTGTTCGACTTCGAGCTGGCCTTCGAGCGGGGCCGCTGGCGGGTGGAGACGGTGAAGGCGTCGCTGCGGGACGCGGCGGCGGTGAAGGACGACCCGAGGATCACCCGGCTGCTGCGCGACGAGCACGCGCAGGTCGTGGAGTACGTCAATCAGGTGGTGGGGTCGGCGACCGAGACGCTGACGACGGTGCAGGCCCGCTACAAGGACGCGCCGATCATCGACCTGATCGGCAAGGTGCAGGAGGACGTGGTCAGGGCGGCCCTCGCGGGCACCGAGTACGCGTCGCTGCCGGTGCTGTCGCAGGCGTCGCCGTTCTCGCGGACCTCCCAGATCCCGGCGGGCGAGGTGACGATCCGGGACCTGTCGAGCCTGTACGTGTACGACAACACGCTGGTCGCGAAGCTGATGACGGGCGCGCAGGTGCGGGCGTACCTGGAGTACTCGGCGGAGTACTTCGTGCGGACCGCGTCCGGTGCGGCGGTGGACGTGGAGAAGCTGACGAACGCGAACGGCCGCCCGGACTACAACTACGACTACGTCTCGGGGCTCACCTACGACATCGACATCGCGCAGCCGGCGGGTTCGCGCATCAGGAACCTGGCCCACGGCGGCGCCCCGCTGGACGACGCGGCGCAGTTCGTGTTCGCGGTGAACAACTACCGGGCGAACGGCGGTGGCGCGTTCCCGCACGTGGCGTCGGCGAAGGAGCTGTGGTCGGAGTCGACGGAGATCCGGACCCGGATCGCGGAGTGGGTGACGGCCAAGGGCGTGCTGGACCCGAAGGACTTCGCGTCGGTGGACTGGAGGCTGACGCGGGACGGTACGCCGGTGTTCTGATCCCCGTCCCTCCGTACGGGTGACGGTCAGGTCCCGTCCGCCGGTGGGGTGAGCCGTACGGCTCGCCGGGCGGGCGGGACCTGCGCCGTCCGGGGGTGGAGGCCGAAGGTGGTGAAGGCGGTGCGGGCGGGCTGGGGGTAGGCCTGGCGGCCGGTGAGGTGGTTGAGGATCACGGCGCTGCGCCAGGCGGCGAGCCCGAGGTCGGGGGCGCCGACGCCGTGGGTGTGGAGTTCGGCGTTCTGGACGTACACGCCGCCGGTGACCGAGGGGTCCAGGTCGAGGCGGAAGTGCGCGTCGACGCGGAGCCGGCCGGCGTGGTCGCGGCGCAGGTGGGGGTCGAGGGGCGCGAGGAGGTGGTCGAGGGGGCGTGGGCGGTGGCCGGTGGCGAGGACGACGGCGTCGGTGGTGAGGCGGGTGCGGGTGCGCTGCACGGTGTGCTCGAGGTGGAGCTCGATGCGGCCGGGGCCGAGGCGTCCGGCGGTACGGACGTGGACGGCGGGGGTGAGGACGGTGTCGGGCCAGCCGCCGTGGAGGGTGCGCCGGTAGAGCTCGTCGTGGATGGCGGCGACGGTGCCGGCGTCGATGGCCTTGTGGAGCTGCCACTGGGCGGGGACGAGCCGGTCGCGGACGGGTTCGGGCAGGGCGTGGAAGTAGCGGGTGTGGTCGGGGGTGAAGTGCTCCAGGCCGAGTTTGGAGTACTCCATGGGGGCGAACGCCCCGGTGCGGCCGATCCAGTGGAGGCGTTCCCGTCCGACGGGCCGGTGGCGGAGCAGGTCGAGGAAGACCTCCGCGCCCGACTGTCCGGTGCCGACGACGGTGATGTGGCCGGCGGCGAGGAGGGTGTCGCGGTGGGCGAGGTAGTCGTCGGAGTGGATCACGGGGACGCCGGGAGCCTCGGCGAGGGGCCGCAGCGGCTCGGGCACCCGGGGTTCGGTGCCGACGCCGAGGACGAGGTGGCGGGCGTGGACCCGGTCCGCCGAGGCGGCCCGCCCCTCCGGGTCGAGCCGGGTGAGGCCGACCTCGAACAGGGCGCGTTCGGGGCTCCAGCGGACGGTGTCGACGCGGTGGCCGAAGTGGAGCGCGGGGAGACGGTCGGCGACCCAGCGGCAGTAGGCGTCGTACTCGGTGCGGCGGATGTGGAAGTGCTCGGCGAAGTAGAACGGGTAGAGGCGGTCGCGGGCCCTGAGGTGGTTGAGGAAGGTCCAGGGGCTGGTGGGGTCGGCGAGGGTGACGAGGTCGGCGAGGAAGGGCACCTGGACGGTGGCGTCGTCGAGGAGCAGACCGGGGTGCCAGGTGAAGCGGGGGCTGCGGTCGTAGAAGGCGGTGCTCAGTCCGGGGAGGGGGTGGGCGAGGGCGGCGAGGGAGAGGTTGAAGGGGCCGATGCCGACGCCGACGAGGTCGCGGGGCGGGGTGCTCATGGACTGTCCTCCGGGGCGCGGTGCGCGGGAGGGTCCAGCTTGGACGGGAGTGGGCGGCGTCGCCCGAAAAGCCCGGTGAACACCCCTCGAAGGGGGTAAGTCCGCCTTCGAGGGGTGTTCTTGGGCGCCGGGTTACTTCTGCTGGACGCGCAGGGCGCGGGCCAGGTCGTCGAGCTGGTCGACGAGCTTGCGGCGCAGGGCGGGGATCGGGTCGGCCTTGCGCAGGCACTTCTCGCCGAGCCTCAGGGTCTCGGCGTCGACCGCGTGGGCGGGGAAGGCCCAGCGTCCGGCGGCCTCGGCGATGGCCGGGCCCCGGCGGGCGGCGACGGCGACGGCGGCCTTGAAGTAGCGGGACACGTAGGGCCGTACGAGATCGGCCTGTTCGGGCTGCCAGAAGCCCTGGGCGGTGGCGGTGAACAGGTAGTTGGACAGGTCGTCGGAGCCGAACATGGCGTCCCAGGCGCGGGCCTTGGCGTCCTCGTCGGGCAGGGCGGCGCGGCAGCGGGCGGCGCCCTCCTGGCCGGAGGCGCTGGGGTCGCGGGCGAGTTCGGCGGCGATGGCGGCCTCGTCGGTGGCGCCGAGCACGGCGAGCCGGGCG
>NZ_NCTE01000817.1:617-1073 GCF_002114215.1 Streptomyces sp. 13-12-16 | reverse complement strand
GGCCGTCCGCCCGGCCGCGTCGGCGTGATCGGCACCCGCGCGGGCGTCCGGCCGCACCGCCCGTCAGCGGTGTCCGTCCCGCCGGGCGGGCGGGACGGACACCGCTGGCGGGCGGGAATCAGCTCTGCCGGGAACCGTACGGAAGCAGGGCCGTCTCACGCGCGTTCTTGACGGCCCGTGCCACCTGCCGCTGCTGCCGGCGCGTCACATGGGTCACCCGGCGGCTGCGGATCTTCCCCCGGTCGGAGATGAACCTGTGCGGCAGATCGGTGTCCCTGTAGTCGACGTGGGTGATGCCGGCGGTGTCCAGCGGGTTGGCGCGTTTCGCGGTGCGCCGGTCGGTGCTCGTGCGTCGGGGGATGGCGGGGTCGTCCCTTTCTTCGCACACCGTGCGGTGCGTACGCGGCTTCAGGACACCGGGTCGGGCAAGTCGTCGAACGCGTGCGGAAGTTGTTG
>NZ_NCTE01000817.1:0-451 GCF_002114215.1 Streptomyces sp. 13-12-16 | reverse complement strand
GGGCGCGCAGGCTGCCGCGGTCCAGGCCGGGTGCGGTGAAGGTGAGGTACTGGCGGCGGTCGCCGTGTTCCGGGTGCCAGTCCACCGAGGCGGCGACGCGGCGCTCCGCGGGCACCATCTCCCAGGCGGCGTCGGGCAGGGCCGCCAGCCAGGGACCGGCCGACTCCACGCACAGCGCGCCGCCCGCGGCGTCCCAGGAGAGCAGGGTGTCGGGGCGGTCCGCCAGCCAGAACCGCCCACGGCTGCGCGCGGCGGCGCAGGTCAGGTCCTCCAGCGCCGCGTAGAGGCGCTGTGGGTGGAAGGGCCGCTCGTGCCGCCAGACGAAGGTGCTCACACCGTGCTCGTCGCATTCCTGCGGCAGCAGCGCGCACGCGGGATGCACGCGGGCGGCGGCCGCTTCGGGGTCGAAGCCCGCCAGCAGGGCGGTGCCCAGGGCCCCGCTTCCCGCGGG
>NZ_NCTE01000816.1 GCF_002114215.1 Streptomyces sp. 13-12-16 | reverse complement strand
CGCCGGGGCGCCGCCCGCGTCGGCGGCGTTGAGGGTCAGGCGGGTTCCGACGTCCCCCGGCGTGAAGGGCGCCGCGCGCTCCGGTACGGCGCGCAGCAGGCCGTCGAGGGCACGGGAGCGGACGGAGGCCGTCCAGCCGGCGTTGCAGCGGCCGGTGAACAGGGAGGTGAGGCTGTCGAGGAGCAGTTCGCCGAGGAGCAGTGCGGCGCTGAGCGCCAGCCAGCGTCCCGCGGCGCCGTCGGCTCCGCCGTCGCGCAGGAGCAGGTCCAGTGTGCGGCCGAGGGCGAAGGGCTGGGCCACCGTCGCCGCGGCCGCTCCGACCGAGCACAGCAGGACCAGTACCTCGGGCGTGCGCCCCGGCCCCGCGCCGCCGGCTCCGTCCCGCGCCCGGAACCCGGTCGTCAGCACCGGCCGATCTCCTTCCGTCCGTCCACCGGGAAAGGCGACGGCGCCCCGGGCCGAAGCCCGGGGCGCCGGAGCCGAACGACATGACTCACCGCGTCGCCGCGGCGGTCGACACCGGCGTCAGTTACAGGTGGTGACGCTCAGGCTGCTGTCGCCGCAGAGCAGCAGGCTCGCGCGGCTGCCGGTCTCGACGTCCCCCATGGCCTCTTCCTTGGGGGTCTCCATCGACTGCAGGTCGAACAGGTTCATGACATCTTCCCTTCGTGGGACAACGGGTTGTCTTCTTTCATCACGACCCCCGGGAGGGGCCGAGTCATGTGGCCGCCCCGCGTGCGCGGCGGCGGAAGGAACGGCAGCCCGGCGGGCGGGGCACCGTGGACGGAGGCGACGGCCAGCAGACATCCGGCCGTGCCCGTGGAAAGGTCCATGGACAGGCGCATCATCTGCTCACCGGGGAAGGCGAGCCGGCCGCGGTAGGCCATGGCGTGCCAGGACAGCGCGTCGAGCTGACGCCGGACGGCCTCCGGACCGGTGCCGGGCGCCCCGGCCGTCGTGCGGGCGAGGTACAGCACCATCCCGGACACACCCCGGTACAGGCCCGGCTGGGCGTAGAACATGGCCTGCGCCGCGGCCACGATCTCGCCTCTCGCCCGCTCGAACTCCTCGTCCTCCCGGTGCGCCAGGTAGTCGTCGAGCACCATGCCGATGCCCACGCTGCCCGCGCCCAGGTAGGGCATGGTGCGCCAGCCCTCGTCGACCTGCAGGGCGCCGCCCGCGCCGCGGACGCAGCGGGCGAGGTCCTGGCGCAGCGCGTCCCGCGCGAGGTCGAGCAGGGCGGGGTCCCCGTCGCGTTCGTACAGCCGCAGGAAGAGCAGGGCGCGTCCCGCCGCGCCGTGCAGCAGCCCCGCACGCGCCCGGCC
>NZ_NCTE01000815.1 GCF_002114215.1 Streptomyces sp. 13-12-16 | reverse complement strand
CCCACGACGGCACCGGAGCCCCCGTCCTCACCGCCACCGCCACCACCCGCCCGGCCACCCCCGACCGGCTCCCGGCCGCCACCGCCCCCGACGCCCTGCACCGCGTGGAGTGGACCCCGTGGACCGGCGACACCGACCCCGCGGACCTCACCGGCCCCTGGGCGGTCATCGGGAAGCCCGGACGCCTCACCGCCGCGCTCGAACGCGCCGGCGTCACCGTCCACGTCCACACCACCCTCGACGACCTCACCGCCGCCCTCGACGACGGCGACGGCGGACAGCCCGCCGTGGTCGTCGTCCCCCACACCCACGACGACGGCACCACCGGCGCGGCCGCCCAGGACACCGCGACCGCCGCCCACACCTCCGCCCACCGGGCACTGCGCCTGGCCACCACCTGGCTGAGCGACCCGCGCCGCACGACCACACCGCTCCTCGTGGTGACCGAGGGCGCCCTCGCCACCGGACCGGACGACAGCGTCCCGGCCCTCGCCGACGCCACCGTCTGGGGCCTGCTGCGCTCCGCCCAGACCGAACACCCCGGCCGCTTCCTCCTCGCCGACCTCGACCCGGCCACCGGGGACGCCTCCACCGACGGCGGCCACACGGAGCACACCGACCCGTCGGCCACCGCCCTCGTCACCGCCGTCGCCGCCGCCGGCCGCACCGGCGAGCACCAGTTCGCCGTACGCTCCGGCACCGTCACCGTGCCCCGCCTGGTGCGCACCGACCGCGACGGCACCACACCCGCGGACAGCACCCCGTGGGGCGACGACACGGCCACCGGCACCGTCCTGATCACCGGCGGCACCGGCACCCTCGGCGCCCTCGTCGCACGCCACCTCGTCACCCGGCACGGCGTGCGCCACCTGCTGCTCACCGGCCGCCGAGGCCCCGACGCCCCCGGCGCCGCCGCCCTGCGCGAGGAACTCACCGCCCTCGGTGCCCGGGTG
>NZ_NCTE01000082.1 GCF_002114215.1 Streptomyces sp. 13-12-16 | reverse complement strand
CGCGGGCCGCGCGCCCCCTCTCCCCGCCTGCGGAGGCAGCGGCGGCTCGGCCGGCCCGGCCGGCCTGTCACGTCGCGGTCCGTACCGTCCGTACCGCGCGGGTCGCGTCCTGTGTTGCTCCACTGCACCAACGTAGGTCGTTTTATGTGCCGAACAGCCCGTCAGACACGCCGGGGATCACGGTCCGGCCGGACGTTCGACGGGTCGCCGGGTCGCGGGCGGGCACGCCGTAGACTGGTGGATCGGCCCACACAGCCCAGTCGGCCGGTCCTCGTCCCCCATTCCTCACGTACGGGAAGTCGCAACGTGTCGCTCACGATCGGAATCGTCGGTCTGCCGAATGTCGGCAAGTCGACCCTGTTCAACGCCCTGACCAAGAACGACGTGCTGGCGGCCAACTACCCGTTCGCCACGATCGAGCCGAACGTCGGCGTCGTCGGCGTCCCCGACCCCCGGCTGACCAAGCTGGCCGAGATCTTCGGCTCCCAGCGGATCCTCCCGGCCACGGTCGACTTCGTCGACATCGCCGGCATCGTGCGCGGCGCGTCGGAGGGCGAGGGCCTCGGCAACAAGTTCCTCGCGAACATCCGCGAGTCCGACGCGATCTGCCAGGTCATCCGCGCCTTCAAGGACGAGAACGTCGTGCACGTCGACGGCAAGGTCTCGCCCAAGGACGACATCGAGACGATCAACACCGAGCTGATCCTCGCCGACCTCCAGACCATCGAGAAGGTCCTGCCGCGGCTGCAGAAGGAGTCGCGGATCAAGAAGGACATCGCGCCGAAGGTCAAGGCGGTCGAGGAGGCCAAGGAGATCCTGGAGAAGGGCGACACCCTCTTCTCCCAGGGCGTCGTCCAGGGCACCGAGCGCGCGGAACTCCTCCACGACCTGCACCTCCTCACGACGAAGCCCTTCCTCTACGTCTTCAACGTCGACGAGGACGAGCTGACCGACGAGGACTTCAAGAACGAGCAGCGCGCCCTGGTCGCCCCCGCCGAGGCGATCTTCCTCAACGCCAAGCTGGAGGCGGACCTCGCCGAGCTGGACGAGGACGAGGCCCTCGAACTCCTCCAGTCCGTCGGCCAGGAGGAGCCCGGCCTCGCCACCCTCGCCCACGTCGGCTTCCGCACCCTCGGCCTGCAGACCTACCTCACGGCCGGCCCGAAGGAATCCCGCGCCTGGACCATCAAGAAGGGCGCCACCGCCCCCGAGGCCGCCGGCGTCATCCACACCGACTTCCAGAAGGGCTTCATCAAGGCGGAGGTCATCTCCTTCGCCGACCTGGTGGAGACCGGCTCGGTGGCGGAGGCCCGCGCCAAGGGCAAGGCCCGCATGGAGGGCAAGGAGTACGTCATGCAGGACGGGGACGTGGTGGAGTTCCGCTTCAACGTCTAGTTGATCTAGCGAAAGGCCGTCTGACCTGCGACGGAGCGGGTTGGGCGGCCTTTGCGGTCCGCACACAGTCCGCAGCGTGCTGACTTCGGTCAGCGCGTGGGGGAGCAGCTACGCCGCTTCGTCGACCTGCGGCTGGGCATCGGCGGACTGGTCCGCGTACGCCTTGTCGACGGCGGCCCGGGTCCGCTCCTCGGAGTCGGGCCACAGGTGGGTGTAGATGTTCAGCGTCATGGCCGCGTTGGTGTGGCCGAGACGCTCGGAGACCGTCTTCACGGATTCGCCGTGCTTGATCAGCAGGCTGGCGTAGTGGTGCCGCAGGGCGTGGGGTCCGGTGCCCTTCGCTATGCCGGCCTTCGCGCAGGCGGGCCGCCACGACCCGTCCATGAAGTGCGTGTAGACCACGGGTCCGCCCTGCGGCGCCGTGAAGATCCAGCCCTCGGGCCCATCGGCGGGGAAGTCCCGCAGGTGGGCCTTCATCGCATCCACCGCCACGCGGGGGAGCGGAACCGTGCGGTGCGAGCGGGCGGTCTTGGGCGGGCAGACGTACACGCCGTGCTTGGCGGTCTGCTGGATCTGCTGCTCGACCGAGACGGTCGCGTGCAGTAGGTCCACGTGCCGGAGCTGGAGGCCGAACAGCTCGCCGGGGCGGAGCCCGGTGGCCGCGCCGAGCAGCACGAGGCCCTTGTACCGGGCGGGTATCTCCTCGGACAGCGTCCGTACCTGCTCGACGGCCAGTGGCACGATCTTCTTCCGGGGCACAGAGGGCAGTTTCGCCTCGGCGCACGGGTTGTGGGGGATCATCCGGTCACGGACAGCCGCCCGGAAGACGGCGTTGACCGTGTTGAAGACCGTCCGTGAGGTGCTGGCGGCCAGCCCGTGCGTGGTGGTCAGGCTGGTGACCCAGCTCTGTACATCGCCGGGCTTGATGGCGCCGAGTGCCCGCTTCTCCCAGGCCGGGTAGACGTAGCAGCGCAGGTGCTGGGCCACGGCCTTGGCCGTGGAAGGCCGGTGCGGCTGGATGGCCCGCCATTCCTCCGCGTACTCCTTGAAGGGCTTCTTCGCCGAGCGCGGGTCGACGTACTGACCGGTGACCAAGCTGGCCGTGACCTCGTCGATCCACCGCTGGGCGTCGATCTTGCGGTCGAAGTGGCGGGCGTGTTCCTTGCCGTCGAGGTCGCGGTAGCGGGCCCGCCATTTTCCGTTGGGGCGCTTCTGGATGTTGGCCAAGTGGCCTCTCCTTCGTGTCGGTTGTCAGTAGTGGCCGCCGTCCTCGATGTCGTTGCTGAGGGTGCGAGCGTCGCGCTCGTCGCCCATGAGGCGGAGGCACTGCTCGTGGATGGCCCGCGAGCTGTCGGGATGGGCCTTGATGTGGTCGGCGATGGCGACCACGGCGCGGTGCAGGCGGTCGCGTGCGTCTCGGGCTTCGTAGAACGCCTCGACCGCTTCTTGGACGAGGCGTCGGCTGTCGATGTCGAGCCCCTCCAGCGGCGGGGACATCAGCTCTTCAAGGGGGAGCTCGAAGACGCGGGAGAGGGCGAGGGCCTCGTCGAGGTTGATGCGTCGGCGGGGGGTGCCGTTCTCGATGCGCCAGACCGCTGTCTGGTTCATCTTGACGCCGGCTCTGGTCACCCGATCCGCCAGCTCGGTCGTGCTCCACCCTCTGACTTCGCGCTCCAGGGCCACGCGCGCGGCCACGTTTCCCTCGCTGTAGAGCAGCGGCACCTCGCCGCCCTCGGGCCTGTCGCCTGCCACCGAACCTCCATCGTCACCGTCGCTATCCCAATTGAAACATGAGCTTCCCTATTTGGGTAACCGCTGATCCTGGGGTACAACTTTATGCAGATTGAATCGCCACTTAGCTGAATGGGAATGCATGCGATACCTGACCACCGCCGAGGTCGCCGAGCGCTACCGCACGGCCGAGAGCACCGTCCGCTACTGGCGCCACATCAAGAAGGGGCCGCGCGGCATCAAGGTCGGCAAGCGGGTGCTGTACCCCGAGGCCGAGCTGCTGCGCTACGAGCGCACTCTGATCGACGGCCGAGACGAGTGGGGCCTGGCCTCGTGAGCAACCGGCAGCCCCGGACACAGCAACGGCCCCCGGCGCGCCAACGCCGAGGGCCGGAGATTCCCCTGCCTGTCGCCCATCCCTGAACGAACGAACCGGTGAGGGGCGGGACCTTGCCCGTCCCGTCCCTCACCTGAGAGGAACGTCGATGGAGGACTCTACGTCCCCCGCCACCTCGAAGGCGTCCGAGGTTGTCTGGCCCACCCCTGCGGTCCCCGGCCAGGGCATCCCATGGCATGGTCCGGACCGAGCGGACGGCCGGTCCACCCCTCCGGGGACCGGTGATCGACCGGGTCGTGCCGCTGGTCCGGTCGGTCCGGGGCCGGACCGACCCGCGACCGAAACCCGGACCGAAGTTCCGGTCAACCCGGACCAGGAACCCGGACCGACAGAGAACGCGCAGCTCAACGGCCTATCGGACCGGACCGGGAACCCGGACCATGGCCTCGGTCCGGAAGCCGAGGACCGGGCGGAGAGTTCCGGTCAGTCGGCCAGCGAACCCGGACCGTCGGTCCCGGTTGCCCGCGGTCACCACGATGCTCCGGGGACGGTCCCCGAACCCGGATCGGGGACCGGGGACCGTGAGCGTGCCGGCCTCACGGCGGACCGGGACCAGGACGGGACCGTCGTACTGGACGAGCTGCGTGCCGCGATCGGCCGGTACGTAGTGCTGCCGAGCGAGGAGGCACTGACGGCGGTCACCTTGTGGGTGGCGGCCTCCCACATTCAGCCCGCCCTCCAGCACGCGCCGCGCCTAGCGGTGGTGGGGCCGACCAAGGGGTGCGGCAAGTCCCGTGTCCTGGACGTGCTCCACGAGACCGTGTCCCGGCCGATGATGACGGTGAACACCTCGCCGGCGGTGGTCTTCCGGATCATCGGCGAGGACCCGCCGACACTGCTGGTGGACGAGGCCGACACCATCTTCGGCCCTAAGGCTGGCGACAAGGAGGACTTGCGCGGCCTGCTGAACGCCGGACACCAGCGCAACCGCCCCGCCTGGCGGATATCCGGCCCTGAGCACAAGCCGACCGCGTTCCCGACCTTCGCCATGGCCGCGCTGGCAGGCATCGGCGACCTGCCGGACACGATCATGGACCGCGCCGTCGTGCTCCGCATGCAGAAGCGCAAGCCCGGCGAGAAGGTTGCTCCCTTCCGCTCCCGGCACTCAGTCCCGGAACTGAACGCGCTGCGCGACCGACTGGCCAGGTGGCTGACCCCGCTGCGCGGGACAGCGCACCGGCTGGTGCCACCGATGCCGGTCGAGGACCGGGCCGCGGACACCTGGGAACCCCTGGTCATCGTCGCCGACCTGGCCGGCGGCCACTGGCCCGCGCAGGCCCGTGCCGCCTGCCTGGCGATGACCAGGAACGAGGTGGTCCAGGACGAGCAGACGACGCTGAAGACCCGGTTGCTCCGGGACATCCGCCGAGTCTTCGAGCAACAGGGCGACCAGGAAGCGCTGCGCAGCCACGACCTGCTTGCCGCCCTCATCCAGGACGCCGAGGCACCCTGGGCCGAGTACGGCACCAAGGGCCTGAACGCCTACCACCTGGCCAACCTGATGCGCGACTTCGGCATCAGCCCGGCCAACCACCGCTTCGAGAACGGCAGGCAGGCGAAGGCGTACGCCCGCAACCAGTTCCTCGACGCCTGGGCCCGCTACTGCCCCGACCCTGCCCAGCCGACCCCCGCAGCCGGCGATGCCGTGGTCGCACGTCGAGCCCAGGGCAAGCCACCGGCCCCTCCGTCCGGGACGCTGCCCATCGGCCCGCCCGGCGGGCCTTCCGGCCCCAGGCCCACGCGCTGACACCAGCTCCGTATCAATCCGTCGCATCCGTCCCCGCGCAGGTCAGCGCGGGGACGGAGTTCCTCGCCGATACGGATCACTCCGTACCTGCGACCGCCTCCGTACCTGTCCTGACCAGCTACGGGACGGATGCAACGGACGTGACGAAGCCCCACCCCACACGACCACCGGAGCATCACCATGTCCGAAACGAGCACCGACAACGCCCCCACCCGCCGCCGCAAGGGATTCTTCGGCCTGACCCGCCGATCAGCAGCAAGCTGGAGCGAACGAGCCTCTAACGAGGCTTCGTCCGCGCTTGCCCCCGCCCCAGGGGTGGCGGAGGAGAAGGCCGAGCGCCAGGGGGCGCCCGAGCCGGAGAAGGACATAGCCGAGACCATCTGCCCGCCCGCAGCCGACTCCATCGCCCCTCGCACCCAGCCGCCGGCCGATGCCCAACCGCCCGTCGAGCAGCCCTCCTGGCGGGATCTCGACGCCCCCGTCCTGCCCGCGCTGATGAACCGCAAGCGCACCGTGGAGAAGCGCGACCAGGAGAAGACCATCCGCTTCACACGGACAGCTGTGAGCGTGATCAGCGCCGCCGCTCACCAGCGCGGTCAGAAGTTCGCCGGATTCGTCGGGGACGCCGCCCTCGCCGTCGCCCTCGGCAAGGCGGGGCTGGTCGGCAGCCCGGAGGACGATCCCATCCGTCCCTTGATTGAGGCCGTCGAGGCACACACGGTCGCGCTGAACCGCATCGGCGGCAACCTCAACCAGATCACTGCAGCCATCCACCGAGGCACCGTGCCCGAGCGCGCCGAGGCCGTGCTGGACCACGTTGAGCAAGCCGCCGAGAACAGTTACCGACTGATCGACCAGCTCCTGACGGAAGGCACCGCCCATGGTTCCTGACGTCTCCACCGGCTCCAACACCCGCGGACTGATCGCCTACCTCTTCGGCCCCGGCCGCCGCGACGAACACACTGACCCTCACATCGTCGCCGCCTGGGACATGGCCGGCGCCTCCGACCCAGGCCGCGACCCCGAGGCCAGCTACACCCAGCTGGCCAAGCGCCTCGACCACCACGTCGACCTGCGCACCCGCGAGCTGGGCGGCAAGAAACCACCTCAGCACGTCTGGCACTGCCCGCTCCGAACCGCGCCCGGCGACCGCTACCTCACCGACGCCGAGTGGGCCGAGGTAGCCCGCCGCATCGTTCACGCCACTGGCATCGCCCCCGGAGGCGACGAGAAGGCATGCCGGTGGATCGCGGTGCGCCACGCCGACGACCACATCCACATCATGGCCACCACCGTCCGCGCCGACGGCCGCTGCCCCCGCACCCACCGCGACGGCCAGCGGGCCCAAGCCGAGTGCCGCAAGATCGAAGCCGAGTTCGGCCTGCGCCGCCTGAAGTCCGGCGACCTCACCGCGCCCCGCACCCCCACCGGCGCCGAACGCGCCAAGGCCGAGCGCCAGGGCCAGACGGTCACGGCACGGCACTGGCTGCGCGAGCAGGCATACGCGGTCGCCGCCGCCGTACGAACCGAAGCCGACTACTTCACCGTGCTCCAGTCCCTCGGCATCAAGGTCAAAACACGCCTCGGCCCCGAGACCGGCGACGTGATCGGCTACAGCCTCTCCGCCCCCGGCGACACCAACGCGGCCGGCGAACCCGTCTGGTACGGCGGCTCGAAACTCGCCCCCGACCTCTCCATCAACCGCCTACGCGAACGCCTCCCCGACCAGGAGGTAGTCGACCGACCCCGGTATGGGGCGAACCTCGCCGACCCATGGCGGCACACCACCACCGCCATCCACGCGGCCCGCATCGTCCTCGACTCCGATGACGATGCCGCCGCCCAGGGCCACCTGGCCGCCTTCGGCGATGCCCTGTACAACGTCGCGAGCGCCACGACCGGCCCTCACCAGGCGGAACTACGAGCGGCGGCGATGGCGTTCAACCGTGCCCGCCGCTCCGCCACCCGCGCCGACCACCAGGTCGCCACCGCCCTGCGCAAGGCCGCCAAGGAACTCGCCTACGCCTCCAACCAGCCAGGCGGACTCGCCATCGCCCTGATCTTCGCCACCGTGCACCTGGCCCGCGCCGCCGCCAAGTGGCACGAACAGCGCGGCCACGAACAGCAGGCCGCTGCGGCCGAAGAAGCCTTCCGCCACCTCCAGGCGGGCTACCAGCAGGCCGCCGCACCTGTCTTGGCTGACCTGACCTGCCGCGCACCACGAGCCGCGACCGCCCGCCGCTTCGAGCAGGACGTTCGCGCGACTCTCCCCGACCATGCCGACCGGATCCTCGCCGACCCCACTTGGACCGCCCTGACCACAACTCTCGCCCAGGCCGAGACCGCTGGCCACAACCCCCGACGCCTCCTGGCCGAGGTGGGCACCCAGCGGGAACTCGACAGCGCCGAGCACCCCGCCGAGGTCCTCAACTGGCGCATCACCGCTCAACCGAACCGGCGGACGCAAGCAGCTCGCAGCCGAAGCACCACCAGCGGAACGTCGTCCATGTCCGTCACGCTGCGCCCTCCAGCCACACCAGCGGCCACGAGGCCCGAAGAGCGCAGTCGGCACCGCTGACCCCGGCCGGATGCCCCGCCACGCCTCGTGGCGGGGCATCGAGCCCGGCTCAACGGCAGAGCTTCATGAAGGTGTCGTCGAAGTCAGGAAACTCCTGTGTGGCCTGCGCGATGATCGCCGCTGCCGACGCGCGGCGGTCCGGAGCGAATTGCTCGGCGATGGCCGCCAGGTCGCGACTGGCCTGGGGAGCCCAATCCGGCTCGGGCTCGTACGATGTGGCTGCTTCCCACGGGCCGAAGCCGTCAGCCAGCAGCCACAAGAAGGCACCCAGGTCGCGAGCGACAACGCCTGTCTCCCCCTCGGAGCCCAGGAAGACAACGGGCTGCTCTACCAATTCCCGACCTTCACGAACCAGCCACAACGCTGCGTTTCCGCCGGTGCCGTCCTGGCCAAAAACGCGGAAGGCGTCGCCGTTTAGCTCGCCGTTGCCGGTCCACGCGCGAAACCACTCGGTGGTCTCATCGGCGGTCAGGAAGGACTCGTAGGGCTCGAAGTCGACACCATCCTCGCCAATGCACTCGAGCCGGACCGCCATGGCAGCGGCGAGCGGGGAGGGGAACTGGCGATCTCCGTTCGCGATCATGCGAGGAGAGTAGCGATTGTTTGGGCTTGGCAGCACCGCCTGCTCCGTATCCACCCCAGGCGAGATGACGTTAAACGACAAGGTCAGCCACCGTCGTCCACGCCTCCTCGCAGTTCCCACTTATCGAGGCCGGAGTAGATCACTGCGATGCGGCCCTTGGGGAAGTCGAGTGCTGTGGCCTCCCCGCTATAGAGGGCCACCAGCGAGTCGGGCCCTCTCCACCAGGTGTCTGCCAGGCCCATCGCCTCGCGCACCGGCGCATAGCCGTTTAGCTCAATGGCATCGACGTCATCGCCGACGAGCCTGCTGATCTGCTTTGCCCACATGGATGCGTGGTGAGCCAAGGCGAGCGATTCCACCCAGCCCTCGATGGTTGCGTGGAGGGGTGCCCACCTCTCTGCATGGATACCGAACTCACCAGACGGACTGATCATGAATGAGTAGGGGACTGCGGTCCGCTGCATCCCGGCTTCGAACCACCATCCTGCGGAGTCCGCTTCGGGCGAGTCCGGATCGAGGTACTTGGGGCCTCCGTCGTACTGCGGTGCGGGTGGCAAGAGCAGACCGCCCCATCGCTCTTGGTAGGCCGCCATTCTATCGATCACCGCTGCCGGGATGTCCCGCTCAAGCCACCACTGCCTGTGCCCCTCAACAGGGCGAACGTCGACCTTGACGCCATGCGCGGCAACAAAGGATCGAGCTCGTCGGGTCAGGCCGTCAGGCACATCGTTGATGAGGTGAAGATTCACCCGAGGGACGCTACCTAGTAGCCGTGGGGAGAGCATGCCCGGCGCCAGCCTCCGCGCTCCTCCGCGGTTGCCCCACCGTCACCTGCCCGGCCGGACACTGACACCGGCTGATCTTCCGGTATCCGCACGCACCGCAACATCGCAGTGCAATAGTTCTGCGACCCGATCAACACACCCGAACCCGCCACACTTCGGAGCCATCATGCGTAAGCCCGCCCTGTCCGCTGCCGCCCTCGTCATCGTCTTCGCGGCCACGACGGCATGCGGGTCAGGGAGTGATCAGAAGAACGACCAGCCGAAGAACGCCACCACTGCAACCGCTGGCGTCCCGACCAAGCCGGCAGCGAAGGAGCTCACCGCCAGCGACGCTTTCAAGGCCCTTTCCGGCAAGGTCGCGTCCGCCAAGCTCTCGGGCGTTGTCACCGAGGACAACGACCCGAACCATCTCCTCGGCCGCCCCAACCAGTACACCAGCAAGGTCACGTTCACGGACTCCCGCATCGAGGTCGACGACGTCGCCGGCGCGGAGCCTGGCAGCATCGGGCTCGGCGGAGCGATCGAGGTCTTCGCGACCGCAGCCGACGCCCAGGCCCGTGCCGACTACATCCAGAACGTCACCAAGGGCATGCCCATGCTCGCCGAGTACGACTTCGTCAGCGGCACCGTACTCATCCGCGTCAGCCACTACCTCACCCCGACCCAGGCCGCCGACTACAAGGCCGCTGCCGCCGCCCTCGGGTAGGCGCCACCACGCCGGCGTGTCAATCGCTCCCCTCTGGGCGGACGCTGCAGGTAGCCTGAACGGCCCGTCGACACGGTGAAGGCCGGCCCGACGAGGCAATGACCCACGAAGTCGCCGTTGGTTTCAATAGCTGATCACGGGAGCAGATACGCCCGGGCCATGCCGGCATGTCGTTCCGGCCCCTTTACGCCCCGCCTCTGACCCCTCGGGCGGGGCGCTGCCGCATAGTCCTGTCAGGAGTGGCGCTGACCGTCCGCGTGTCGGGCAAGCGCGTGGATCGCGAGCTTTGCCTGGAAGAGCTCCCGGCGCTGCTCATGCGTCAGGTGAGCAGGTAGAAGGTCAACCTGGTCCCAAGCTGCACTTCTCAGCTGGCGAGCCAAGTCGAGCTGCCGGTGCCTCAGGGCAACCTTCAGGCCGAGGAGGCTCGCATCCAACTGCTTGAGGGCGGCTCGCTGTTTCTTCGGCAACTTCTTCCGTGGCGTCGGCTGTGCCGCAGATCGCCGTTCTTCCCAGGCTGGGCCCCCTGTGAGTAGATGAACTCGAGGTCGACCCCTGTGCGTCATGAACTCTCCTCGCGGGCCATGCGGCATGTCCGAGGCCAGTGTCCCCCGTACCAGCCGTCAGACAGTGCGGGCTGCGGGCAACTGCGAGACCCACGTCGTGAGCTCGGTCAGGTGCTCGGGCTGCAGCCCGTGGTGAGGGTCGGGCTGAACGAGAAGAGTTGGCGCTCCCTTGACAGTGCGCTCTGCGGCCCAGGCGTGGTCGAGGCCGGTGAAGTCGTCGTCGATCCAGACGGTGGGGGCGTCGCCGAGCCATGCGTCGACGTGGTCGCGCTTCCAGAGATAGCCGTTGGGGTGGCTGGTGGTGATCTGCGGACGCGGGAGATCGACGTACGGCAGCGTCGGGAGGCCCAGGAGGGGCCCGATGAGGGTGGTGGCGTCCTGCCGCCAGCTGGTGCACCAGACTGGGGTGACCAGGCCGGTGCGGATCACGTCCATGAGAAGGCGGCCGTAATCGGGGTTGAGCCAGACGGTGACCGGGTTGTCGGCGCTGCGGCCGGCAGGGACGACGTCGTGACGGGCGTGGGTGGCCGGGGTCGAGCCATCCGCGTTGGGGAAGGGTATGAGGACGCCGTCGATGTCGAGGAGCAGGTAGGGCGGGCGCATCGGTTCCTCCCGGGGAAGCCAGGGCGAATGGCTGGTCAGAGCTTGCGGGCGCGGATCAGCAGGGTGGTGGGCCAGTGGCCCATGCGGGGGTCGTGGAACTCCTGGGCTGAGGTGAGCCAGAAGCCCGCCTGGTTGAGGTGCTTCTCCCACCGGTCCGTGGAGAACTCCCAGCGGGCGATAGGTAGGCGGGTGCGATCGGGAAGAGTGACGTGGTCGCGACGAGGCCGGTCGTCACCCGAGGGGCTTCGGCCGCCACGCTGCGGGTGGGGGACGGAGAAGGCGAGCACCCGGCCGGGCGTGAGGCGCTGGGCAATGGCCGGGAGCAGGAGCTCGGGGGCGACGAGGCCGACGGCGCCGAAGACGGAGTAGATCGCGTCGAACTGCTCGTCGGAGGCGTGCAGGTAGTGCAGGGCGTGGCCGGCGACGAAGGTGAGGTTGTTCAGCCGTCCGTAGTGAGAGCGGGCGCGGCGGACCTGGAGGCCGACCAGGTCGACGCCCGTGACGTGGGCGCCGTGGCGGGTGGCGAGGTGGGCGGCGTTGTGGCCGGGGCCGCAGCCGAGTTCCAGGAGTCGCTTGCCGCGCAGGTCGGGGCCGAGGACGTCGGCGCCGGGCCCTTGGCCGGGTCTCGTGGTCCATTCCATCCGGGCAGGCACGGGCAGGGGTTCGGCGAGTCCGGCGGCGGTGCGCTGGAGGGCGTGGGCGTGCCAGGGGGATGCCTGGGCGAGCACGTCAGATCTCCAGGAGGTGGAGGACGTCGGTGAGGTGGCGGCGGACGGCCTTGATGTAGGCGGGGTCGGTGGCCGGGTCGTTGATCCAGCGGATGGACTGCTCCATGAACCACTCGACGGCCCACATGCGGTGCCAGCCCAGGGCCCAGTTCTCGGCGGTCAGTCCGCCGCGCGGGGCGAGGGCGTCGGGGGTGCCGCCGGCGGTGACGTACTGCTCCAGGAAGACGCGCAGGCGCACGGGGTGCGGGGCCTCGATGGTGCCATGCCAGCTGGCGAGGTCGAGCAGGCCGGGGCCGGTGAAGGCGCGGGCGAAGTCGAGCAGCCGCCAGCCGCGCTCGCCGATGTGGAGGCTGGTGGGATGGAACTCGGAGTGCACCCATCCGAACGGCTCCAGCGTCGCTCCGGCTGAGCGAGCCTCGGCGGCCTGGGCGATCCGGTCGAGCGCGTCCTCGACGTCGTCGGCATCCTGCCACCGGTCGGCCTTGCGCAGCCGTTCGAGATGTTCCAGCGCCCGGGCCGGGAGCGTCCGCAGCCGGTCCTGGTCGAGGACGGGCAAGGGCGGAGCCGTACGGGTGCCGTGCAGGATCACGGCCGCGGCGACGCCGTCGAGGTCGTCGGCCTCGCGGACGGACATCCCGAGGTCCTCCACGAGCATGCCAAGCCAGCCGTCCAGGACGGCGGAGGCGTGGACCTGGGGGACGGGTACGCCGAGGGTGTGGGCCAGGCGGAGGGCCTGGTCCTCGCTGTCGAAGGGCTTCTTGGCGTACTTCAAGATGGCCGTGGAGCCGTCGGGGAAGGCCACGCGCTCGACGCCGGACATGGACCACACGCGCACCTCCTCCCGTACGGCGGTGGTCTGGCCGGTCGCGGTGAGCAGGTTGTCGAGGAGTTCGGCGCTGGGGTTCGTGGTCACAGGAGGGCTCCGGGGAGGGATGGTGGCGTCCGGGGCGGGCGAGGGATGCCGGCCCGCCCCGGAGCCTGATCGGGTGGGGTTAGGCGGCGGGGTTCACGCGGTGGGCGTAGACCTGCTCGATCCAGCCGGCCTTGAGCGCGGCGAGGTCGTCGCGGAAGTTCGCCATCGAGGCACCGTAGGGCGCGACCACGCCGCCGGACTGGTCCGGCACGGACTGGCACCCATGCACGAGCCGGCCGCCGAGCGCCGCGTGGGCCTTGATGGACTCGATCCGGCGGTGCTCGTTGAACCAGCCGCCGTGGTAGACCTCGTCGAGCATCCCGCCCATCTCGTCGTCCAGGTCGAAGACGACGGACGTGGCGGCGGGGAAGAACCAGCACGGGCCGACGTTGGAGATGTGCCCGTCCAGCTCGACCTTGTTGAGCGCCATGAGCGTGGCCGCCTCGCGGAGCATCCGCAGGTGGTCGGCGGTGATCTGCGGCAGGCCGAGGCTGGCCAGGTGCTCCTCGCGGAAGAGGTACGCGTACACCTCGTACGCGGTGGCCAGGACGCGGGCCGCGTCGGACGTGGACTCGCTGTGCTGCTTGATGAAGTCGAGCGCGAGCTGCTCGACCGCGCTCTCGGTCGTCTCGTCCACGTCCAGGAGCTGGGACTTGACCAGCTCCCAGTCGGCCACGAGCCAGGTGTTCGACTCGAAGCGGAAGAAGTACTCGGCCGGGTCGATGGTGATGCGCCGGCCGTCGACCTGGATGCCGGGCAGGCGGCTCCAGCGCGGGTCGAGCGCCTCGGGCAGCTCGACCGTGATGGCCGTGGTGTCGATGGTGGTCACCGTGTCTCCGTCTCTGATTGGCCGGTCTCGGGCACAGGAATGCCCGAGCCTGGTGTGGGCGTACGGAACTTCGGGGTGCCGCCCGGACCAAGGGGGAGCCTGGATCACGGTCGCGCCGTTCCGGGCGGCTGCTGATAAGTGAACCGGTGGTCACGCTCAGTGGGTACGGTGGAGGGCAGTTGAAGCGGTATACGCGGTTTACAGCTCCAGGGCGGAGGCGGTCGTGGCGGCGCAGAGAGAACCCAACTCCCGTCTGCGCGACGTCATAGCGGCGGTCGACTGCACTTACGAGGCCCTCGCCCGAGACGTGCGGCGCATCGCGGCCGAGAACGGCGAGATCCTCCAGACCAACAAGTCGGCCATCTCGCATTGGGTGAACGGCACCCGCGCCCCGTCGGGCCGGGTAGGGCAGTGCCTGGCCGAGGCGCTGTCCCGCCGAGCGGGGCGCACGGTCACCCAGACCGAGATCGGCCTCCAGGCCGGTGACGACGGAGAGCCGGCGGAATCCGACCCTGTCCTCGCCGCCACCGACCTGGGCCGGGCCGACGTCGAGCGCCGCCGCTTTCTCGCCATCGCGGCCTTCACCACCGCCGGCGTCGCCATGCCGCTCGGATACGACCACGAAGCCACTGCCCGCATGCTCCGCGCCCGCACCGGCACTTCCCTAATCGGGGCGGAGGACGTGGACGTCGTACGGCAGATCACGGCGGCCTTCAGCGCCGCCGACGAGCGCCTCGGCGGCGGGCACGGACTGACCACCGTCACGGCGTACCTGGCCGACACCGCCGCCCCCATGCTGCGCGGACGTTTCCTCAATGAAGCCTTACGCCGGGCCGCCTTCGGCGCCGTCGCCGAACTCGCCTACCTCGCAGGGTGGAAGCACCACGACCTCGGCCAGGAAGGCGCCGCCCAGCGCTACTACCAGGTCGGCTACCAGCTCGCCTGCGAAGCCGACCCCCACGGCCACGCCGCCTGGATGATGCGTGCCCTCGCCCACCAGGCCCTCAGCCTCAAGCAGCCCCACCACTGCGTTGACCTCGTCGAAGGGGCCCTGCGTAGAGGTCTCGGCCACGTAGACGGCCAGACCGAGGCTCTCCTCCACATCACCCACGCCCGCGCCTACGCCGCCGTGAACGAGAACCCCCAGGCCGCGCGCGCCCTGCTCGCCGCCGAGGACGCCCTCCTCCGTGACGACGGCCCCCAGCCCAGCTACTCCCGCGTGAGCGGCCCCGCCGCCGGCACCGTGGCCAGCCACACCGCCCGCACTCTGACCGACCTCGCCGACCACATCGGCACCGAACAGCAGCACCGCGACGCCCTCACCCGCTGGGACCCCGACAAGTACAAGCGCGTCCACGCCCTCACCCACGCCGACCTCGGCGACAGCCTCGCCGCACAGGCCCGCGCCGACGAAGCGGTCGCCGCCTGGACGCAGACCCTGGTCCTCATGGAAGGCATGACCTCCGACCGCACGCGCAAGGCGATCACCTCGATCCGCTCCACCCTCGCGGTCTACCAGCGCCGCAAAGTGCCCGGCGCCGCCGATCTCGCCCGCCGCGCCCGCGAGGCACTCGCCTAACATGCCCAACAACCCGCCTGACGAAGGGAACACCGTGGCCCAGCAGACCGACGACCAGCCGAAGGCCCTCAAGCCTGCGCTCGAATCCATGACCCTGCTGGTCGCCGCCGTCATCGTCCACGACACGGCTACCAACCGCGTCGTCCTCCTCCAGCGCAGCGAGAACGCCAAGTTCGCCCAGGGAATGTGGGACCTCCCGGTCGGCAAGAGCGAGCCGGGCGAGCCCATCACCGAAACCGCGGTCCGCGAGCTCTACGAGGAGACCGGCCTCACGGTGAAGCCCGAGTCCCTCAAGATCGCCCACATCATCCACGGCGCCTGGGGCGTCGAAGCCCCCAACGGCTTTCTCACTGTCGTCTTCGCCGCCCACGAATGGACCGGCGAACCCGAAAACCGCGAACCCCGTAAGCACTCTCAGGTCCGTTGGGTCGACGCCAATGACATTCCGGAGGAATTCGTCGATACCACAGCGAGTGCCCTCCACGGGTATCTCTCTGCCAGGTCCCAGGTCTCGCTCGATGGCTGGCGCTGAGTGAAGGAAGGGAGAGTTTTCCAGCCTATCGAGAGGTTTGGGTGAGCCCATCTGATTCTGCCTGCTTGGGGATAAACGGCTGTGTACGGTTGCCCGATGGGGTTGATCTAAAGAGGGATTCGAAGATCGCCTCGAATTCGCATTCATCTGAATCCTTGAACACGGCCAGCCCCTTGATGTCCTCGGCGGTCACGTGGCGTTCGCAGAAAGATCGAGCGCGATCGTTCTTGTTTGAGGACTCGTTGTTCTCTAGTGGCGGGTAGTAGTCCTCAATTGCGCCGCGCTCCCATACGTAAATGTCATCTTTCCGTAGTTCCTGAAGCAGCTCGATCTTCATACGCCTAAGGTCAGGATCGGCAGCCTCTTCGAGAACTTTCCGCATGGCGCCCGAGGTAGATCGCGCAAAAAACGCGCTGACAGCGGCGTCGAGATCCTCCCATTCGCAAAGCCCTTGAGCGTATTGCTCTCGTGCCACCCTGGCCTGCTTCCAGAGATCCTGCACGGCGCCGTTAGTGCGCATGCTCTTGAGTGTCTTTCCGGAGGGGTCGGTTTCTGAAGCGGCTGCAATTTCCTTTGCCTTGGCGATGAGTCGATCCCGCAGTTGGTGACAATCTTGGCTGGCTCCCAGTTTGTCAAAACCTTCCGCTAGGACGTCAAGGTCGGCGAGTACCGCAATCCGCATTTCGAACTGAGTGAAGAAACTTCTGTAGCGGGCGATGCTTCCCTTTCCTTCGACCTTCGCGATCGCTGTCGCGCGCTTCTCGAAGTCCCATTCCGGATTGAGGGTTCGAGCGATGTGCGGGATTAGGATTTGGTCGCTCGGTCCCTCTACGAGCAAGACAGAGTTCGCAAAAAATGCCGCCTCGTTGTTTTCGTGCTTGATGATTTCAAATTGATCGCGTGCCTCAATTTTTGAAAGGTCGATCACACGTGTCCGGCTTGCCGGCGGATCCAGGGAGTGGTCCTTAATGACCTTTACAAATGTTCCGGTCGCCCCAGGTGCGAAGAACGACGGCGAGTGGGTGCTGACCAGGACGTCGTTGAACTCGGAGAAGAACGCCAAGGCTTCGAACAGCTTCCGCTGTGCCTGGGGGTGCAGGAATACTTCGGGTTCCTCGAAGAGGAGTAGGCAAGGTTGCTGAGAGCTGTCTGCCGTGACTGGTCGTGCGGTCTTCATATCGACATACGCGCGAAGAATGGCGAATGCGACCGACCTTCGAAGACCGTCTCCTTTGGTCCTGAAATGGCCGGTGACTCCATCGTCGATGGAGATTTGCGCTTCTTCGAGAAGGCTGCGCAGACGTGGAGGCGGGATCTCAAGGCGGACGCTTGCTCGTGGGAAGGATTCCTGAAGATTCCTCTGGATCAGTGATTCAATTTGTCGAACTTCAGAAAGGCGCTGGTCTGACTCCTCGCCGTCTTCGTTCGTGGTTACGTTCAGCTGCCCCCGGAGCGCCTCAAACGAGGATTCCAGCTCGGGAAGCTGGTGCTCGATCTGCCCGAAAAGTAGACTAAGGAGCCGCCCAAATGTTGCCGTGGATGTCGTCTTGAGCTCCTCGTTGAGTTCTTTGACGGCAGGAATGTAAATTGATTCCGGGAGTAGCGGGGCGATCGATTTGTCCATCCCGGTTGGCAAAGCGTCGTCTCCAGTGACGAAGTCATCTTCACCGAGTGATTCAATTATCGTGGCGATCTCGCGCCTCACCGCTGCGCGGCTGATCTTGCCCTCGATTTTATGGACAACTTCTGGATACGTGACCTTCACGTTGGCGGCGATGACTTCGGGAGGTAGCCCAGACTTCAATGTGTCGTCGATTACGACCTTCGTGTACCTGTGATCCCGGGGAACCCGCGTGACGACCAGGAAGGTCCCCTTCCCCGGGCCCTTATAAACTTTAGCGAGCGTGATACGCCCGTCCCGAATTTCCCTCTCGATTCGAGTTCGGTGCCCGTCTTCGAGTCGCTTCAGGTCGGCTTCGCTGACCTCGGAGAAGGAGAGTTGAATTCGGATCGAGCGACTTCTGTCGAGAAAGTCGGTATCGACTGCGGTCCCCGACTTTAGGAACATGTTCAAAGCCTGGAACACGGACGACTTCCCGGCGTTGTTCTCGCCGATAAGGCAGCCGAATCGGGAGAAAGGGATGTCCACGTGCGTGAGGCCGCGGAAGTTCTCGATTTTGATCGTCTCGAGGCGCATGGTGCTCCAGGTGTTCAAGCCGCAGAGCGATCATCGTAGAGGCACATGAGGGACTGGCGGGCGTGATTCCGCACCACAGGTACCGGAGCCTCGACGCTCGTGGCCGCGGGCTGGGCGGCGCCTGTGGCCCTACTGCCGTGTCGATACTGTGCCGTTGAGTTCCGAGTGGGGCAGGCGTTGGAGGAGCAGTTCCGGCCACGGTCATGCGTCGGGCAGCATGCGCCGGCATGGTGGGCGCGTCGACCGAAGGCAGCGGGAGCGGTACTCGTGGACCTGCAGCGCGTGATCCGCTGAGCACGCAGTCCATCACGGCTCCATGGTTCGGAATCAGCCGTGCGTGCTGATTCCTCCTCGGGGCGAACGGGCCGCTGTCAAACTGTGTCTAGGGATCAGGTGACAGTGTCGTTGGGGGAGAGCGCGGTGGCGCAGAAGAGCGACAAGTCCTATTACCGGGCAGGACACTGGGTGCGGCCGCCGACCGCCAAGCAGGTGAAGAAGCCTGCGACGGGCCTTGTGATTGCGGCGGCGTTGCTGGCTATTGCTGCCTGGAACACGGTCTTCGGTGATGACAGCGAGGCACCTGTTCCGGCTCCGCAGCAGGCGTCTCCGACTGCCTCAGCTACTCCCTGAACGGTGATCTCGACTGCGACCGTTTCGCCGAGACAGTCTTCCGGACAACCGCTGCAACGTGGTGGGCTTCTGGCGCTGACGCTGACGCTGGCGCGGGTGCGGGACGGTGTCCGGCGCGGCGTCGGTCGTCGTATTCGTTAGCAACCGCGTCCAGACGGCATGCCACTCAGCGACTTGCTGATCCGGCACGCCACAGGCGGACAGGTACGCCGCTGTGGTGGGCCAGGTCTTGGGCAGGCTTTCGCGGTTCAAGAGCCTGCTGACGGTTCCGGGCGAGATGCGTCCACCGGAACGTTGGCTGACCATCTGATGGGTGAGACCGCTCGTCACACGAACATCGGCCAACGACTTGAAGAAACCCCTGACAGTGCGGATTCCCGAGGGGCTCGGCCAGGAGCGCCCTGTGGCTGGCCCCCCGTCGGCAGAAGGAGTGGTCGCGGTTGTCGGCAGGCAGGCCAGGTTGCGGCCGAGAGCGAGTCGGGCCCCGGTGTTTCTATCTCTCGCCTGTGGGTCGGGGCGCCCCTTAGCTTCCAGCCTGATGCGCAAGTGCCGGTACAGCGCTCCAAAGTCGATCAGCTCAGGCCCATTGGGGATGCCCGTCTGAAGCGTGTCGAGGAGCTCGCCGGTGAACGCGGTGAAGGTCTCGTCCGGCGGGGCGAGTGCTTGGCGTGTTTCTGCAGCAGCGGCCAGCAGGAATGTTCCCTCTACGGCCGCCTGATCGGCCAGATCTGACGGGCCGCCCATCGTCCCGAGGGCCAGACCGCTGTAGCAGCAGTCGAGGACAACAACACATCGATCGGCCCGGCCGTTTAGGAGAGCCTGCCGTATCCACCGATAGGGCAGTCCGGTCTCCACGCGTTGCTGCTTGGACTGCGGCATGGCCAGATAGAGGTCCCCTTCAGGGTCGACCAGCCCATGACCGGCGAAATAGATCAGCACGGTGTCGCGCGCTTGCTCGGCTGCGGCTCGAACTGCGGCCATGGTCATCTCTGTGGTCGTGGGGTTGGAGAGGATCGTGCAATGCTCCTGCGGCAGGGCCCAAGAGGTGGGTCCGGTCAGCGCCTCGGCCAGAGCGGTCAGGTTGTTGGACACAGCCGGCAGCGACTCCAGGTGGTCGTAGTGGCTGGTGCCGATCAGCACGGCTCGGGTCGCGCCGGGGTCGGGCAACACGCTCATGTCCCAGGTGCCTCATCCTCGGTCGAGGTCTCAAGGGCACGAATGACACGTTCGATCTCGGCATCGCTGCCCTGGGTAAGAACGATCACGGTGTCACCCCGCCTGATCTCGATCCGCGGATCCTGGGGCCTGGTTCGCTTCCAGGCGGCCAGTGCCACCACGAAGGAGGCAGCGCTCCAGCCGTTGTCAGTCACCAGTTGGATGACGTCCAGCAAACCGCCCATGTGCCCTGGCTCGGGAGGCTGCTCCTGGAGTGCCAAGGAAGACGACCTGCGGATCTCTCTGTCTGCCCCCAGCCACTGGTGCAGTGAACGCAGCTCGTCCGCCTCGGCCCCTACCCGTACGTCGATGCGCATGGTTCCCCCTGTCTCCGCGTGTCGGCGGTCTTCCGCAGTTCCATCGTCGGGCAGAACCGGCTTTCTGGTGTGCGTTTGGCTTGTTCACGCCCCCGCCTGGTGGGAACTAGGAGCCTGGATCCGGTGATTGCGCCGCGACCTACAGGTGTCGCCAGCCGTTGGCGAACTCGCACTGGAGGTCTGTCGAGCGGCGCCGCTCGACGGGGGTGTATGCGGGGTGGCCGTGGAGGTGGGCCAGGGCATTGACCCACTGGTCCCAGAGACCGTCAGGCTGGGTGAAGCGGTCCGCATGGTGGGTGCCGAGGTGGGCGTCGAGGCGGAGGAGGGCGCCAAGGGCGGCGGGTTGGTCGTAGCGGAGGTCGGTGCGGGGGAGGTAATGGTCGAGGTAGGCGGTGAGGATCTCGGCGTCCGCGTGGGTGCCGAAGCGGGCCAGGGCGAAGCAGTAGGCGCTGCCGGAGAAGCAGACCTCGCTGGCCAGGAGGAGGTCGCCGATGCGTTCGCGGAACCGTTCGCGGCGGTCGACGCCGATCAGCCATGCGGCGGTGAGGCGCGAGCGCCACTCGTAGCCGAGAAGGGCTTCCAACTCGGCGTCGGTGATCGTGGCCGCGTCGTCGATGAGGTGATGGGCGAAACGTTCGCCGTGAGGCCACTCGGGCCGCAGGAATCGACCACTTTTCAGGACGAGGTAGCGCGCGTGGCCCGAGTCCTTCCTTGCCGCGTAGCGCTCGATCACGTAGCCGTAGCCGACCTCCTCGGGATGCTGGAACGGCATCGGTCACCTCTCCGGGTGCAGGTCGGTACGGTCGATCCAGGTGGGGGCGACGAAGATGTTGTCGTCGGCGGGGGCTTCTGAGGCTTCCAGCAGGGACCAGGTGCGGGCCTCCTCGACCAGGTGCTCCCAGGGCGCGGTCCAGTCGAGTTCCCAGCCAAGGTCGGGGCCGGAGACGCCGTACGTGCCGCCGACGTCCACTCGCCAGAACTGGGAGTAGAGGATCACCTGGGCGTGGTCGGCCAGGTCGTTGATGATCTCGGTGAAGTGGGTTGAGGGCCAGCCAGGGGCGTCGTCCGCAGTGGAGGCTCGTAGGCGCGTGGTGAGCGGTGGGACGACAGGGGCGCGGGCGCCGAGTTCGGTCAGGGCCCAGCGGATGCCTTCCGGCTCGCTCCAGTCGGGTGGCGTCGCCCGTTCCAGGCAGGCGCGATAGGCGCGGCGCACGGGCTCGACCGCGCCGTCGATCTTCAGGCTCGCCAGGGCCATCGCCGCCCATTCGCGGACGGTCGGGTTGTCGCTGTCCAGCAGGCCGATGAGAGCGGGGCCGCAACGGGGATCGCCCACCTCCTCGAAGACCTCGATGGCGGTCAGCTGACCGAAGCCGCCGAGGGAAGGCAGGCCGTTGATGACGGCGGGTATGGCGTCGGCGCCGATCCAGATCAGCTCCGCGCGGGCGTCGTAGGACTCGTCGGCCTTGCCGTCGAGCTGCTGGACGAGTGTCTCGATGTGGGAGGTCATGACGCGGAGTGGTCCCGGCGCCAGAAGGTGGGCAGCCACCAGCAGAGCACCGAGTGGTCGTCGGGCCAGGGGGCGCGGTCCTCGGCCGCCCAGTCCTCGAAGGAGTCCCGTGCCAGATCGATGGGGCGCCAGGCGGGGTCGAGTGGCTCGTCGGCTGCCGAGGGTCGCACGAAGCGTCGGCCGTACTCGTCGCAGGCGCCGAAGTCCTGGTAGTTCCGCTGGGCCTCGATCAGGGAGACCTTGTTCGCCCCGCATGCCATGGTGGGCCAGCGGAACTGGACCCCGTCGTCCTCCCAGAAGCAGACGGGGCAGATCTCGTACGAGCCGGGCATCGCGCCCAGCACGCGGTGCCCGCAGCACGGGCAGGGGTAGGAGTCGCTCACCCGTGCAGTCTCGTTGCAGGTCCCGCCGGGGTGCCATGGGTTTCTCTGCCTCCGGGGTACCCGGGCAGTCCGCAGCCAGTCCGCAGGACACCCGTAAACGGCCGTCGGGAGCCAACGCATGCCAACCAGGAAATCCCAGGTCAGAGCCCTCGAGGGGGCTCCGTCGCAGGTCAGGATCTGGCCGCAGACATTCCGCTTCAACGTGTGACGCGGTCCCGCCGCCGTACGTACAGCTCACGACGGAGGAGCCGGCCCGTTCGGGGCCGGCTCCTCCGTCGCGACGGTGCCGGCCCCGGAGGCCGGCGTCAGCCGCTGACGGTGATGTTCGAGCTGCCGCTGCTCTGGTAGCCCTCGGTCGCCATGACCATGTAGTACCTGAACTGGCCGAGGTTCATGCCCGCGCGGGCCCAGGCGTCGAAGTGGTTGCCGGTGGTGATGGTGCCGGAACCGCTGGTCACCTTCGACTGGCGGACGCTCCAGTACTGGTCGAAGGTGCGGGTGCCCTCGACGGAGGGGGCGTTGTACCGCGTCGTCTTGTAGATGTCGTACGTGCCGCCGTCGCTGTAGACGGTGCCCCTGTACTCGCCGGTGGGCCGGTAGCTGCCCCAGTTGTCGACGATGTAGTACTCGACCAGCGGGTTCGAGGTCCAGCCGTAGAGACAGCCGTAGCCGTTGCCCGACGGGTTGAAGTACCCGGTGTAACGGACCGTCCTGCGCCCGCCGTTGGCCCAGCCCTTGCCCGCGACGAAGTTGCCGCAGTTGGTCCACCGGGTGCTGTAGCTGCCGCCGCCG
The DNA here is from genome assembly GCF_002114215.1 of Streptomyces sp. 13-12-16. Lineage (GTDB taxonomy): Bacteria > Actinomycetota > Actinomycetes > Streptomycetales > Streptomycetaceae > Streptomyces. The sequence goes on along the minus strand of NZ_NCTE01000082.1, from coordinate 389 downwards.
TTGAGGGTCATGGAGACCGAGCCGCCGCCGTCGGTCCAGAACGTGTAGTACAGGCCGTCGGTGCCGGTCTGGTTGGTGGTGATGGTGGTGGCGGCGTGGGCGGTGCCGGGCAGCAGGAGCCCGGACGCGGTGGCCAGCGCGGCGGCGCCGCCGGCGGCGCCGGCGAGGAAGCCCCGGCGGCTCAGGCCGGGGGGAACGATCGTCTGCTGGGACTGGTCCTGCTGCGTGCCGTCCTGGTGCATGCTGCTGTTTCCTTCCGATGAAGGCAGGTGGGGGGCCGCGCGGCCTTCTGCCGCCCGGCGGCCTCGCATGGGACGCGGCGGGGGGGGCCCGCCGTTGTGCGGTACCGAGCGACCGGGCCCCGTCGCGGGACGCGGTCCTCTGCTTCG
>NZ_NCTE01000814.1 GCF_002114215.1 Streptomyces sp. 13-12-16 | reverse complement strand
CCGCCGCGACCGGCCGGCCCCGCGGCGCGGCCCCGGCCTCACCCTCGGCCCGAGCCGGCTGTCCCGCGCCCTGGCCCTGGCGGCCCTCGCGGTGATGGCGCTGATCTGGCTGCTGCCGATGGCCTGGGCGGTGCTCACGGCGTTCAAGTCCGAGCAGGACGCCAGCGACCCGCTGCACTGGATCCGGCCGCAGGGCGGCTTCACCCTGGACGGCTTCCGCACCGTGATCGAGCGCGGCGACCTGCCCCTGTGGATGCTGAACAGCTTCTTCATCGCGGCGGCCGTCACCGTCATCACCGTGGGCGTGTCCGCGATGGCCGGCTACGCCTTCTCCCGCACCCTGTTCCGCGGGCGGCGGTGGCTGTTCACCGTCACCATGGCGTCGATCCTGGTGCCGCCGCAGCTCCTGATCGTGCCGTGGTTCCAGCAGATGCTCACCCTGGGCCTGGTGGACACCTACGCGGCGGTGATCCTGCCGCAGACGGTCGCGCCGGTGATGGTCTTCATCCTGAAGAAGCACTTCGACTCCCTCCCGCGCGAGCTGGAGGAAGCCGCCCGCATCGACGGCGCCGGCCACGCCCGGATCTTCTGGTCGGTGGTGCTGCCGCTGTCCCGCCCGATGCTCGCCGCGGTGTCGATCTTCGTGTTCATCGGCGCGTGGAACAACTTCATGTGGCCGTTCGTGTCCACGTCCGACCCGGAACTGATGACCCTGCCGGTCGGCATCACCGCGGTGAAGGACGCCTACGGCGTCAACTACGCCCAGACGATGGCGTCCTCGGTACTGGCCGCGCTGCCTCTCGTGCTGGTGTTCGTCTTCTTCCAGCGGCACATCGTGAAGTCGGTGGCGACGACCGGCCTGGGCGGTCAGTGACACCGGTCCGGTGACACCCGGCCGGTGGCGTGCCGCAAGGGGCCGCGGCCGGGTGAGGCGTTAGCGTCGGGGCATGGCCGGTGATCGCCGCGGATGGCGGGTGTGTCTGCTCGGCGGGGCGGTGTTCGCGGTGTGCATGACCGGCACCACGCTGCCGACCCCGCTCTACCCCCTCTACCAGCAGAAGTTCGGCTTCTCCGAACTGACGGTCACCGTCGTCTACGCCGTGTACGCCTTCGCGGTCATCGGAGTACTGCTGCTGGCCGGCAACGCCTCGGACGCCGTGGGCAGACGTCCGGTGCTGCTGTGGGGCCTGGGCTGCGCGGCCGCGAGCGCCGTCTGCTTCCTGTGCGCCACCGCACTGGGCTGGCTGTACGCCGGACGGCTGCTGTCGGGACTCTCCGCCGGACTGTTCACCGGGGCCGCCACGGCGTACGTCATGGAGTCGGCACCGCCCGGCGGGGCCTTTCGGGCCACGTTCGTCGCCACCGCCGTCAACATGGGCGGCCTCGGCTGCGGTCCGCTGCTCGCCGGAGTCCTCGCCGAGTACGCGCCCTGGCCGCTGTACCTGCCGTTCGCCGTGCACCTCGCCCTGGTGGCCTGCTCGGCCGCCGTCCTGCTGCGACTCCCGGAGACCGTGGCGGAGCGCCGCCCGCTGAACACCGTACGACCGCAGCGGCCCGGCGTGCCCCCGCGGGTGCGGCCGGTGTTCGGGCCGGCGGCGACCGCCTCGTTCGTGGGGTTCGCCCTGTTCGGCGTGTTCACCTCCGTCAGCCCGGCCTTCCTCGCGCGGTACCTGGACGTGACCGACCACGCCGTGAGCGGGCTGGTCGTGGCGCTGGCCTTCTTCGCCTCGACCGGCGGGCAACTGGCCGCCGGCCGGGTCGGCACGGTCCGGTCACTGCCGCTGGGGTGCGCCGGCCTCCTCGCCGGGCTGGCGCTGCTCGCGGGCGCGTTGTACGGGGACCTGCTGGCGCTGGTGGTGCTGAGCGCGGTCACCGGAGGGTTCGGCCAGGGGCTCGCGTTCCGCGGCGCGCTGTCCGCGGTGAGCGGGGCGTCCCCGCCGGACCGGCGCGCGGCGGTGATCTCGACGCTGTTCGTGGTGGCCTACCTGGGCATCTCGGTGCCGG
>NZ_NCTE01000813.1 GCF_002114215.1 Streptomyces sp. 13-12-16 | reverse complement strand
GGGCGCCGTGAGGAGCCGGCGGTCCCGCGCCCGGCGTCGGGTGCCGCCCCGCACCGCACCGCACGAGCGGCGTGACGGCGGGGCGGCACCCGGGCGCACGGCTGTCTAGAAGTCCTCGTCCAGGTCGACCGTGCCCTCCACGGCGACCTGGTACGCGGACGGCCGCCGCTCGAAGAAGTTCGTCAGCTCCTGGACGCCCTGGAGCTCCATGAAGGAGAACGGGTTCTCCGAGCCGTACACCGGCGCGAAGCCCAGCCGGACCAGCCGCTGGTCGGCGACGCACTCCAGGTACTGCCGCATCGACTCGGTGTTCATGCCCGGCAGCCCGTCCCCGCACAGGTCCCGCGCGAACTGCAGCTCCGCCTCGACCGCCTCGCGCAGCATGTCGGTGACCTGCTGCCCCAGCTGCTCGTCGAAGAGCTCCGGCTCCTCCTTGCGCACGGTGTCGACCACGTCGAAGGCGAAGGACATGTGCATCGTCTCGTCCCGGAACACCCAGTTGGTGCCGGTCGCCAGCCCGTGCAGCAGACCCCGGCCGCGGAACCAGTAGACGTAGGCGAACGCCCCGTAGAAGAACAGGCCCTCGATGCACGCGGCGAAGCAGATGAGGTTCAGCAGGAAGCGCCGGCGGTCGGCCTGCGTCTCCAGCCGGTCGATCCGCTCCACCGAGTCCATCCACTTGAAGCAGAACTCGGCCTTCTCCCGGATGGACGGGATGTTCTCCACGGCCGCGAAGGCCGCCGCCCGGTCGTCCGGGTCGGGCAGATAGGTGTCGAGCAGCGTCAGGTAGAACTGGACGTGCACCGCCTCCTCGAAGAGCTGCCGCGACAGGTACAGCCGCGCCTCCGGGGAGTTGATGTGCTTGTAGAGCGTCAGCACCAGGTTGTTCGCCACGATCGAGTCGCCCGTCGCGAAGAACGCGACCAGCCGGCCGATCAGGTGCTGTTCCTCCGGGCTGAGCTTCGCCAGGTCGGCGACGTCCGAGTGGAGGTCGACCTCCTCCACGTGCCAGGTGTTCTTGATGGCGTCCCGGTAGCGCTCGTAGAAGTCGGGGTAGCGCATGGGGCGCAGAGTCAGCTCGAAGCCGGGGTCGAGCAGGTTCTTGGTGGTCATCATTGGCAGGCCTCGCAGGACTCGGGGTTTTCCAGGGAGCAGGCGACGGCCTCGGGGTCGGCCGCCTGCTGGACGGGGACGGTGGTCCGGGCCGCCGCGCGGGCGATCCGGGTCGCCGGGCGCGAGCGCAGGTAGTACGTCGTCTTCAGACCCGACTTCCAGGCGTACGCGTACATCGAGGAGAGCTTGCCGATGGTGGGCGTCTCCAGGAACAGGTTGAGCGACTGCGCCTGGTCCAGGAACGGGGTGCGGGCGGCGGCCATGTCGATCAGACCGCGCTGCGGGATTTCCCACGCCGTGCGGTACAGCCGCCGCACGTCCTCGGGGATCCACGCGAAGTCCTGCACGGAGCCATTGGCTTCGCGCAGCGCCTCACGGGTGCGGGCGTCCCACACTCCGAGCCGCTTCAGGTCGTCCACCAGGTACGAGTTGACCTGGAGGAACTCCCCGGACAGGGTCTCGCGCTTGAACAGGTTGGAGACCTGCGGCTCGATGCACTCGTACACGCCGGCGATCGACGCGATGGTGGCGGTGGGGGCGATCGCCAGCAGCAGCGCGTTGCGCATCCCGGTGGACGCGATCCGGGTCCGCAGCGCCGCCCAGCGCTCGGGCCAGCAGAGCTCGACACCGTAGTGGTCGGGGTGCAGCACGCCCCGGGCGGTACGGGTCTTCTCCCACGCGGGCAGCGGGCCGCCGCGTTCGGCCAGGTCCGCGGAGGTCTCGTACGCGGTGAGCATGATCCGCTCGGCGATCCGCGTGGACAGGGCCTTCGCCTCGGGGGAGTCGAAGGGCAGCCGCAGCCTGAAGAAGACGTCCTGCAGGCCCATGGCGCCGAGACCGACGGGCCGCCACCGGGCGTTGGAACGGGCCGCCTGCTCGGTCGGGTAGAAGTTGATGTCGACGACGCGGTCGAGGAAGGTGACGGCCGTGCGGACGGTGGCGTCCAGCCGCTCCCAGTCGATGCCGCCGTCGTCCACGAAGGCACCGAGGTTGATGGAGCCCAGGTTGCAGACCGCTGTCTCCCCGTCGTCGGTGACCTCCAGGATCTCCGTGCACAGGTTCGAGGAATGGATGACGTGGCCGGGCTCGGCGGTCTGGTTGGCCGTCCGGTTGGCCGCGTCCTTGAAGGTCATCCAGCCGTTGCCGGTCTGGGCCAGGGTGCGCATCATGCGGCCGTACAGCTCGCGGGCCGGGAGGGTCTTCCTCGCCAGGCCCTTCGCCTCGGCGGCCCGGTACGCCGCGTCGAACTCCTCGCCCCACAGGTCGACCAGTTCGGGCACGTCCGCCGGGGAGAACAACGACCAGGGCGCGTCGGCGTTCACCCGGCGCATGAACTCGTCCGGCACCCAGTGCGCGAGGTTCAGGTTGTGCGTACGGCGGGCGTCCTCGCCGGTGTTGTCGCGCAGTTCCAGGAACTCCTCGATGTCGGAGTGCCAGGTCTCCAGGTAGACCGCCGCGGCGCCCTTGCGCCGGCCGCCCTGGTTCACGGCGGCGACCGAGGCGTCCAGCGTCTTCAGGAACGGGACGATGCCGTTGGAGTGCCCGTTGGTGCCGCGGATCAGCGAACCCCGGGACCGGATGCGGGAGTAGGACAGTCCGATGCCGCCGGCGTGCTTGGAGAGGCGGGCGACCTGGTGGTAGCGGTCGTAGATGGAGTCCAGCTCGTCCTTGGGGGAGTCGAGGAGGTAGCAGGACGACATCTGCGGGTGCCGCGTGCCGGAGTTGAACAGCGTGGGGGAGGAGGGCAGGTAGTCCAGGCGGCTCATCAGCCCGTACAGCGCGGCGACCTCGTCCACGGAACGGGCGCTGTCGTCCCCGGCGAGGCCGGTGGCGACCCGCAGCAGGAAGTGCTGGGGCGTCTCGACGACCTTGCGGGTGACCGGGTGCCGCAGCAGGTAGCGGCTGTGCAGGGTGCGCAGGCCGAAGTAGCCGAAGCGGTCGTCGGCCCCGGTGTCGACCAGCGCGTCCAGGCGGTCCGCGTGCAGGCGGACGAACGCGGCGGTCCGGTCGGCGATCAGGCCCTCGCGGTGCCCGGTCGCGACGGACCCGGTGAACGAGGTGACGCCCTGCGAGGCGGCCTCGGCGCGGATGCCGATGGTCAGCAGCCGGGCGGCGAGCCGGGAGTAGGCCGGGTCCTCGGAGATGAGCCCGGCCGCCGCCTCGGTGGCCAGCTCCCGCAGCTCCGCCTCGTCGGCGGTGGCGGACCGGCCGCGCAGCGCGGCGGCGGCGACCCGGCCGGGGTCGGC
>NZ_NCTE01000812.1 GCF_002114215.1 Streptomyces sp. 13-12-16 | reverse complement strand
CCGGTCCCCGGCCGCGCCCGCTCACCCGCGCCTGGCTGCGCTCCCTGCTGTGGCACCGGCCGCGCGCCGGGGACGGCGGGCGCCTGGAGGAGGCGCGCACGATGCGGTCCGCGCCCGCCCAGCGGGCGGTGCAGCCGGGACCGTACTGGGCGATCGACGCCGGGCCGGTGCGGATCGTCGGCATCGACACGGGGCTGCTGGGCACGGTCGACGCCGAGCAGGGCGCGTGGCTGCGCGAGGTCTCCCGCGGCCCACGCCCGAAGATCCTCGTCACGGGCTCGCCCCTGTACGTGGACGGCGAGCACCACCCGTGCCCGATCGAGGGCGGCGGCACCGTCGACGACATCGTCCGCGACCCCGGCCACCACTACGTGGCCGCGATAGGCGGCGACATCCACAACTACCAGCGCTACCCGGTACGGCTGGACGACGGCCGCACCCTGCAGTACGTGGTGGCGGGCGGCGGCGGGGCGTTCACGCACGCCACCCACACCATCCCCCGGGTGGACGTCGCCGGTGTCACCGAGCGGGACTTCCGCTGCTATCCGCTGCGCGGCGACTCCCTCGCCTTCTACAGCGGGCTCTACGGGCGCCGGCTGCGGCTGCGCCGCTTCTTCACCCTCACCGACGCCGAGGCGATGGCCGTGATCGCCGAACGCCTCGGCATCGGACCCACCCGTGCGCCCGGCGCGCCGGCCCGGGTCACCCGTCGGACGCGCCTGGTCGCCGGGCTGCTCGGCACCGGCCGCCGGCCCGACCGGGGCAAGCGGCTGCGGCTGCCCGTGCGCAAGGCCTACGCGTCGCTGTTCTCACCGGGTTCGGCCACCTACAGCCCGCCGTTCTTCAAGTGCTTCCTGCGGCTGGACGTGAGCCCGGAGGCGATCCGGCTGCGCTGTCACGCGGCCACCGGCCACCGCGCGCAGGAGGTCTCCCCGCCGGTCGAGGACGAGGTGACCATCCCCCTCGGGTGAGCCACCGGCGGCCGGGGGCGGTACCCGCGAGGACCGGCCGTCCACGTCGTCCGCACCGGTCTCCCCGGCCCTCCGGTTGATCATCGGCCCCCTCGTCCCCGACGCTGGGAGGACGACACTGTCAACGGGAAGGCACCCTGGTGAGCAGCATCCCGAACCACACCCTCAACGACGGCACCACGATCCCCGCCCTGGGCCTGGGCACCTGGCCGATGGACGACGCCGAGGCGGAGCGGGCGGTGGCCGAGGCCCTGCGGATGGGCTACCGCCTCGTCGACACGGCGGCCAACTACCGCAACGAGACCGGTGTCGGCCGTGCCGTGGCCCGGGCCGGCGTCCCGCGCGAGGAGGTCGTCGTGACGACGAAGCTCCCGGGCCGGCACCACGGCTACGAGGAGACCCTCGCCTCCTTCGAGGAGTCCCGCGCCCGGCTCGGCCTGGAGTACGTCGACCTCTACCTGATCCACTGGCCGCTCCCCCGCGTCGACAAGTACGTCGACTCCTGGAAGGCCATGGTCAAGCTGCGCCAGGACGGGCTCGTCCGGTCCATCGGCGTCTCCAACTTCACGCCCGCCCACATCGAGCGGCTGGAGAAGGAGACCGGGGTGCTGCCCTCGGTCAACCAGGTCGAACTGCACCCCTTCTTCCCGCAGGAGGAACTGCGCGCGTACCACGCCGACAAGGGCGTGCTGACCGAGAGCTGGAGCCCGCTCGGCCGTGGCTCGACGCTCCTGGACGACCTGGCCGTGGCCGCCGTCGCCGAGGCGCACGGGGTCACCCCGGCCCAGGCGGTACTGCGCTGGCACGTCCAGCTGGGCGCGCTCCCCGTCCCCAAGTCGTCCGACCCTGGGCGGCAGCGCGCGAACCTCGACGTCTTCGGCTTCGAACTGGACGCCGCCCAGATGCGGACCATCGCCGACCGCGCGCACCGGCGGATCGGCGGGGACCCGGAGGCGCACGAGGAGTTCTGACCGGGCACCCCGACGCACGGGAGGGACCGGGCGGCTCGCCCTGCCCACGGAGAGGACCGTCCGCCGGCGCACGGGGAGTTTGGGGGTGGGCCCGCGCGGCGGGTACGGCGGCGGCACGGTCCTCGTCCGGGACCACGGCACGCGCGGACCGCTCGGCCGCGCCGTGTTCCGGCTGCACGGCGAGTGCGCCCCCACCCGCTTCCGCGGCACGGACGACGCCGGCGGCGGCACG
>NZ_NCTE01000811.1:15178-21925 GCF_002114215.1 Streptomyces sp. 13-12-16 | reverse complement strand
CCCCCCGCCCACCCACAGCACAGCCGCACAACGCAGCCACACCGCAAGCCGCACTACGCAGGTTCCTTCAACCGCCGAACCTCCGCCAGCACCGCCGCCACCGCATCACCCTCACGCGGCCCCGCGATCACCTCACACCCGGGAAGCAGCCGGGCCAACGTCTCCGTGACCCCGTCGACCCCGTGCCGCGCCCCCGTGACGACGAACCGCCGCCTCCGCCGCCCCAGTTCCCCCGCGGCCCGCCGCAGCCGCACATCGTCCAGGTACACCAGGTGCGCGTGCGCCAGCCACGGCGCCGCCCCCCGAGCCCCCCGCGCCAGCCGCGTCCCGTCCTCCCCGACCGACACCAGGCACACCGACTCCTCGCACACCCCCGTGGACTCCCAGCTCACGACCGGAACCGGAGCCCCGGCCACCAGATCCCCCCGCGACCGGTACGGCCGTACGACGGTCCCCACCCGGATGTGGAACGGCCGGTCCGCACCGGCCGCCTCCCGCACCACCGCCCGCGTCTCGGCGTCACCGCAGGGCACCGCCAGCGTCACCCCCGTCAGCCGCCGCAGCACCGGATAGTCCTCCAGGAAACCGGCGTACGGTGTCACCACCGTGGCGCCCGCCTCCAGATAGCGGGTGAGCAGTCCGAGGCTGCCCGCCGTACCGAGGCCGGCGCGCGCGGGGCCGGTGCAGACGAACGGCCGGAAGCCGGCGGTGACCAGCCCCGACACCACGTCCACCATGGCGGAGGCGGCACGCGGCAGCCCGAAGAAGCGGTCCGGGTGGGCCAGTTCGAAGGGATGACCCGCTCCGACGGGCGTCGCCGCGAGGCACACCACGCGACCGTCGTGCGCGGCGAGGGCGGTGAGCTCCTCGCGGTAGGCGTCGTACCCGGAGAGTGACATCGCCTCCTCCTCAGTGGATCTCCAGCAGCAGGTGCTCGACGAGGTCGTCCCCGTACTCGCCCTCCAGTACGGTCGTCGACCGCGCCGTGCGCAGCTCGCGCCCGCACACCCCGGCGATCCGGTGCAGCTCCGCCACGTCGCCGCGGCTGCTGAAGTGCAGCAGCGCCACCCCGCCCGGAGCGAGCCGCTCCGGGGCCTGCAGCAGATAGCGGTGGTGCGCGCGGTACCCGGGGTCGACATAGGCGTACTCGTGCAGCGAGCGGTAGAGGTAGTCCTGCGGCGCCCGTACGTAGTTGGAGCTCCAGAAGATCGTGTCGAACCGCTCGTCGCCGAGCGCAGAGAACAGGTCGCTGTGCACGGCGCGCACCCGCGCCCCGTGCCGGTCGGCGTTGGTCGTGGTGTTCTCCACCGCGCGCGGATTGATGTCCGCCGCCACCACCGGGGAGCGGCCCGCCAGCGCGGCGAGCACCGCCGCCACGCCGGCCCCGCAGCCGATCTCCAGGAACGAACCCCCCTGACCGCCCTCCGCGTTCCCCGTGAGACCCAGGAACTCCAGCGCCACCTCGGTCGACGGCGAGTAGACCGGCGCGAACACCTCGTCCACCAGGTCCCAGTCGCGTCCCGCGAGGGTGAACTCCTTCGGCCGGTCACCGCGGTGCAGCGACCGGCGGCTGCGCTCCAGGGAGCGTTCGAAGCTCCGTAACCGCTCCTGCCCGTCGGACGCGGACACGTCCCGCTCCAAGATCGGCGACGCGTCACTGTGGTCGTACGACACTCGGTTCCCCCTGTCGATACGGAACTGTCGCGGCTGCCCCCGAGCGGCGGCCGTACGACGATGCTGTCCAACGGGGGTCGTACACATAAGGTGTTCGGACAACCACCTTGCGCACCGACGCGGTGCCTGGACCACCCGTCACCCCGGTGACCTGCTGCGACCGGGCGGTGGAGCGGGGCGGACGACCCCGTTCCCGCCATTGTTGACGGTGGTGGCGCGCACAATTTAGGTTCACCAGGGCCCGTTTGTAGACACTCGCGTCTTCTCCCGGGCGCGCTTGGGGGGTGAGTGAGGGTGGCGGACGCGGACCATCTGGTCTCCGACGGGTTGCTCAGGCTGCTCGAGCTGCTGGCCATGGAGGCGCCACCGCAGCGGTTCGACGGCCTCACGGAACAGGCGCGGGTCGCCGGCGCGTCCACCGAGGCGGTGGCCGTGCTCGACCGGGCCGCCGGGCTCGCGCTGGACATCCACGGCCTGTTCGCCCGCCGCCAGCAGCGCGAGGCGGGCCTGTCGGCGCTCGTGGACACCGCCCGCGAACTCACGCTCCCCTACGACGTGGACGCCCTGCTCCGGGTCATCGCCCGGCGCGCCCGGCTGCTGCTGGGCTTCGACATGGCCTGGGTGAGCCTCACCGACCGGGCCGACGGCCGCTCCTACGTGGTGAGCGCCGACGGGCACGCCAGCAGCATCACCGTCGGCTTCGCGGTGCCGTCGATCGGCGGGGTGGGCAACGCGGCGGCGATCCGCTCCGCGCCGTTCTGGACCCCCGACTACCTCGCCGACCGGCGGTTCGAGCACGACTCGGCCATCGACGAAGTGGTGCGGGAGGAGGGGCTGCACGCCCTGATGGCGGTGCCGCTGAAGGAGGGGCACTCCGTCGTCGGCGCGCTGTACGTCGCCGACCGCGGGGTGCGCCACTTCACCCCGGACGAGATCACCCTGATGTCGTCCCTGGGAGACCTGGCCGCCCTGGCCATCAAGAAGGCCCGGCTGCTGACCCAGGCGCACGACGAGATAAGCGAGCTGGAGCGGGACACCTCCCGGGCCCTCGGCTCCTCCTCCGCGGCCCGGCGGCTGAACCGGGTCCACTCCCGGCTGATCGACCTGGTGCTGCACGGCTGCGAACTGGAGGAACTGGTCGCCCACGCCGCCGCCGAACTCGGCAGCCCCCTCATGGTGCGCGACGCCGTCGGCTCCACCCTGATGGTGTCGGAGGGGTTCCCCGAGGTCGACGAGTCCGAGCTGTTCCAGCGCACCCTGGACGTGCACGCCGAGCGGTCCCCGATCCGCTCCTCCGGCGGCCTGTGGCTGTGCCCGGCCATCGCGGGCAAGGAGATCCTGGGCACCCTGGTCCTCGCCCCCGGCCCCTGGCCCGCCCCCGACCGGGTGCGGCTGCTGGAGGCCGCCGCCCAGTCCACGGCCGTACTGCTGCGGATCCAGGCCTCCGCGGCGGCGGCCGAGGGCGCGGGCCGCGACGAGCTGCTGCGCGAACTGCTCGGCGACTCCCCGCGCGCGCCCGAACAACTCGCGTTACGCGCCCGCCGGCTGGGTGTCGCACTGGACGAACCGCACGTCGTGCTGGTGGTCCGTCCCGAAGGCGGCCCCCAGGGCAGGGTCCTGGTCTGGGCCTCCTCCTACGTCCACCGCCACGCCGGCCTGAAGACCACCGCCGACGGCTGTCTCGTCCTGGTACTGCCCGGCACCGACCCGTCCACCGCCGCGCGGCACGCCTCCGACACGCTGAACGCGGTCATCGGCCACCCGGTGACGGTCGGCTCGGCGGGCCCGGTCGCGCACCCCGGAGCCATCCACCGCACCTACGCCGAGGCCCGGCGCTGCCTCGACGCGCTCACCGCCCTCGGCGGCACGGGCGGTACCGCCTCCCTGCGCGAGCTCGGCTTCCTCGGCCTGCTGCTCGCGGACACCCCGGACACCTCGGCGTTCATCGCGGGCACCATCGGCCCGGTCCTGGAGTACGACGAACGGCAGGCCACCGAACTGACCCGGACCCTGGAGGCGTACTTCACCTCCGGCGGCTCACCGAGCCGTGCCGCGGAGAGCCTGCACGTCCACCCGAACACCGTCTCCCGCCGCCTGGAACGCATCACCGACCTGCTCGGCCCCGGCTGGCAGGAACCCCTCCAGGCCGTAGAGGTCCAACTGGCCCTCCGCCTGCGCCGCACCCGCCACACGGTGCGCAACCACACGGTCCTCCCGCACGACGAACTGCCCTGACCCCCGGCCCGCGACGCCCGCTGCGGCCTCCGGCCGTGCCGAGCTCCGGGATCACGCCGACGGGTACGGTCCGCAACGACCGGACGGACGTCCGGCACACGGGCGACCGGGGCCCCGCACCGGGAAACCGGCCACCGGTCTCCCGTCCGCCTTCCCGTGGAGTCAGTGCCGGTGGTCGTCGTCGCCGTGCTCCTCGCCGGCCGTCGGCTCCGGTGTGCCGGCGGGGGCGGTCTCCCCGGTGCGGACGGTGAAGGCCGCGGTGCGGACGGTGCCGTCGTGCTGGAAGTCGAGGAAGAGGCGGTACGTCCCGGGGGTGGGCGCGGTGGCGGTGAAGGAGACGTCGGGGCCGGGTGCGGTGGTGCCGTCGCCGGGTTCGCCGTTCGGGTGGACGTGGAGGTAGGCGAGGTCACCGGAGCGCAGGGCGACCAGGTGGCCGTATGCGCCGAGGTAGGGCTCCAGGTCGGTGACCGGGCGGCCGTCGCGGCTGACGCTCAGGGTCAGTTCGGAGGCCTTGCCGGGGCGCAGGTCACCGCGGAGCGCGACGGTGTAGCCGTCGATCGAGGCGGTGGCGGCGGGTTCGGGCAGGGCCGGTGCCCGGTAGGTGCCGGAGACGGCGAGGTCCGCGCCCAGGGTGAGGCCGCCGGCGCCTTCGGTGGCCGGGGTGAAGTCGGCGAAGATCCGGTAGGTGCCGGCGGCGGGCAGGTCGACGGGGGTGCTCCAGGTGCCGTCGGCCGCCCGGGTGGGGTGCAGGTGCCGGTAGGTGACCAGGTCGCGCGAGGCGAGGACGAGGTGGAGCTCCTTGCCGTGCTCGCGCCGGTAGGAGGTCACCTGCCGGCCGTCCCGGTCGCGGACGGTGAAGCGGAGTTCGCTCTTCTCTCCCGCGGTCACGCGGGGTGTCCCGAGGTCCAGGGTGTATCCCGCCTGGGAGATCTGCAGGCCCGCGGGGGTCGCGTCCGCGTGTCCGCCGTCGCCGGAGGGCGCCGGGCTCTCGTGTTCCGCGTGGGCCGCGGGCTCCTGGTCCGGCGCGGCGGGGTCGACCGCCGCGCCGACGCCGTAGGCGGTGCCGAAGGTGGCCGCGAGCGCGGCGGCGAAAGCAGTGATCCTCATACCGGTGTTCATGACGTGCCCTCTCGTGCGGGTGTCGTGTCGCCGCTTCTGCTGGACTGAACTCCGACTATATACCCCTGGGGGGTATAGGCAAGCGGGGGCGTCGATGTTTGCCAAACATACCCCTGGGGGGTATACATGACTGGCGTCGGCGGTACTCCCCGGGGGTACGCCGTCACCCCGTCCCGTCCCATCTCGTCCAGGAGGAACCATGTCCTGCTGCACCCCTGACGGCAGCTGCTCCACCGGCACCGCCACCGCCACGGCGGCCGAGGGCACCGCCACCGTCTACGACGTCTCCGGAATGACCTGCGGGCACTGCAAGGCCACGCTCACCAAGGAGATCGGCGCCCTGGACGGTGTCCTGGCGGTCGACGTCGACCTCGCGGCCGGCCGGGTCACCGTCACCACGGCGGGTGAACCCGACGACGCGCTGCTGGCCGAGGTCGTCGACGACGCCGGCTACGAGCTCACCGGCCGCGCGGCCTGAAGGGCCCGCACCCCGGCCGGGCCCGCCCGAGGGCCCGGCCCCTCCTCCGTACTTTCCCTCCGTCCTGATCAGCCCGAGGAGCAGCAATGGCCACCACGGTCCCCGACACAGCCGAGGTCGAACTCGCCATCGGCGGCATGACCTGCGCCTCGTGCGCCGCCCGGATCGAGAAGAAGCTCAACCGGATGGACGGGGTCACCGCCACCGTCAACTACGCGACGGAGAAGGCCAAGGTCCACTACAGCGGTGACGTGTCCGTCCCGGAGCTGATCGCCACGGTCGAGGCGACCGGGTACACCGCCCGCGAACCCGAGCCGGTGCGCACCGGGCCCGAGCCCGGCACGGAGGGCGCCGAGCCCGCCGACGAGCTCCGGCCGCTGCGGGAGCGGCTGGTCACCGCCGTACTGCTGGCCGTCCCCGTCATCGCGATGGCGATGGTGCCGGCGCTGCAGTTCGAGTACTGGCAGTGGCTGTCGCTGACGCTGGCGGCACCCGTGGTGACGTACGCCGCCTGGCCGTTCCACAAGGCCGCCCTCACCAACGCCCGGCACGGCGCGGCCACCATGGACACGCTGATCTCGGTCGGCACGTCGGCGGCGTTCCTGTGGTCGCTGTGGGCTTTGTTCTTCGGCACCGCCGGCACGCCCGGCATGACCCACCCCTTCGAGCTGACCATCGCCCGCAGCGACGGCGCCGGGAACATCTACCTGGAGGCCGCCGCCGGGGTGACCGCCTTCATCCTCGCCGGCCGCTACTTCGAGGCCCGCTCCAAGCGCAAGGCCGGGGCCGCGCTGAAGGCCCTGCTGGAGCTGGGCGCCAAGGACGTCACCGTGCTGCGCGGAGGCCGCGAGGAGCAGGTCCCGGTCGGGGAACTGAGGGCCGGGGACCGTTTCCTGGTCCGTCCGGGCGAGAAGATCGCGACCGACGGCACGGTCGTCGAGGGCACCTCGGCCGTCGACGCGTCGATGCTCACCGGCGAGTCGGTGCCGGTCGAGGTCGGCGTCGGGGACGCGGTCACCGGTGCGACCGTGAACGCGGGCGGCCGGCTGGTGGTCGAGGCGACGCGGGTCGGCGCGGACACCCAGCTCGCGCGGATGGCGAAGCTGGTCGAGGACGCGCAGAACGGCAAGGCCGCCGCCCAGCGGCTCGCCGACCGCATCTCCGGGGTCTTCGTGCCCGTCGTCATCGCCCTGGCGCTGGGCACCCTGGGCTTCTGGCTCGGCAACGGCGCGGGCCTGACG
>NZ_NCTE01000811.1:13986-15168 GCF_002114215.1 Streptomyces sp. 13-12-16 | reverse complement strand
CCGCGCCGCGCCGAACCTCCGTGCCAGGTCGAGGGCGCCCGGTGACACGTCGACGGCGACGACGCGCGCGCCGGCCGCCGCCGCGATCATCACCGCCGACAGCCCCACCCCGCCGCAGCCGTGCACGGCCACCCACTCCCCCGCCGCCACCCGGCCCCGCTGCACCACCGCGCGGTAGGCCGTGGCGAAGCGGCAGCCGAGCGAGGCGGCCGTCGCGAAGGACATCCCGTCGGGGACCGCGACGAGGTTCACGTCCGCGTGGTCCAGCGCCACGTACTGGGCGAAGGAGCCCCAGTGGGTGAAGCCGGGCTGGGTCTGGCGCTCGCACACCTGCTGGTCGCCGGCCGCGCAGGCGGGGCAGGAGCCGCAGGCGCAGACGAAGGGGACGGTGACCCGGTCCCCGGCGCGCCAGCCGGTGACCCGGGCGCCGACGGCCTCGACCGTCCCGGCGAGTTCGTGACCGGGGACGTGCGGGAGGGCGATGTCCGGATCGTGGCCCTGCCAGCCGTGCCAGTCGCTGCGGCACAGGCCGGTGGCCTCGACGCGGACCACGACCCCGTGCTCCGCGGGCTCCGGGTCCGCGACCTCCCGCACCTCGGCCGGTTCCCCGTACCGCTCGAACACCACCGCCCGCATGACCCGTCCCGCCTTCCGCTCGGCCCGCCCGTCGTGGATTTATACCCCCTAGGGGTATAAGCTGGGTGGCAGGAGGGTCCTGAGGTCCCCCGTGACCCGCGTGGGCCCGCACCATCCCCACCCATCATCCACACCTCGACGAGGAGCAACGACATGACCTCCCAGACCGACACCCAGGGCTCCGTCACCACCGTCTACAAGGTGAGCGGGATGAGCTGCGGGCACTGCGAGGGCGCCGTCTCCGGCGAGATCTCCCAGCTCCCCGGGGTCAGCTCGGTGCAGGCGGTCGCCTCCTCCGGCGAGGTGACCGTCGTCTCCGCGGCCCCGCTCGACGAGGAGGCCGTCCGCGCCGCCGTCGACGAGGCCGGCTTCGAGCTGGCGGGCAGGGCCTGAACCTCCGCGCGGCGTGAACCGGGCCGCACCGGCCACCCGTTCCCCGCGGCCCGGCACGCCACCGCCCCCGCCCCGGAGCCCCGGACCCCGTCCCTGGAGATACCGACATGACCAGCACCACCGCACCCGAGGCACCGGCCGCCGGACAGCCGG
>NZ_NCTE01000811.1:11441-13851 GCF_002114215.1 Streptomyces sp. 13-12-16 | reverse complement strand
TGCTCATCGGCGGGATGACCTGCGCCTCCTGCGCGGCCCGCGTCGAGAAGAAGCTCAACCGGATGGACGGCGTCACCGCCACGGTGAACTACGCGACGGAGAAGGCCCGGATCACCTACCCGCCGGACGTCGAGGTCGCCGACCTGATCACCACGGTGGTGCGGACCGGGTACACCGCCGAGGAGCCCGCGCCCCCGCAGGAGGAGGCGCCCGCCCCGCAGGAGGCCGACCCCGAGGCGGCCGCCCTGCGCCGGCGCCTCACCGTCTCCGCGCTCCTCGCCCTCCCCGTCGTCCTGCTGGCGATGGTCCCGCCCCTGCAGTTCGACAACTGGCAGTGGCTCTCGCTCACCCTCACCGCGCCCGTCGTGGTCTGGGGCGCCGCACCCTTCCACCGGGCCGCATGGACCAACCTCCGGCACGGCGCGGCCACCATGGACACGCTGGTCTCCGTCGGCACGCTCGCCGCGTTCGGCTGGTCACTGTGGGCGCTGTTCCTCGGCGACGCGGGCATGCCCGGCATGCGGCACCCCTTCGAGCTCACCGTCACCCGCACCGACGGCGCCTCCACGATCTACCTGGAGGTCGCCGCGGGCGTCACCGCGTTCATCCTGCTCGGCCGCTACCTGGAGGCCCGCTCCAAGCGCCGCGCGGGAGCGGCCCTGCGGGCGCTGATGGAGCTGGGCGCCAAGGACGTCGCCGTGCTCCGCGACGGGCGGGAGGTGCGGATTCCGGCGGAGCGGCTGGCCGTGGGCGACCGGTTCGTCGTACGGCCCGGGGAGAAGATCGCCACCGACGGCACGGTGCTGGAGGGCGTCTCCGCCGTGGACGCGTCCATGCTGACCGGCGAGTCCGTCCCGGTGGACGTCACCGTCGGCGACAGCGTCACCGGCGCCACGGTCAACGCGGGCGGACGGCTCGTCGTCGAGGCGACCCGGATCGGCGCCGACACGCGGCTCGCGCGGATGGCGAAGCTGGTCGAGGAGGCGCAGAACGGCAATGCGCGGGTGCAGCGCCTCGCCGACCGGATCTCCGGGATCTTCGTCCCGGTGGTGCTGCTGATCGCGGTCGGCACCTTCGGGGCGTGGCTGGGCACCACGGGCGACACCGTCGCCGCGTTCACCGCCGCCGTCGCCGTCCTGATCATCGCCTGCCCCTGCGCCCTCGGGCTGGCCACGCCGACCGCGCTGATGGTCGGCACCGGACGCGGCGCCCAGCTCGGCATCCTCATCAAGGGCCCCGAGGTCCTGGAGAGCACCCGCCGCGTCGACACCGTCGTCCTCGACAAGACCGGCACCGTCACCACCGGCCGCATGACCCTGCTCGCCGTCCACACCGCCGACGGCACCGACGCCACCGAGGTACTGCGCCTCGCCGGCGCCCTGGAACACGCCTCCGAACACCCCGTCGCCCGGGCGATCGCCGCGGGCGCCGCCGACCGCGTGGGCACCCTGCCCGCCCCGGAGGACTTCGTCAACCTCCCCGGTCTCGGCGTGCAGGGCGTGGTCGACGGCCACGCCGTCCTCGTCGGCCGCGAGAAGCTGCTCGCCGAGTGGGCCATGGAGCTGCCCGCCGGCCTGGCACGCGCCAAGGCCGACGCCGAGGCGGCGGGCCGTACGGCGATCGCGGTCGCCTGGGACGGCGAGGCACGGGCGGTCGTCGAGGTCGCCGACGCCGTCAAGGACACCAGCGCCGAAGCCGTCACCCGGCTGCGCGCCCTGGGCCTGACCCCGGTCCTCCTCACCGGGGACAACAAGGCCGTCGCCGGATCGGTGGCCGCGGAGGTCGGCATAGCCGCCGAGCACGTCATCGCCGACGTCATGCCCGAGGACAAGGTCGACGTCGTCAAGCGCCTCCAGAACGAGGGCCGTTCGGTCGCGATGGTCGGCGACGGCGTCAACGACGCCGCAGCCCTCGCCCAGGCCGACCTGGGGCTGGCCATGGGCACCGGCACCGACGCCGCCATCGAGGCCGGCGACCTCACCCTCGTCCGCGGCGACCTGCGCGCCGCCGCCGACGCCATCCGCCTCGCCCGCAGGACGCTCGGCACCATCAGGTCCAACCTCTTCTGGGCCTTCGCCTACAACATCGCCGCCCTGCCGCTGGCCGCCGCCGGGCTCCTCAACCCGATGATCGCCGGAGCCGCCATGGCCTTCTCCTCCGTCTTCGTCGTCGGCAACTCCCTGCGGCTGCGCGGCTTCAAGGCCGCGAACTGAGACCCTCCCCAAGGGGTGGGGGCGGGCCCGTCGGGCCCGCCCCCACCCCTTTTCGGCGTCCCGCACCGGTGAACGGCCGAGGGCTGCGCGGGAGCCCGTCGTGCGGGCCGGGGCTGAGGGGGCCCGGGAACACGTCGACGCCACCGGCGGCCGGCCGGTGAGGCCGTCGTCGATTCCGCCGGAGGGGACGGCCGGCG
>NZ_NCTE01000811.1:8420-11431 GCF_002114215.1 Streptomyces sp. 13-12-16 | reverse complement strand
CCTGCTCGCCGTCCACACCGCCGACGGCACCGACGCCACCGAGGTACTGCGCCTCGCCGGCGCCCTGGAACACGCCTCCGAACACCCCGTCGCCCGGGCGATCGCCGCGGGCGCCGAGGAGCGGGCCGGCGCGCTGCCCCGCGCCGAGCACTTCGAGAACGTCCCCGGCCGGGGCGTACGCGGGCGCGTGGAGGGCCACGAGGTGGCCGTGGGACGCCTCTTCGACGCGTTGCCGCCGGAGCTGGCGCGGGCGAAGGAGGAGGCCGAGCGGGACGGGCGTACGGCCGTCGTGGCCGGCTGGGACGGGGTGGCGCGCGGTGTCCTCGCGGTCGCCGACGCCGTGAAGGAGACCAGCGCCGAGGCGGTGCGCGAACTGCGCGCGCTCGGGCTCACGCCGGTGCTGCTGACCGGTGACAACCGGACCGTCGCCGAGGCGGTGGCCCGGACCGTGGGCATCGACCGGGTGATCGCCGAGGTGCTGCCCGAGGACAAGGCCGACGTCGTACGACGGCTCCAGGAGGAGGGGCGCAGCGTCGCCATGGTCGGCGACGGCGTCAACGACGCGGCCGCGCTGGCCGTCGCCGATCTGGGTCTCTCCCTGGGCACCGGCACGGACGCGGCGATCGAGGCGGGCGATCTGACCCTGGTCCGCGGCGACCTGCGGGTGGCCGCGGACGCGATACGGCTCTCCCGCAGGACACTCGGCACGATCAAGGGCAACCTGGTGTGGGCCTTCGGCTACAACGTGGCCGCGCTGCCGCTGGCCGCCGCCGGGCTGCTGAACCCGATGATCGCCGGTGCGGCGATGGCGTTCTCCTCGGTGTTCGTGGTGACGAACAGCCTGCGCCTGCGGGCGTTTCATTGAGGTCTCAAGTTGGGGTGTACCCCTGTCGTCCGGTACGCCCCTCACATAAGCTCTTCACACGGCTCGCGCATCTTCCTTACGCTTGGGTCCCGTGAGCGGTTTGCGGACTCTTGCGCCTCTGGGGGACATGTGCAAGAGACGCAGATCACAGTGATCTGAACGTAACCATCGAAGGGGTTCGAAGGTCTAAGTTGGCGATGTCGGGCAGCGTCTTGGGGGGCGCTTCCTGACATCTGGGGAATGTCTTGGGGGACTTTCTCCGGAGATTGCGTTGCCGGGGCACGTACCCAGCGGGGAGCTTTGAGCGGCCCTCCCGAACGTGCGCTGTCCCGGCAGACCGCACACACCGACGAGTACGGCGGGTTCAGGTCCGTCCGTACTCACACAGCGATTCAGGCGCTGTCCTCACAGACGCCCGGCCGGATCCCGTGGGGGGAATCCGCACCGGGACATGGGAAGGCGCCCTGGTTCGTCGGCCCGTGGGGGGACCGTCGACCGGGGCGCCTTCTTCCTTGCTGCCGTACGTCACGCCGATGGGCGCGGTCTTCCGTGCGGCTTGCGGCCTGGCAGCATGCCGAAGGGGCGCGGGGAGCTACGCGACCGGCCACAGGCCGGCCCGCAGTCGCCCACACCCCTTCAGCGACGAGCCGCTGGGCGCTCAGCGCCCCCACCGGCCGGTGCCGGGCGCACGTCGAACGCCCTACCGGCAGGTGTCAGCGCTCCTCGACCGGAACGAAGTCGCGCTCGACGACGCCCGTGTAGATCTGGCGCGGGCGGCCGATGCGGGAACCCGGCTCCTTGATCATCTCGTGCCACTGGGCGATCCAGCCCGGAAGGCGGCCGAGGGCGAACAGGACCGTGAACATCTCGGTCGGGAAGCCCATGGCCCGGTAGATCAGGCCGGTGTAGAAGTCGACGTTCGGGTAGAGGCTGCGCGAGACGAAGTAGTCGTCGGAGAGCGCGTGCTCCTCCAGCTTCAGCGCGATGTCCAGCAGCTCGTCGGACTTGCCGAGGGCGGACAGCACATCGTGCGCGGCAGCCTTGATGATCTTGGCGCGCGGGTCGAAGTTCTTGTAGACCCGGTGGCCGAAGCCCATCAGGCGGACGCCGTCCTCCTTGTTCTTCACCTTGCGGATGAAGGAGTCGACGTCACCGCCGTCGGCCCGGATGCCCTCCAGCATCTCCAGCACCGACTGGTTGGCGCCGCCGTGCAGCGGGCCCCACAGGGCGGAGATGCCCGCGGAGATCGAGGCGAACATGTTCGCCTGCGAGGAGCCGACCAGGCGCACGGTGGAGGTCGAACAGTTCTGCTCGTGGTCCGCGTGCAGGATCAGCAGCTTGTCCAGGGCGGCCACGACGACCGGGTCGAGCTCGTAGTCCTGCGCCGGGACCGAGAACGTCATGCGCAGGAAGTTCTCGACGTAGCCGAGGTCGTTGCGCGGGTAGACGAACGGGTGGCCGACCGACTTCTTGTACGCGTAGGCCGCGATCGTCGGAAGCTTGGCGAGCAGCCGGATGGTGGAGAGGTTGCGCTGCTGCTCGTCGAACGGGTTGTGGCTGTCCTGGTAGAACGTCGACAGCGCGGAGACGACCGACGACAGCATGGCCATCGGGTGGGCGTCGCGCGGGAAGCCCTTGTAGAAGTTCTTGACGTCCTCGTGCAGCAGGGTGTGCTGCGTGATCTCGCCCTTGAACTCGGACAGCTCGTCGACGGTCGGCAGCTCGCCGTTGATCAGCAGGTAGGCGACCTCCAGGAAGGTGGAACGCTCGGCCAGCTGCTCGATCGGGTAGCCGCGGTACCGGAGGATGCCGGCCTCGCCGTCCAGATAGGTGATGGCGGATTTATAGGCGGCGGTGTTGCCGTAGCCGCTGTCCAGTGTCACCAGACCGGTCTGCGCGCGGAGCTTCCCGATGTCGAAGCCCTTGTCGCCGACGGTGCTGTCGATCACCGGGTAGGTGTACTCGCTGCCGTCGTACCGCAGTACTACAGAGTTGTCGCTCACGTCTTCCCTCACCGACCTAGTGCCTCATCTTCGAGGTGCCCTGACTGTCTCCACCATCCCCCACTCGGCGCAGGAGAGTGCACTCGGGGTCGACCATCGGGCCTATCGGCGGCACTGAGTGCCGCCAACTTGCCCATCCTGCC
>NZ_NCTE01000811.1:0-8187 GCF_002114215.1 Streptomyces sp. 13-12-16 | reverse complement strand
CCCCGGGCGCCCCGCCGAGACCGTGCGCACCGCCTGTCCGATCGCCTTGCGGGAGCCGACGAGGACGACCAGCCGCTTGGCCCGGGTGACCGCCGTGTACAGCAGGTTGCGCTGGAGCATCATCCAGGCGCTCGTGGTCACCGGGATGACGACCGCCGGGTACTCGCTGCCCTGGGAACGGTGGATGGTCACGGCGTAGGCGTGCGCCAGCTCGTCCAGCTCGTCGAACTCGTACGGCACCTCCTCGTCCTCGTCGGTCAGCACCGTCAGGCGCTGGTCGACCGGGTCGAGGGCGGTGACCACACCCACGGTGCCGTTGAAGACCCCGTTCTCCCCCTTCTCGTAATTGTTGCGGATCTGGGTGACCTTGTCGCCGACGCGGAAGACCCGGCCGCCGAACCGCTTCTCGGCGAGGTCGGGGCGGCCGGGGGTGATGGCCTGCTGGAGCAGCCCGTTGAGCGTGCCCGCGCCGGCCGGGCCCCGGTGCATGGGGGCGAGGACCTGCACGTCCCGGCGGGGGTCGAGGCCGAACTTCGCCGGGATGCGCCGGGCAGCGACGTCGACGGTGAGCCGGCCGACCTCCTCGGTGTCGTCCTCGACGAAGAGGAAGAAGTCCTTCATGCCGTCGGTGACGGGGTGCTGCCCCGCGTTGATCCGGTGCGCGTTGGTCACCACGCCGGACTGCTGGGCCTGGCGGAAGACACGGGTGAGCCGGACGGCGGGGACGGGGCCGCCGTCGGCGAGGAGGTCCCGGAGCACCTCTCCCGCGCCGACGCTGGGAAGCTGGTCGACGTCCCCGACGAAGAGCAGGTGGGCGCCCGGCGGCACGGCCTTGACCAGCTTGTTCGCGAGGAGGAGGTCCAGCATGGACGCCTCGTCGACCACCACCAGGTCGGCGTCGAGCGGGCGGTCCCGGTCGTAGGCCGCGTCGCCGCCGGGCTTGAGCTCAAGGAGGCGGTGGACGGTGGAGGCCTCGGCGCCGGTCAGCTCGGCGAGGCGCTTGGCGGCGCGGCCGGTCGGGGCGGCGAGGACGACCTTGGCCTTCTTGGCGCGGGCCAGCTCCACGATGGACCGGACGGTGAAGGACTTGCCGCAGCCGGGACCGCCGGTGAGGACGGCGACCTTCTCGGTCAGCGCCAGCTTGACGGCGGCCTCCTGCTCGGGGGCGAGGTCCGTGCCCGTGCGCCCCTTCAGCCAGCCGAGCGCCTTGTCCCAGGCCACGTCCCGGAAGGCCGGCATCCGGTCCTCGTCGGTACGGAGCAGGCGCTGCAACTGGCCGGAGAGGGCCAGCTCGGCGCGGTGGAAGGGGACGAGGTAGACGGCGGTGACGGGATCGCCGCCGTCGGGTGCGGGCACCTTCTCCCGTACGACGCCGGGGTCCTCGCCGTCCTCCGGCTCGGCGGCGAGTTCGGCGAGGCACTCGATGACGAGGCCGGTGTCCACCTGGAGCAGCTTCACCGCGTCGGCGATCAGCTTCTCCTCGGGGAGGTAGCAGTGCCCCTGGTCGGTGGCCTGCGAGAGGGCGTACTGCAGGCCGGCCTTCACCCGGTCGGGGCTGTCGTGCGGGATGCCGACGGACTGGGCGATCTTGTCGGCGGTGAGGAAGCCGATGCCCCAGACGTCGGCGGCGAGCCGGTACGGCTGGTTCTTCACCACGGAGATCGAGGCGTCGCCGTACTTCTTGTAGATGCGCACGGCGATGGAGGTGGACACCTCCACGGTCTGGAGGAAGAGCATGACCTCCTTGATCGCCTTCTGCTCCTCCCAGGCGTCGGCGATCTTCTTGGTCCGCTTGGGCCCGAGCCCGGGGACCTCGATGAGGCGCTTGGGCTCCTCCTCGATGACGGTGAGGGTGTCGACGCCGAAGTGCTGCGTGATGCGGTCGGCGAAGACCGGCCCGATGCCCTTGACGAGGCCGGAGCCGAGGTAACGCCGGATGCCCTGCACGGTGGCGGGCAGCACGGTCGTGTAGTTCTCGACGTGGAACTGCTTGCCGTACTGCGGGTGCGACCCCCAGCGCCCCTCCATCCGCAACGACTCCCCCACCTGGGCGCCGAGCAGCGCGCCCACGACGGTGAGGAGATCACCGGCGCCCCGGCCGGTGTCGACCCGGGCGACGGTGTAGCCGTTCTCCTCGTTGGCGTACGTGATGCGCTCCAGGACGCCTTCGAGGGTGGCGAGCCGGCGTTCACCGGGGGCGGCGGCTGCGGACTGGTTGGGCATGGGTCCGACGGTACCCGTGGGGTGTGACAGGGGGTGTCCTGTCCGGCCGGCCCGGCTCTAGCAGCCCGGCTCGACGCCGCTGTTCGTGAACGAGTCGGCGTCGACCGAGTAGCCGGCCCCGGTGGTGAGGTCGGGGCGGTCCTCGTGGCCGTCCTCCGCGAGGCCCTCGGCGGTGAGGAAGACGACCCGCAGGGTCATGTCCTCCTTGACGAAGCACAGGTCGCCGGACGGGGCTTCGGGGTCCGGATCCCATCCGTCCCGTACCGCTGCCCTCCGGTAGTGGGCGGTGACCTCGGCCTCCGTGCCGGGGAAGGCGTAGGTCCGGCCGGCGTACACCGAGACGTCACCGCTGTCCGCCCAGCAGCCCGCGTCGACCTCCTCGAAGCCCCGGGCGACGGTGGCCCCGGCGGGCCGGGAGTCGAGGATGCCGAGCGCGGCCATCTCCCTCACCCGGCCGTCGGTCCCCTCGCAGTCCCTGGTGAGTTCCTGCAACGCGCAGCCGGTGAGCGTTCCGGCCGCGAGCACGGTCGACAGGAGCAGGAGCGCGGGGCGGGTGGTGCCTGTCCGTATGGGCAAAGCGGGCTCCAGGATGCGAGTGGGACGGAAGGGGGCCGCCGGGCAGGGCGGCTGTCCGTGAGACCGCGGAACGGTGTGGCCCGGTTCCACGGAATCGCTCCGAGCAGCGGTGCCAACGGAGTTGCCGTCGTGCCGGTTCCCGCCGGTCCGGGTTCCTTCAGCACCTCGAGGAGGTGGGCGAAGGCGGGAGCGGGGCGGTCCGGCGTTCACCGTACGCGCGGTCCGGCCCGGTCACACGGGTATGAAACCCGGCCACCACGGCGGGACGTTCCCCGGGCACACGGGGTCCGGGTAGGAGTCCGGCACGCCGATCCAGGTGACCAGGAACCACGTGCAGCACACGGTGAACAGGAACCCCGCCGCCAGGGCCGCGCGCCGGTGGCGTCCGCCGAGGACGCCGTACAGGACACCGAGCGGGATCGCCGTGGCGATCCAGATCAGCGGGGCGAGGACGAGCAGGGTCAGGGAGTTCGCCGCCGCGCCGACGCCGATGTCGCACGCCGCCCACACCCGCCCGATGACGACCGTGGAGACGAGCGAGGTGAGCCCTCCGAAGAGGACACCGAACGGGAAGGCCCCGGCCCGGTTCGTCGAAGGGCTCGCCCGCCCCGCTTCCACCATCGATCGGCCTCCGTGGTCGTAGGGGCGGGGGCTGCCACCGACGGGGGTGCTTTGGGGGTGGCAGCCGCCGGCCAGGCAGGGCAGCCGGGGCAAGTACGTGTGGTGCGAGGTGTCGGCGGGCTGACGGGGAGCCGGGCCGCGCGCGAGCCCGTCACGTACGGGCTTCGCCGCCCCGTACATAGGCTCCCGCGCGTGCCGCCGCCGCGGCGGCCTCGGCGGCCCGGTCCGCGGCCGCTTCGTCGAGGGGGGCGCCGGTGGTCAGCAGGCGGTAGTAGAGGGGGGCGGAGACGGCGCGGATCACCTCGTGGGCGTCGGTGCCCTCGGGCACCTCGCCCCGGTCGACGGCCTGTTGGACGCAGGGCGCCCACTCCTCGACGCGGACGTCGTAGAAGCGGTGCAGGGCCTCGGCCGTCCTCGCCTCGCAGGTGGCGGCGGCGATCACCGCCTTGAACAGCGCCCCTTGCCGCGGGTCGGCCAGGGTGCGCCGCACGAGCCGGGCGTTGGCCCTGAGGTCGCCGAGCAGCGAGCCGGTCTCGGTGCGCGGCAGTGACTGCTCGGCCATGTCCAGCAGCAGATCGGCCACCAGGCCGGTCACCGTCCCCCAGCGGCGGTAGACGGTGGTCTTGCCCACCTCGGCACGGCGCGCGACGTCGGCGAGGTCCAGGTGGGCGAAGCCGTGCTCCGCCAGGGCGTCCCCGGCCGCCCGCAGCACCGACGCCCGCACCCGCGCCGTGCGCCCGCCCGGACGGACGGTCCCCGGATCCGCACCCTCGAACTCCATAACGGGACTCCAGTTCCATTAATCGCTCACACCTGTTACGTTGGGGCCCACACTAACGGAACTCCAGACCCGTTAGCCAGATCGTGTGATGGGAGAGGAACAGCCATGGAGTACAGGCAGTTGGGCGCTTCCGGCCTCAAGGTCCCCGCACTGAGCTTCGGCGCCGGCACCTTCGGCGGCCAGGGGCCGCTGTTCGGCGCCTGGGGCACCACGGACGCGCGGGAAGCACGACGTCTCGTGGACATCTGCCTCGACGCCGGGATCACGATGTTCGACACCGCCGACGTCTACTCCGGCGGGGCCTCCGAGGAGGTGCTCGGCGAAGCGATCAAGGGCCGCAGGGACCAGGTGATCGTGTCCACCAAGACCGGCCTGCCGATGGGCGACGGTCCCGGCGACGCGGGCACCTCCCGTTCGCGCCTGATCACCGCGTGCGAGGACGCCCTGCGCCGGCTCGGCACCGACCACATCGACCTGTTCCAGCTGCACGCCTTCGACGCCGGGACACCGGTCGAGGAGGTCCTGTCCGCGCTCGACGACCTCGTACGCGCGGGGAAGGTCCGCTACCTCGGCATCTCCAACTTCTCCGGCTGGCAGGCGATGAAGTCCCTGGCGAGCGCGGAGAGGTACGGCCACCCGCGCTATGTGGCCCATCAGGTCTACTACTCGCTCGTCGGCCGCGACTACGAATGGGAGCTGATGCCCCTCGGGCTCGACCAGGGCCTCGGAGCCCTCGTCTGGAGCCCGCTCGGCTGGGGACGGCTCACCGGCAACATCCGCCGCGGCCGGCCGCTCCCGGCCGGCAGCCGGCTGCACCGGACCGCGGACTACGGCCCGCCGGTCGAGGACGAGCACCTCTACCGCGTGGTCGACGCCCTCGACGAGATCGCGCGGGAGACCGGCAGGAGCATTCCGCAGATCGCCCTCAACTGGCTGCTGCGGCGGCCGACCGTCTCCTCCGTCATCATCGGCGCCCGCAACGAGGAGCAGCTCCGCCAGAACCTCGGCGCCGTCGGCTGGACGCTCACGCCCGACCAGACGGCGAGACTCGACGCGGCGAGCGCCAGGACCGCGCCCTACCCGTACTTCCCCTACCAGCGCCAGGAAGGCTTCGCCCGCCTCAACCCGCCCGTCGTCGCGCCTCCGCCCGCCGCCTGAGGACCAGCGCTGTCGGTGGTGATCAGTAGGGTCGGCGCACCTGACCAGCGAAGGAGCATCGACCGTGAAGTCCCCGGCCGAACTGGACACCATCCAGTGGCAGACACTGACCCACGCCTACGGCTCGGCCGTGGACGTGCCCGACCTGATCAGGGCGCTCTACCGGGACGACGACACGACCGTGGACGAAGCCGTTCACGAGCTGTACGGGAACATCCACCACCAGGGCACGGTGTACTCGGCGTCGGCGCCCGCCGTCCCCTTCCTCGCACACGCCGCCCGGCACGTTCCCGGCAGGCGCGCCGAGCTGCTGATGCTGCTGGCGACGCTCGCCGACCACACTCCCTCGGACACCGAGTCACCGCACTGGCCGCGCAGTTCGGCCGCCGAGGTCTGCGCGGAGCTGTGTCGGGTGCTTCCGGAGCTGCTGCCCTGCCTGACGGACACCGAACGGCCGGTGCGCCGGGCGGCACTCCGTGTGGTCGCGGTTGTGGCGGAGATGCTCCCCGCCGGGCTGTGGGCCTCCGTCGAGGAGCGGGTCCGCGAGCTGTACGCCGGTGACGCGGTCCCGGCGGTACGGGCCGACGCACTGGTCGTCCTGAACCGGAGCGGGCGGGCACCGCTGCCCTTCGACAGCGCGTGGTCCGAGGTCAGGCTGGCGGCGGCCACGCTCGCCGCCGAGCGGTCCGGCCCGCCGTACCCGGCGGAGCTGGTGACGATCCTCGCCGAGGACGGGGCCGAACCCGATCCCGGGGAGGACGACTTCCCGTGGCCGGGCGCCGACAGCCCGGAGTCCCACCTCACCGAGCTGCTGGCCGACGACCCGGACGCCGCTCTCGCCGTGGCGGCCCACTGGATCGACGCGGGCGACCTGGGCTCACGCGGATCGTGGCTGGCTCGGGAGATCACGGAGGTCTGGCGCGACCGGGAGCCGGAGGTGCTGGATCTCCTGCTCGCCGCCCTGCCCCACCAGCGGGACACCCGCTCGCTCGTCCACACGCTGGACGTCATCGGTCGCTGGGTCGGCCGTCTGCCCGAGCCCGGCGACGAGCTCCGGGACAGGCTGTACGACTACGCCCGTGCGGACGGGGAGACCGCACGGCCGGCGCTCCTCGCCCTGGTCCGCTCACGTGACCCGCGCGCCCTGGAGGTGCTCCTGCGCCGCTCCGACGCCGAGGCGGTCCGGGCGGCGGCGACGGCCTTCCCGGAGGCGAGCGACGAGCTCACAGCGGTGATCCGCGGGGAACTGTCGGCGGGCGCCGCCGGGAACGCGGCCGACGCCCTGATCGCAGCGCTGGAACCGCTCGGTGCTCCCGCCCGGCAGGCCCGGCCCGAACTGGTGGAATGTCTCCGGACCCGCCGGGCGGCCGTCGCCGCCGCCCGGCAACTCGGCCTGGACGGCGCCCTGACCGGAGAGGTCTCCTCCGTCCTGCGGGAGGCCCGGCGAAGCAGCGACGCCTCGCTGCGAGCCACTGCGGCCGTCGCCCACTACCGCTTGACCGGTGACCCCGTCCCGGCACTTCGCACCTTCGAGGAACTGCTCCCGGCGGCACAGGGCCCGACACACCGGCACCTGAGCCTCCTCCAGCCCCTCGGCAGTGCCGCCACCCCCCTGCTCCCCCTCGTCAGGCCGATGCTGACAGCGCGATACGAGTGGACGCGGGCGACCGCCGCCGAGGCACACCACTGGATCACCGGCTCCCCGGACGACGCCGTCCCCGTCCTCGCCGAACTGGCCGGTCCCACTCCGGTCGGTCTTCACGCCCTCAAGGCCCTCGCCGCCATCGGCCGGACACCCGAGGAGTTGCGCCCAGCCCTCCGGGCCTGCGCCTTCTCCCCGCGCCGCCTGCTCAGCGCCACACCCTTCTCCGAGGACCACGAGGACGAGGAACTCCGCGCGGCCGCCTGGAGCTTGCTCACCCTCTCCTGAAAAGCGGGAGCATCTCGGCCTGCGGTGTCCTCGTTCCGCTCATCCGAGTGCGCACGTCGCATTCACCCGCCTGATGCCCACCCTTTTCATCCGGGAGGCGGACACCGCCGCTCAGCCCGTGAGGGAGAAGAAGATCGTGTCCTGGGTGTACCAGTCGATGTTCTTCGTGGAGTACTCCCATTCCTTGTGCTCGAACTCGAGCTTCTCGGCCAGTTCCCCGAGGTCGTACCGGAAGTCCTCGCCCACCCGGTCCAGCACCGCACGGTAGGCGTCGGCGGCCGGCTTGGCCCTGGCCAGCGGGAACATGCCGATGTGCGGCCCGTCCACGGGGAAGGGGATGGGGAAGGGGATCTCCTCGGGCGGCCCGGAGAACAGGTGGTCGTGCAGCAGGAGATCGGCGCTCACGCCCGCACGGCGCAGCTCTTCGTCGAGCAGACCGAAGAAGGTGGAGGGCTTGGAGTAGACACCGAGGTCGGCGGGATCGGAGGCGTTGCAGTCGATGATGTGCTGGAGCGCGCGGTAGTAGGCGCCCGCCGCGTACTCGGCTTCGGAGCTCGCGCGACCGGCCACGAGGTGTTCCAGCGCCTCGGGGACGGTCAGGCCCAGGTCGATGCCCTGCCGCTCCAGTTCCCGCTGGCTCTCCCGCGCCCTCTCACGCATGATGCCCAGCCGTCGCACCTGATCGGGCGTCAGGTCGTCCGCGGCTCCGATGAAGGCCAGGACGTCGGCCTTGTCGGCGGTGCTGTACGAGATGATTCGGCTCATGATCGTCATACTGCCAGCGGCCACTGACACCGGGGACGGGCCCGCGCGTTGACCGCCGGCGGCCGGGAAGGCGACCGGCCGGAGCCCGGCGGGCGGACCGGCCGGCGGCGCGCCCGGGGTGGGTGACCCGGAG
>NZ_NCTE01000810.1 GCF_002114215.1 Streptomyces sp. 13-12-16 | reverse complement strand
CCGGTGGCGCGGTCGCGGACGACGCCCTTGGAGCCGTCGGTGCCGAAGCGGATGGGCTGTCCGTGTTCCAGGCGGATCACGGCTTCCTCGGCCTGCTGCCGGTCCTTGAGGACCTCGAAGGCGCCGTCGTTGAAGATGTTGCAGTTCTGGTAGATCTCCACCAGGGCGGTGCCGGGGTGGTCGGCCGCCTGGCGCAGTACCTCGGTGAGGTGTTTGCGGTCGGAGTCGACGGTGCGGGCCACGAAGGAGGCCTCCGCGCCGATGGCCAGGGAGACCGGGTTGAAGGGGGCGTCCAGTGAGCCCATCGGCGTCGATTTGGTGATCTTGCCGATTTCGGAGGTGGGGGAGTACTGGCCCTTGGTCAGGCCGTAGATCCGGTTGTTGAACAGCAGGATCTTGAGGTTGACGTTGCGGCGCAGGGCGTGGATGAGGTGGTTGCCGCCGATGGAGAGGGCGTCGCCGTCGCCGGTGACGACCCAGACGGACAGGTCGCGCCGGGAGGTGGCCAGGCCGGTGGCGATGGCGGGGGCGCGGCCGTGGATGGAGTGCATCCCGTAGGTGTTCATGTAGTACGGGAAGCGGGAGGAGCAGCCGATGCCGGAGACGAAGACGATGTTCTCCTTCGCCAGGCCGAGCTGGGGCATGAAGCCCTGTACGGCGGCGAGGACGGCGTAGTCGCCGCAGCCGGGGCACCAGCGCACTTCCTGGTCGGACTTGAAGTCCTTCATGGACTGTTGGCCCTCGGCCTTGGGCACCAGCTGCAGAAGGGCGTTGGGGTCAGTCATCGAGGGCCTCCTTCAGCGCCGTGGCGAGCTGCTCGGCCTTGAACGGCATGCCGTTGACCTGGTTGTACGAGCGGGCGTCGACCAGGTACTTCGCCCGGATGAGGGTGGCGAGCTGTCCCAGGTTCATCTCGGGGACCACGACCTTGTCGTACCTCTTGAGGACCGCGCCGAGGTTGTGGGGGAAGGGGTTGAGGTGGCGCAGGTGTGCCTGGGCGATGTGGCCGCCCTCCTTGCGGATGCGGCGCACGGCGGCCGTGATGGGGCCGTAGGTCGAGCCCCAGCCCAGCACCAGGGTCTTCGCCCCGTGCGGGTCGTCGACCTCGACGTCGGGGACGTCGATGTTGTCGATCTTCGCCTGCCGGGTGCGGACCATGAAGTCGTGGTTGGCGGGGTCGTAGGAGATGTGGCCGGTGCCGTCCTGTTTCTCGATGCCGCCGATACGGTGCTCCAGCCCCGGGGTGCCGGGGACGGCCCAGGGGCGGGCCAGGGTCTGCGGGTCGCGCTTGTAGGGCCAGAACACCTCGGTGCCGTCGTCCAGGATGTGATTGGGTCCCTGGGCGAACTGCACGGTCAGGTCCGGCAGCTCCTGGGGGTCCGGGATCCGCCAGGGCTCGCTGCCGTTGGCGAGGTAGCCGTCGGAGAGCAGGAAGACGGGCGTGCGGTAGGTCAGGGCGATGCGGGCCGCCTCCAGGGCGGCGTCGAAGCAGTCGGCCGGGGTGCACGGTGCGACCACCGGGACCGGGGCCTCGCCGTTGCGGCCGTACATGGCCTGCAGCAGGTCCGCCTGCTCGGTCTTGGTCGGCAGGCCGGTGGACGGCCCGCCGCGCTGGATGTCCACGATCAGCAGCGGCAGCTCCAGCGACACCGCCAGACCGATCGTCTCCGACTTCAGCGCCACACCCGGACCGCTCGTCGTCGTCACCGCCAGCGAGCCGCCGAAGGCCGCTCCCAGTGCCGCGCCGATGCCGGCGATCTCGTCCTCGGCCTGGAAGGTCCGCACACCGAAGTTCTTGTGCCGGCTCAGCTCGTGCAGGATGTCCGAGGCCGGGGTGATCGGATAGGAGCCGAGGTAGAGCGGCAGGTCCGCCTGGCGGGACGCGGCGATCAGCCCGTAGGACAGGGCCAGGTTCCCGGAGATGTTGCGGTAGACACCGGGCGGGAACGCCTTCGCCGCCGGGGCCACCTCGTAGGAGACCGCGAAGTCCTCCGTCGTCTCGCCGAAGTTCCACCCCGCCCGGTAGGCCGCGATGTTGGCCGCCGCGATGTCGGGCCTGCGGGCGAACTTCGACCGCAGGAACCTCTCCGTGCCCTCGGTGGGCCGGTGGTACATCCAGCTCAGCAGCCCCAGCGCGAACATGTTCTTGCTGCGCTCGGCCTCCCTGCGGGTCAGGTCGAACTCCTTGAGCGCCTCCACGGTCAGCGTGGTCAGCGGCACCGGATGCAGGCTGTAGCCGTCCAGCGAGCCGTCCTCCAGCGGGCTGCTGTCGTAACCGACCTTCTGCATCGCCCGCTTGGTGAACTCGTCCGTGTTGACGATGATCTCCGCACCGCGCGGCAGATCGGCGATGTTGGCCTTCAGCGCCGCCGGGTTCATCGCCACCAGCACGTTCGGCGCGTCACCGGGGGTGAGGATGTCGTGATCGGCGAAGTGGAGCTGGAAGGACGAGACACCGGGCAGGGTGCCGGCGGGCGCGCGGATCTCGGCCGGGAAGTTCGGCAGCGTGGAGAGGTCGTTGCCGAACGACGCGGTCTCCGAGGTGAAACGGTCACCGGTGAGCTGCATACCGTCACCCGAGTCCCCCGCGAACCTGATGATCAC
>NZ_NCTE01000809.1:4379-5381 GCF_002114215.1 Streptomyces sp. 13-12-16 | reverse complement strand
CCCGCTGCTTGAGCCGGCCGCCGGGCCGCGCGCCGTCCGGGGCGCGGCGGCGCAGCAGGAGCAGCGCCACGTCGTCGCCGCCGCCGCGTTCCCCGGCCACGTCGATGAGCCGGTCGGCGAGGTCGCGTACGTCGTCGGGGCCTGCGGCGACCAACGCCGAGAGGGCCTTCATCCCGTCGTCGAGGTCGGAGCCGGGCTGCTCGACCAGGCCGTCGGTGCACAGCAGCAGGGTGTCGCCGGGATCGAGCTCCATCGTGCCGACCGGGTAGTCGAGCCGCCCGAACTCCGCGGACAGGCCGAGCGGCAGCCCGCCGGGGACGAGGACGCGCCGGCAGGAGCCGTCGGTGCGGCGCACCAGCGGGTCGAGGTGGCCGGCCCGGACCACCTGGAGCACACCGGTGGACAGGTCGGCCTCGGCGTAGAGGCAGGTCGCGGAACGGTCGGTGTCGAGCTCGTGCAGGAAGACCGAGGCGCGGGCCATCACGGTGGGCGGCGGGTGGCCCTCGGCCGCGTAGGCGCGCAGCACGATGCGCAGCTGGCCCATGACGGCGGCGGCGTGCGTGTCGTGGCCCTGGACGTCGCCGATGACGGCGCCCACCCGGCCTCCCGGCAGCGGGATCAGGTCGTACCAGTCGCCGCCGATGTCCCTGCCGAAGGAGCCGCCGATGGTGGCGGCGCGGTAGCGCACGGCGAGGTCGGCGCCGGGCACGCTGGGGATGGTGCGCGGCAGCATGGCCTGCTGCAGCCCCCGGGCGAGGTCCATCTCCTGCTCGTAGAACATCGCGCGCTGCAGGCTCTGGGAGATGCTGCTGCCCAGGGCGACGAGGACGTTGCGCTCCTCGGCGGTGAAGCCGCGCCGGTCGCTGTAGAGCAGCCCCATCGCACCGATGGGACGGGCCTGGACGATCAGCGGCAGATAGGCCGCCGAGGTGATGTTCAGCCCGGTGATGCCCTGCCACAGCCCCGGATAGCGCTCGGCGAACTCCTCCGGTGACTCGATGA
>NZ_NCTE01000809.1:0-4169 GCF_002114215.1 Streptomyces sp. 13-12-16 | reverse complement strand
TCCGGCCCGCCTCGACCAGACCCATCACGAGGCTGGTCGCACCCAGGTGGGTGAGGCCGTGGGTGTCCTTGAGGGCGTCGATGACGTCCTGCACGGTGCGGGCGTGGGCGAGGGCGGCGGTGGTGAGCTGGACGACGTTGGTCTGCCGGCGGCGGATGTCCTCCTGGAGCGCCTGATCGCGCCGGGCCTCGCTGTCGCGGAGCTCCTGGGTGGCGTCCCGGACGATGCCGATGATGCGGCGGGGCCGGCCGGACTCGTCCCGGCGGATGTAGCCCTGGGTGTGGGTCCAGCGCAGGGAGCCGTCGCGGCAGCGGACGCGGAAGTAGGCGCCGTAGTTCTCGCTGCCGGTCTTCAGCGCCTGTGACACGACGGTGTCCAGGCGCCGGGCCTCGCCGGGCGGGACCCGGCTGCCCAGGGTCTCGGGGTGGTCGTCGTACTCGTCGGGGCGCATGTCGAAGATCTCGTGCGCCTGGGCGTCCATCTGCATCACCCCGGCGTCCAGGTCCCAGTCGAAACTGCCCATGCGGTTGAGCGCCAGGATCGGATCCGGGTGGTCCGGCCAGTCGTCCGGGAGAGACAGGGGGCTCGCTCCCCGATCAGCCATGGGCCCACCTTGCCAGGATTCACGCGATTCTTCGACCGCTGGGCGCCGCCCGCGCGCGCCTCTCGCCCGCGGGTTGCGCGGCCCGCCCGGTGGTATACGGAGAGTCACAGGGGTGTCGGCGGAACGAGGCAGGAGGGAGCGTGCGGCCGTGGAGTGGTTCACCGCGTCCGAGTACTGGACGGGCCGGCTGGTCTTCCAGCGGGCGCTGGCCGGGCTGTACCTGGTCGCGTTCCTGACGGCGGCGCTGCAGTTCCGTGCGCTGATCGGGGAGCGCGGCATGCTGCCGGTGCCGCGTTTCGTGGAGCGGGTGCCGCTGCGGAGGTCGCCGAGCCTGTTCCACTGGCACTACTCGGACCGGTTCTTCGCGGTGTGCGCCTGGACGGGCTGCGCGGTGTCGGCGGCGCTGCTGGCGGGGCTGGACTCGCTGCTTCCGCTGTGGGGCGGGATGCTGCTGTGGCTGGTGCCGTGGGCGCTGTACCTGTCGGTCGTCAACGTGGGGCAGACCTGGTACGCGTTCGGCTGGGAGTCGCTGCTCCTGGAGGTCGGGTTCCTGGCCGTCTTCCTCGGCAACGACGAGGTGGCACCGCCCGTCGTGGTGCTGTTCCTGCTGCGGTGGGTCCTGTTCCGGGTGGAGTTCGGCGCGGGACTGATCAAGATGCGCGGCGACGAGTGCTGGCGGAAGCTGACCTGTCTGGACCACCATCACGAGACCCAGCCGATGCCGGGGCCGCTGAGCTGGTTCTTCCACCGTCTGCCGAAGCCGCTGCACCGTGTCGAGGTGGCCGCGAACCACGTCACCCAGCTCGTCGTGCCGTTCCTGCTGTTCGCCCCGCAGCCGGTCGCCACGGCCGCCGCCTCGCTGATGATCGTCACCCAGCTCTGGCTGGTGCTGTCCGGCAACTTCGCGTGGCTGAACTGGATCACGATCGTGCTGGCCCTGCCCGCGGTCGCGTTCCCCGCCGATCCGCCGACGGTGCCCGACCCGCCGCTGTGGTACGTGGTGGTCGTCCTCGCGGTGTGCGCGCTGCTGCTCGGCCTCGGTTACCGGCCGGTGCGCAACATGCTCTCCCGCCGCCAGGTGATGAACCGCTCCTTCGACCCGCTGCACCTGGTCAACACCTACGGGGCGTTCGGCAGCGTCAGCCGGATCCGGTACGAGGTGGTCGTGGAGGGGACGGCGGACGAGGTGCCCCGGAAGGACTCCGGCTGGCGGGAGTACGAGTTCAAGGGCAAGCCGGGCGATCCGCGGCGCTGGCCGCGGCAGTTCGCGCCGTACCATCTGCGGCTCGACTGGCTGATGTGGTTCGCCGCGCTGTCGCCCGCGTACGCGAGTCCGTGGTTCGGCGCGCTGGTGGAGCGGCTGCTGGAGGGCGACCGGGACACGCTGAGGCTGCTGCGTCGCTCCCCGTTCCCCGCGGACGCGCCGCCCCGGCACATCCGCGCCCGCCTCTTCCGCTACCGCTACACGACGTGGCGGGAGCTGCGGGAGACGGGCGCGTGCTGGGAGCGGACGTATGTGCGGGAGTTCCTGCCGCCGACCCGGCTGACGGGACCGGCTCAGAGGCCGTAGACGCGGGTGGCGGTGGTCTCGAAGAGCTGACGGCGTCCGGTGTCGTCGAGGTTCCCGGTCAGCGCCCGCGCGGTGGCGAGGACGTCGCCGTAGGCCGCCGCGAGGGTGCACACCGGCCAGTCCGAGCCGAACATCAGCCGGCCGGGGCCGAAGGCGTCCAGCACGACCTCGGCGTACGGGCGCAGGTCGTCGACGGTCCAGGAGGCCGGGTCGGCCTCGGTGACCAGGCCGGAGAGCTTGCACACCGTGTTGGGCAGTGCGGCCAGGGCGCGGACACCGGACGCCCAGGGTTCGAGCGCGCCCGAGGCGACGGGCGGTTTGCCCAGGTGGTCCAGGACGAAGGTGAGCCGGGGCAGTGACCCGGCCGCCGCCACGCAGGCCGGCAGTTGGTGCGGCAGGACGACCAGGTCGTAGACCAGGCCCGCGTCGGCGACGGCGGCGAGTCCGCGCCGTACGTCCGGGCGCAGCAGCCACTCGGGGTCGGGCTCGCCCTGGACCTGGTGGCGGATGCCCTTCAGATACCGTCCGCCGGGCAGTTCCCGCAGCCGGGCCAGCTCGTCGGCGGCGTCGGGGCGGGTGAGGTCGGTCCAGCCGACGACCCCGGCGACCGGCTCGTGGGCCTCGGCGAGCGCCAGCAGCTCGGGGGTCTCCTCGGGGACGGTGACGGTCTGCACCAGGACGGTACGGCCGACACCGGCCGCGACCGCCTCGGGTGCGAGGTCGGCCAGGGTGAAGTTCCGCCGCAGCGGCCGGAGTCCGGGGCCGGTGATCCAGTCCTGGTCGCGGACGGACAGGTCCCAGACGTGGTGGTGCGCGTCGACGGTCACGCCGGCTCCCCCTCGGGCGGCAGCAGACCGGTGTCGCGCAGTTCCCGCCAGAGGGAGCCGGGGACCGGGGCCGCGAACTGGTCCGCGCAGTCGTGGACTTCGGCGGCCGAGCGGGGACCGACCAGTACGCCCGCGACCGCCGGATGGGCGGCGCAGAACGCCAGGGCGGCGGCGCGCAGGGTGGTGCCGTGACGTTCGGCGGCCTCCTTCAGCCGCAGGGCGCGGTCCAGCAACCCGGCGGGTGCGCGGGTGTAGTCGTACGTGGCTCCCGGCCTCGGGTCCGCGAGGAGCCCGGAGTTGAAGGCACCGCCGATGACGACCGATCTGCCGTGCTCCCGGGCGGCGGGCAGCAGGTCGGTCAGGGCGCTCTGGTCGAGCAGGGTGTGGCGGCCGGCGCACAGGACGACGTCGACGTCGGTGTCGCGGACGAAGCGGGTGAGCATCGCGGTCTGGTTCATGCCGGCGCCGATCGCCCCGACGACGCCCTCCGCGCGGAGCCGCTCCAGGGCCGGGTAGCCCTCGCGGAAGGCCTGTTCGGCGTGGTCGTCGGGGTCGTGGAGGTAGACGACGTCGACACGGTCCAGGCCGAGGCGCTCCAGGCTCGCCTCCAGGGTGCGGCGTACGCCGTCGGCGCTGAAGTCCCAGACGCGGCGGTGGGTGGCGGGGACGGCGAAGCCGTGGGCGAGGTCGTCGCCGCCGGTGTGCGCGACGGGTTCGAGGCGGCGGCCCACCTTCGTGGACACGGTGTACGCGTCCCGCGGGTGCTCCCGCAGGGCCGCGCCGAGGCGGCGTTCGGCCAGGCCGAGGCCGTAGTGCGGGGCGGTGTCGAAGTAGCGGACGCCGCGCTGCCAGGCGGCCCGCACCGTCTCGTACGCCGCCTCCTCACCGACCTCGGTGTACAGGTTGCCGATGCCGGCGGCGCCGAAGGCCAGGGCGGTGACCTCGACGCGGCTGCGGCCGAGGCGGCGGGGGTTCACCGGCTCTCCGGGCGCGGCCGCAGTCCCTGCATGCCGCCGTCGACCGCGAGGGCCGTACCGGTGGTGGCGCCGGACAGCGGGCTCGCCAGGTAGGCGACGGCACCCGCGACCTCGGCGGCCGAGACCAGGCGGCCGGTGGGCTGGCGGGCCTCCAGGGCGGCGCGTTCGGCGGCCGGGTCGTCGGCCGCGTC
>NZ_NCTE01000808.1 GCF_002114215.1 Streptomyces sp. 13-12-16 | reverse complement strand
ACTCAGGCTGAGAGCGCTCTCACACTGCGGTTGTTCCACCCCCACCTCGCTGGAACGACGAAGGGCACCTTCCATGAGACGCACCCGACTCACGCATGCCGGCGTGGCCGCCCTGCTCATGATCGGCAGCTGGACCGCGGCCGGCACCCTGCCGGCCGCGGCGCAGGACGCCCCCGACTCCCCCACCACCCGCGCCGCCGACTCCACGCCCGCCTCCGACGGCCTGCTCCGGGCGATGCAGCGGGACTTCGGCCTGACCCGCGCCGAGGCGGAGGACCGACTGGCCGCCGAACGCGAGGCCACCGAGCTCGCGCCCGAGGCCCGCAGGACCGCCGGACCGGCGTACGGCGGCGCCTGGTTCGACGCGAAGAGCGAGAAACTGACCGTGGCCGTCACCCCGGACGCCGACGCCTCGACGGTACGGTCCCTGCGCGCGTCCGGCGCGGCCGTCCGCACCGTCGAGCACAGCGCCCGGCAGCTGGACGCGGCCAAGTCCCGCATCGACCGCCTCGACGCGCCCTCGGGCGTCAGCAGCTGGGCCGTCGACCCGGCCGCCAACACGGTCGTCGTGAACGTCGTCGCCGGCAAGCGTGCCGACAACGATGTCCGCTCCTTCGTGGACGAGGCCCGCGAGGCCGGCCCGGTCACCGTGCGGACCGTGGAGGCCGCGGCGGAGACCTTCGCC
This sequence comes from Streptomyces sp. 13-12-16, assembly GCF_002114215.1. Classification (GTDB taxonomy): domain Bacteria; phylum Actinomycetota; class Actinomycetes; order Streptomycetales; family Streptomycetaceae; genus Streptomyces. The sequence continues at coordinate 4,703 of NZ_NCTE01000808.1, read as the reverse complement.
GCCGGGACGGTGGGCGGAGACCCGTACTACACCGGCAACGTCCGCTGCTCCATAGGCTTCTCGGTGCACGGCGGCTTCGTCACCGCCGGGCACTGCGGCGGCGTCGGCGGCCAGGTCAGGGGCTGGGACGGCTCGTACATCGGCAACTTCCAGGGCTCCTCGTTCCCGGGCAACGACTACGCCTGGGTGAACGTGGGCAGCGGCTGGTGGACGGTGCCGGTGGTGCTCGGCTGGGGCACCGTGCCGGACCAGCTGGTGCGCGGCTCGACGGAGGCACCGGTCGGTGCCTCGATCTGCCGCTCCGGCTCCACGACCCACTGGCACTGCGGCAGGGTCCTGGCCAAGAACGAGACGGTCAACTACAGCCAGGGCGCGGTCCATCAGATGACGAAGACCAGCGTCTGCGCCGAACCGGGTGACTCGGGCGGCTCGTTCATCAGCGGCGACCAGGCGCAGGGCGTCACCTCCGGCGGCTGGGGCAACTGCTCCGGCGGGGGCGAGACCTGGTTCCAGCCGGTCAACGAGATCCTCAACCGCTACGGGCTGACGCTGCACACGGCCTGAGCGGTCACGACCGGGAGCGGGCCCCGCCGGGCGACGGCGGGGCCCGTTCCCGTGTGCGCCCGGCACCTCCCGCAAAAGTTACCGTGCCGTAACTTACTCACGGGTTACCGGCGGTAAGTAAGCACTGCTAGTTTCCGGTTCACCTTCCTGGAGCAGAGCGAGGAGTGAGCCGTGAGCCGTATCAGCAGCGTGCTGACCACCGTGGTCGCCACGACCGCCTGTGTCTGCGTGTCCGCGCCGCCCGCCGTCGCGAGCGACCCCGTGGTGTCGCGGGGTGTCACCATCCCCGCCTTCTACACCCCGCCCGTCGAACTGCCCGCGGGCGAGGGCGTACTGGTCCGCCACGAGCCACTGCGTCTCGGGCTGAGCCTGCCCGGTCTGGACGGCCGCACCCTGCCCGGCACCGCGACCCGCCTGATGTACACCTCCACCGACTCGGGCGGGCAGCCGGTGGCCGTCACCGGGGCCTACATCGAGCCGTCCGCCGGCTGGAAGGGCGACGGCCCCCGCCCCCTGGTGGTCGTCGGCTCCGGGACCATGGGCCAGGGCGACCAGTGCGCGCCCTCGCTGGCCCTGCAGAACCCGCTGACCCTGACCGGGGAGACGCTGTCCGTCGGATACGACAACCTGGCCGTCTACCGGCTCCTGGCCACCGGCGCCGCCGTCGTGGTGACCGACTACGTCGGGCTCGGGGCGACCGACCGGCTGCACACCTACGTCAACCGGCTCGACCAGGGGCGCGCCATGCTGGACGCGGCCCGCGCGGCCCGCTCCGTGCCGGGCGCGTCGGTCACCGCCGACTCGCGGGTGGGCATGTACGGCTACAGCCAGGGCGGCGGGGCCAGCGCGTCCGCCGCCGAACTGCACTCCGCCTACGCACCCGAGGTGAACCTCGTCGGCACCTACGCCGGCGCGCCGCCCGCCGACCTGACGGCGGTCATGAAGGGCATCGACGGCAGCGCCCTGGCGGCCGCGCTGGGCTGGTCGATCAACGGTTTCGCCCAGGCCGAGCCCGCGCTGAAGGAGGTCGTCGACCAGCACGTCAACGCCACCGGCCGAAGCGCCCTCGACGACATCGGCACCAGTTGCGTCGGGGACGCGATCCTCAGCCACGGCTTCACCAAGAGCACCGAGTGGACGAAGGACGGAAGCTCGCTCGCCGACGTCATCGCCGACGAGCCGGACGCCCGGGCCGTCCTCGACGAGCAGCGCATCGGCAGGCTCACGCCCACCGGCCCGGTCCGCCTGGTCACCGGCGTCCAGGACGACATCGTGCCGCACGCGCAGGCCCGCCGACTGGCCCTGGACTGGTGCCGCAAGGGCGCCGACGTCACCTACAAGGCCGTCGTGCTGCCCGACCTCGGCGACAAGATCCTCACCAACCACCTCGTGCCGCTGCTCACCGACCAGGGCGACGCGGTGAAGTGGCTGACCGACCGGCTCGAGGGCGAACCGGCGCGCTCCAACTGCTGGACCATGCCGGTCCAGCCGTGAACCACCGGCAACGCGACGAGCCCCGTCCCGAAGTTTCGGGACGGGGCTCGGATGGAGCGCCGGGCAGGCCTTGCACCTGCATCTCCCCGCAGGAAGCGGGGCGTCTTTCCTTGGACCACCAACGCACGGGCGGGCTCCGGAGGTCTCCGTCGCCTTGACCTGGGACAACCATAGCGTTGATCGCCCCACACGTCACATCCGCCCCAGCAGCGCCCCGGTGGGGGCTCCCTCGAAGTTCCGCTCGACCTGCGCCTTCTCCGCCGCGCTCGGGTAGGGGTTGGTGCACGAGGTTCCGGCGCTGGCGCCCGACATCAGGCTGGAGCAGGGGCCCGGCTTGCGGTCCGGCAGGCCCAGCATGTGGCCGAGTTCGTGGGCCGCGATACGGATCGGGGAGTAGCCCCGGTCCACGGCCTGGCGCCCGATGTAGACGGTGCCGTCGCCCATCGAGGTGGGGACGGAGCGGGGCCAGCCGTCGTCCGCCACGATCCGCACGTCGGCGCGCTGCCCGGACGCGGCCGGACACAGTTCGACGGTCTCGACGCTCTCGTTCCAGATCGCCGCTCCCCGCTCGACCGCGGCCCTGAACTCCGCGGCGCCGCTCGCGTCGTAGGTGACCACGTCGTCGGCCGCCTGGCGCTGGGCCGTTCCGGCGGGCGCGACGGGTGCGACGGCCACGGCCGGGCCGTTCAGCAGCGGGCCGGACAGCACGAGCACCGCGGCCAGGCCGCCGGTCAGCGTACGGACCCTCATGGTCGACCTCCTTGTGGGGGCGGGCGGTCGTGCTCGTGCCGCTTCCGCTTCCGCCTGCCCGTCGGCACGGAGTCCAATCCGTCGTCGCGGCCGCCCGCCGATTCAGAAACCGCACTGCTGAATTCCATGGAAGGGATCGGTTGGACTTCCCGATCGGGCGGGGGCACTGTGGCAAGGATCAACACCATCCCACGGGACACCCCCGCTCGCATCACCGGAGAACCGCCGATGAACCACATCGCCCGCCCCGAGCGTTACGACGGCACCATGCGCTACCGGCGCACCGGCCGCTCGGGACTCGACCTCCCCCTGCTGTCCCTGGGTTACTGGCACAACTTCGGCGACGACAAGCCGTTCGAGACGCAGCGCGAGATCGCCCTGCGCGCCTTCGACCTCGGCATCACCCACCACGACCTGGCGAACAACTACGGCCCGCCCTACGGCTCCGCCGAGATCAACTTCGGCCGGCTGATGAAGCGGGACCTCGCGCCGTACCGGGACGAGCTGGTGGTCTCCACCAAAGCCGGCTGGGACATGTGGCCCGGCCCGTACGGCCAGGGCGGCGGCTCCCGCAAGTACCTGCTGGCCTCGCTGGACCAGTCGCTGGAGCGCATGGGCCTGGAGTACGTGGACATCTTCTACTCGCACCGGCTGGACACCACCACTCCGCTCGAGGAGACGATGGGCGCCCTCGACACGGCGGTCCGCCAGGGCAAGGCGCTCTACGTCGGCATCTCCTCGTACGACGCCGAACGCACCCGCGAGGCCGCGGCGATCCTCCGGGACCTCGGGACCCCGCTGCTGATCCACCAGCCGTCGTACAACATGCTGAACCGCTGGATCGAGACCGACGGCCTGCTGGACGTGGCCCAGGAGGAGGGCTTCGGGGTCATCGGCTTCACCGCGCTCGCACAGGGGATGCTGACCGGGCGCTATCTGGACGGCGTCCCGCGGGACTCGCGGGCGGCGGCCGGCAAGTCGTTCGACGCCGGGTGGCTGACCGACGACATGCGGCACCGGCTGCGCGCCCTGAACGACATCGCGGCCCGGCGCGGGCAGACCCTCGCGCAGATGGCGCTGGCCTGGGCGCTGCGGGACCCGCGGGTCACCTCGCTGGTCATCGGCGCCTCCCGCACCGAGCAGCTGGAGCAGAACGTCGCCGCGCTGGAGAACCTCGACTTCGACGCCGAGGAGCTGGCCGGGATCGACGAGTACGCCACCGACGGCGGTGTCGACCTGTGGCGCGAGGCCCGGCTCGGCACGCTGGGCTGAGCCCTCGGGGCGCCCCGCGATGTGTGCGCCGCCGCGACGGGGGAACTGCGGTGCGGTGAGCCCCTTGCCCCCTCACCGTTCGGGCGGCCGTATGCAGACCTTTCTGCCGTACCCCGACTTCTGCGAGTCGGCACTGGTGCTCGACCGGCGCCGGCTCGGCAAACAGCGGGTCGAGGCGGTCCAGGTGCTGCGCGGCCTGATCGTGCCGGGCTACGGGTGGCGCCGCCACCCCGCGGTCCGCATGTGGACCGGCTACGAGGAGGCGCTGGTGCGGTACGGCCTGGAGATCTGCCGGGTCTGGCGCGAACGGGGCCACCAGGACAGCTGCGCCGCCACCCTCGTCGCCGACCTCGCCGGGGTGCGGCCCGGGGCGCCGGTGCGCGGTCAGCGGGAGCTGGCCGGGGCCGGTGAGCTGCCGCCCTGGCTGGGGGACGACGCCGTGCACCGCAGCCACCGCTCGGCGCTGGTCCGCAAGGACCCGGCCGTCTACGCGGAGCTCTTCCCCGGGGAGCCGGACGACCTGCCGTACGTCTGGCCGTCGTCCGACCGCGATCCGGAGGCGGCCGCCGGCTGACCCGCCCGCACCGTCCGGACGCCCCGTCGTCCTCCGGGCGGGCGCGACC
>NZ_NCTE01000807.1:842-7669 GCF_002114215.1 Streptomyces sp. 13-12-16 | reverse complement strand
GGCGGGGACCGCCCGGTCCGGAGCCGCCCGCTCCGGGGCGGGGAATTTCACGCCGTGAATTCACTCGATTCCACGCCGTGTGCTTTCCGGTGATTTTCTCCGCCGAATTCCGGGAGCCGTTTTGGAACGACGGAACACGGGGAAGGGAATTCTCAGTGCTTCGGACAGGAGGCACGTCCGTGGGAACCGCTTCGCCGGCCGCGGGCCTGTCGTGGTCCGAGCCGCCGTTTCCCACGGGTTCTGTCCATCCGGCACCCCGCTCAGGGAGGTGCGCGCGATGCGTACCGTCAGTCCCAGGAAGCAGCACCCCCACGACGACGCCCCCGACACGGCGGGGGACTTCGCGCGCCTGGCCCGGCTGCCCGAAGGGCCCGAACGCAGGATGCTGCGCGACGCGCTGGTCACGGCCTGGCTGCCCATGGCCGAGCGCATCGCCGTCCGTTTCCGGGGCCGCGGTGAGGCCCTGGAGGATCTGTACCAGGTGGCGGCCCTCGGTCTGGTCAAGGCGGTGGACCACTACGACCCGGCGCGCGGCAACGCCTTCGAGGCGTACGCCGTTCCGACGATCACCGGCGAGATCAAGCGCCACTTCCGCGACCACATGTGGACGCTGCACGTACCGCGCCGGGTCCAGGACCTGCGCAACCGTGTGCGGCACGCGGCGAAGGAGCTGGCGCAGACCACCGCGGGCCGCTCCCCCACGGTCGCCGAGATCGCCGCGCACACCCTGCTGACCGAGAGCGAGGTGCGCACCGGGATGGAGGCCCTGGAGTGCTTCTCCGCGCTGTCACTGGAGGCGGAGATGCCGGGCACCGACGGCTACGCCCTGGGCGACGCGATCGGCGGCCCCGATCCGGCCTACGACACCGTCGTCGACCGGGTGGCGGTGCGGCCCTGTCTGGAGGCGCTGCCGGAGCGCGAGCGGCTCATCCTCTATCTGAGGTTCTTCCGGGGGATGACGCAGAGCGACATCGCCGGGCAGCTCGGCATCTCGCAGATGCACGTGTCCCGGCTGCTCAGCGGATGCTTCGCCCATCTGCGCGAGGAACTGTTCACCGAGGCCGAGGCCGGCTGAGCGGGGCGGGCTCCGCGGGGCGCGTCAGTCCTCCGGCGGCACGCCCGGGATCTGGGTGGGGCCGAGCCGGTCCAGGACCTCCTCCAGCACCGTCCGCACCTCCGCCGGCAGGAGCCCGGCGCGTCCCCAGACGAGGATCAGGTCGGCCACGTTGCGGAGTTTGATGTTCGTGCGCTGGGAGACCTCCTTCAGCACGGTCCAGCCCTGGTCGGGCGAGACCCGTCCGAGCGCGACGATCATGCCGATCGCCTGGTCCACCACCGCGTGCGAGACGACCGCGTCCTTCAGCTGCTGGACTTCTTCCTCCAGCTGGAGGATGCGGTCGGCGCCCCCGTCCGTGGGCATGGTCACCTCCGGGTCCGGTGTGCCGCTCTCGTGGTGCCTTCGCATAGTGCTTGAGTGCCTTCACCCAGTGTCCGACCCATCCATCGTCGCCACCGCGGCCGCCCTGCGCCACCGGGGCGGCCCGGGGCGGCGGGCCACCGTTTCGGTGCCGCCGCCGGGGTACTCGGCAGGCGCCCGGAGGGGTACCCGGCGGACACTGGTGCCATCCGGGTGGCTGCCAGGCCGACGAGATCAGGACGCGACTGCCATGAACCACGACATGCCCTCCCCCGCCGGCGCGACGGACGTCTTCTCGACGCACTCCGTGTTCGGGACACCCTGCTGGGTGAGCCTGACCAGCCGTGACATGAAGACGACCGAGGAGTTCTACGGGGCCGTGCTGGGCTGGGAGTGGCGTCCGGTGCGCCTCGGCGACCGGTTCCGCATCGCCCTGTCCGAGGGCCGGCCGGTGGCCGGGATCGCCGACGTCGCCGGCATGTGGCAGATGGCGGTGGCGTGGACGCCGTACTTCGCGGTGCGCAGCGCCGACGAGGCCGCGGGGCGGGTGCAGGAACGCGGCGGCACCGCGGCGGTCGGCCCGATCTCCCTGCCGCCCGGACGCGCGGCACTGCTGGCCGACCGGGACGGGGCGACGTTCGGGGTCTGGGAGGGCGAGCTGTTCACCGACTGGCCCACCTGGCGCCGCGCGCAGCTCGCGTTCGTCCGGCTGCACACCCGCGACGCCTTCGACGCCGCGATCTTCTACGGCGGGGTCTTCGACTGGGCGTCCGACAAACCGGGCTGCGTCGAGGTGCAGTACGAGGGCGAGGAAGTGGTGCTGCGCAGCGAGGGGGACGTGGTGGCGCGGATCGAGTCGGGGGCGGCGGAGTCGGCTCCCGACCCGACGGTCCGGCCGCACTGGCAGGTGCACTTCGCCGTGAAGGACGTGGCCGCCTGCGCCCGCGCCGCGGAACGGCACGGCGGCAGTGTGCTCTCCCTGGGCGCCGACGAGGCCGTGCTCCGCGACAACGAGGGCGCCCAGTTCACGGTGACGTCACGCAGCGAGCGCTGACGCCCCGCCCCGCGGGCCCTGCCGCGGTCACCCCGACGTGCGGGACGGGCGGGACAGCAGGACCAGGCTGCGGGGGCCCGCGGTGAGGGTGGTGCCGGCCTTGTGCTCCGCCTCGTCGGGGGCGCCCTCCGGGTCGGCGGTGTCGATCAGGGCCGTCCAGCGCTCGCCGTAGGAGGCGGGCGGCAGGCGGAATCCGACGGGCTCCCAGTGGCTGTTGAGCAGCAGCAGGAAGGAGTCGTCGACCAGGCGCCGGCCGCGCGGGCCGGGTTCGGCGATGGCGTCGCCGTTGAGGAACACCCCGACCGAGTGGGCGTCGGAGCGCCGCCAGTCGTCGTCGGTCATCTCCCGCCCGTCGGGCAGCAGCCACACCAGGTCGGGCAGCGGCTGGCCGGCGTGGCGCACGGTCTCGCCCCGGAAGAAGCGGCGGCGGCGCAGCACGGGGTGGGCGAGGCGCAGCGAGATGAGCCTGCGGGTGAAGTCCAGCAGGTCGCGCTGTTCGCCGGTGAGCCGCCAGTCGATCCAGCTGATCTCGTTGTCCTGGCAGTAGGCGTTGTTGTTGCCGCGCTGGGTGCGGCCCAGTTCGTCGCCGTGGGAGAGCATCGGGATGCCCTGGGAGAGCAGCAGGGTGGCGAGGAAGTTGCGCTGCTGGCGGGCGCGGAGTTCGAGTACGGCCGGGTCGCGGGTGGCGCCCTCCGCGCCGCAGTTCCAGGACCGGTTGTTGCTCTCGCCGTCCCGGTCGCCCTCGCCGTTGGCCCTGTTGTGCTTGTCGTTGTACGAGACGAGGTCGCGCAGGGTGAAGCCGTCGTGCGCGGTGACGAAGTTGACGCTGGCGCGCGGGCGGCGTCCGTTGTGCGCGTACAGGTCGGAGGAGCCGGTCAGCCGGGAGGCGAACTCGCCGAGGGTGTGTTCCTCGCCGCGCCAGAAGTCCCGTACGGCGTCCCGGTACAGGCCGTTCCACTCCGACCACAGCGGGGGGAAGTTGCCCACCTGGTAGCCGCCCTCGCCCACGTCCCAGGGTTCGGCGATCAGTTTGACGCGGCTGATCACGGGGTCCTGCTGGATGAGGTCGAAGAACGCCGACAGCCGGTCGACCTCGTGGAACTGCCGGGCCAGGGTGGCGGCGAGGTCGAAGCGGAAGCCGTCGACGTGCATCTCGGTGACCCAGTACCTGAGCGAGTCCATGATCAGCTGGAGGACGTAGGGGTGGCGCATCAGCAGGCTGTTGCCGGTGCCGGTGGTGTCGTAGTAGTGCGACCAGTCGCCGTCCACCAGGCGGTAGTACGAGGAGTTGTCGATGCCCCGGAAGGAGAGGGTGGGGCCCTTCTCGTTGCCCTCGGCGGTGTGGTTGTAGACGACGTCGAGGATGACTTCGAGCCCGGCCGCGTGCAGGGTCTTCACCATCTCCTTGAACTCGGTGACCTGCTGGCCGCGGGTGCCGCGGGCGGCGTAGGCGTTGTGCGGGGCGAAGAAGCCGATGGTGTTGTAGCCCCAGTAGTTGGTCAGGTCGCGGCCCTGCAGCACACCGTCCTGGACGAACTGGTGGACCGGCATCAGTTCGACGGCGGTGACGCCGAGCGAGGTGAGGTGCTCGACCACCGCGGGGTGCGCCAGTCCGGCGTAGGTGCCCCTGAGTTCCTCGGGGACGTCGGGGTGGGTGCGGGTGAGGCCCTTGACGTGGGCCTCGTAGATCACGGTGTCGGAGTAGGGGCGGCCGGGCCGGGTGTCGTCGCCCCAGTCGAAGGCCGGGTCGGTCACCACGCCGAGCATGGTGTGTCCGGCGCTGTCGGCGGGGTCGGGGCCGTGCGGGGCGCGCTCGTACAGCGATGGGTGGTTGTCGATCTGGCCGTCCACCGCGGTGGCGTAGGGGTCGAGGAGCAGTTTCGCCGGGTTGCAGCGGTCGCCGGCCGCCGGGGCCCAGGGGCCGTGCACCCGGTAGCCGTAGCGCTGCCCGGGGCCGACGCCGGGGAGGTAGCCGTGCCAGACGAAGCCGTCGACCTCGGTGAGCCGTGTGGTGGTGTGCCGTCCTTCGTCGTCGACCAGCACCAGGTCGACGCGTTCGGCGACCTCGCTGAAGAGCGCGAAGTTGGTGCCCTCGCCGTCGTGGGCCGCACCCAGCGGGTAGGGGCGCCCGCTCCAGGCGGGCGCCCCTTTCCGGTTCTGTCGCCGGGTCACCGGACTTCCTCCAGGAGGCCGTCCGGCAGGCGTACCCGGCCGGTGAGCGTGGCGACGCTCACCTCGCGGGGGAGGTCCAGGCCCTCGCTCTCGCGCGGGTCGGGCGCGGTCGGCACGAGGGGGACGCGTTCGCCGGCGCGGGCGCGCTGCGAGAACCAGATGACCTTGCTGCCGTTCTCGGTGGCGCAGCAGCCCCAGCCGTCGCTGCTCGCCGCGATGTGCTCGAGGCAGCCGCGCAGCTCCTGGTCGGGGCGCAGGGCGCGGTTGTTGTCACCGATGGCCGTGATGAGGTGCTGGCCGTTCCACCACATCTCGATCGACGTGTTCTTGTCGGTGGCGTGCTCGTCGATGGCCCGCAGCAGCATCTCGGCGCCACCGCAGACGGGCTCCATCAGATTCTCCAGGTCCCAGAACCGGAGGTGAGCGGCCAGTATGCGGCTGACCTGTCCCACCCTCTCGGGGCTGACTTCCACGTCGAGGTGGTAGTAGCAGGGCACTGCGGTCTTCATGGTCGTTGGCTCCTCACGCGAAGCTCTCGTCCCTCCTCGCCCCCCGCGGGGCGAGCCCCCGAACACGGAACGTGAGCGGGTATCGCTTCTGAGTCACTTTTCAGAGTGAGGGGGTTGGTCCGTTCGTGCAACACGAGCGCACATCCGTGACTCCCGGGGCGGCATCCGGACGGAGCCGGCCGCGGCACGCCGCGTCAAGTGATTGAAAAGCCAACAAGACGTTGCGTCATCACCCGTGCACCATGTGTGAAGACCTCGATCGCCGTTACGGGTCCGTGCATCTGCGCGCACGGCCGCCGCCCGACCGCCGGGACAACGCGCCTCGAATCGAGCCCCGGAAAGGTGAACGGCGCCATGCTGCTACCCGCCAAAGCCGAAGTTGCCCGGCAGTTGCGTCGGTACCGGGCCTGGGAACGCGTGATGCTGGCGGCCCCGACCGATCACACGGTACGGGCCACCTTCGAGGACGCCGGCTACACCCTCTGCGTGCTGATGGGCAAGCGCTGCGCGCGGGAGGCGGCGGACGCCGCCGAACGGTATCTGCGCACCACCCTCGTCACCTATCTGCAGGAACAGAACGACACGCCCCGTCCGGCGGCGGCGGTCCGACGGGGACCGCCGGCCGTCGAGCGGCGCTCCCCGGCGGGAAGGCAGTGACCTTCCCGCCGCTGTTTGGTCCCACGCCCGGGCGTCCGCCCGGGCGTCGAGCACGGCGGAGGTGCACAGACCCATGAAGACGAGCCGGACCATCGGCCGTGTCCCGGTACGGGACGTCCGGCCGTCCGTGGACTGCGGCAGGCGGCCGGCCAAGGCCGTCGTGGGCGAGACGTTCGAGGTCACGGCCACACTTTTCCGGGAGGGCCACGACGCGGTCGCCGCCGACGTGGTGCTGAAGGATCCCGAGGGGCGCCCGGGGCCGTTCACGCCGATGCGGGAACTGGCGCCGGGCAGTGACCGGTGGGGCGCGGAGGTCGTCGCGGACGGCCCGGGCCGTTGGACCTACCGCGTCGAGGCGTGGGGCGATCCCGTGGCCACCTGGCGCAGGACCGCCGGCATCAAGGTCCCGGCGGGCATCGACACCGGACTGGTGCTGGAGGAGGGCGCCGACCTGTACGAGCGTGCGGTCGCCGGGGTCCCGCGGGACGACGGACAGGCCGTGGTACTCGCCGCGGCCGAGATCCTGCGGGACGACTCCCTGCCCTGTGCCACCCGGCTGGCGGCGGCGTTGACGCCGGAGGTGGACGCGGTGCTGGCCCGGCATCCGCTGCGGGAGCTGGTCACCAGCAGTGAGCCGCTGCCGCTGCTGGTGGAACGCGAGCGGGCCCTGTACGGCGCCTGGTACGAGTTCTTCCCCCGCTCCGAGGGCACCCCGCAGCAGCCGCACGGCACCTTCGAGACCGCCGCCCGCCGCCTGCCCGCGATCGCCGCGATGGGCTTCGACGTGGTCTACCTCCCGCCGATCCACCCGATCGGCACCACCCACCGCAAGGGCCCCAACAACACCCTCGACGCCGGCCCCGACGACGTCGGCGTGCCCTGGGCGATCGGCTCGCCGGAGGGCGGCCACGACGCCGTCCACCCGCAACTGGGCACCCTGGAGGACTTCACCCGCTTCGTCGCCCGGGCCGGTGAGCTGGGGCTGGAGGTGGCGCTGGACTTCGCGCTGCAGTGCTCA
>NZ_NCTE01000807.1:0-832 GCF_002114215.1 Streptomyces sp. 13-12-16 | reverse complement strand
GGCGGCCACGACGCCGTCCACCCGCAACTGGGCACCCTGGAGGACTTCACCCGCTTCGTCGCCCGGGCCGGTGAGCTGGGGCTGGAGGTGGCGCTGGACTTCGCGCTGCAGTGCTCGCCGGACCACCCCTGGGTGCACAAGCACCCGGAGTGGTTCCACCACCGCCCCGACGGCTCGATCGCGTACGCGGAGAACCCGCCGAAGAAGTACCAGGACATCTACCCCATCGCCTTCGACGCCGACCTGGACGGCCTGGTCGCCGAGACCGTCCGGGTGCTGCGGCACTGGATGCGGGCGGGGGTGCGGATCTTCCGGGTGGACAACCCGCACACCAAACCGGTGGTGTTCTGGGAACGGGTGATCGGCGAGATCAACCGCGCCGACCCGGACGTGATCTTCCTGGCGGAGGCGTTCACCCGCCCGGCGATGATGCACACCCTGGCCCAGATCGGCTTCCAGCAGTCCTACACCTACTTCACCTGGCGCACCACCAAGCAGGAACTGACCGAGTACCTGACCGAACTGTCGGGGGAGGCCGCCTCCTACATGCGGCCCAACTTCTTCGCCAACACCCCCGACATCCTGCACGCCTACCTCCAGCACGGCGGACGTGCCGCCTTCGAGGTCCGCGCCGTCCTGGCCGCCACCCTCTCCCCCACCTGGGGCATCTACAGCGGCTACGAACTGTGCGAGAACACCCCCCTGCGCGAGGGCGGCGAGGAATACCTCGACAGCGAGAAGTACCAGCTCAAACACCGCGACTGGGAGACCGCCGAACGCCAGGGCCGCACCATCACCCCCCTCATCACCAAGCTCAACACCATCCGGCGCG
>NZ_NCTE01000806.1 GCF_002114215.1 Streptomyces sp. 13-12-16 | reverse complement strand
CGAGCCGCAGTTCCTCCTCGGCGAGGGCCAGCGCCTCCCGCGGCCGGCCGAGCGCCAGCTCGCACTCGGCGGCGGCGACGCGCCAGGGGGCGACCACGGACCTGGACGCCTCGCGGGCCGCCTGGCGCCGTCCGCACTCCATGAAGTCGTCCAGTGCCGCCGCCGGGTCCCCGGCGGCGGCACGCAGCACCCCCCGCGCGTACAGGAAGCGGTTCGTCCGCCAGGAGTCCGGTGCCGTCCGCAGGTCGAACCCGTCCACGAGACGGGCGGCCTCCTCCAGCCGGCCCGTCTCCACCAGCGCGATCACGGCCTGCGTGTGCGCGCTGGTGGGTCCGGGCCCGGACGGCCCGGACCCGGACGACCGGGCCCTCGGGTCGGCGAGCACGGCGTCGAAGTCCGCGCGGGCCGCCGCGAGATCCACGCGCAGGTCGAGCAGGACGTGGTGCATGGGGTGCAGCAGGAAGGGGCCCAGCGTGTCCAGGGCGCGCCGCACCAGGCGCTCGGCCTCGTCGAGTTCGTCCGCCCAGTGGGCCACGGCGGCGGCCGTGCCGAACAGGAACGGCTCGGCGATCGGGTCGACCGGTCCCTCCAGGAGCGTGCGGGTCTGCGCCATCGCGTCCCGTGCCGAGATCAGGCCGGCCGTCGCCTCGTACCGCACGTTCAGCATCCGGTGGGCCGCGCCGAGCAGGTCCGTGGTGCCCCCGTCCGGCCCGGAGCGCCGCCGGTACTCCCTGCGCAGGGCGCCCAGTTCCTCGTCGGACATCAGTACGGCGACGGCGCGCAGCGTGCGCACCAGGTCGGGCCGGTCCGCCAGCCGGTGCTCCTCCTCCCGGAGCATGCGCAGCGCCGCCCGGGTCTCCCCGCTGCGGACGAGCGCCGTGGCCAGGGCCACCATCGCCCGCACCAGGTCCCGGGGCCCGCCCGGCAGCCGTACGGCCTCCGCGAGCCGGGCGATGCCGCCGGACGGGTACTCGGCGCACTCCAGGGAACCGAGCTGGATGAGGACGGTGGCCCGGCGGACGGGCGCCATGGGTTCGTCCAGGGCTCGTCTCAGTAACGCCACGGCGCTCCGCGGGCAGCCGGCGCGCACCTCGTCGGCCGCGGCCTCGACCAGCACGTCGACGGCCCAGGACTCGGCCACCGCGGAGGCGTGCGCCAGGTGTCCGGCCACCACGGCGACCTCGGCGCCCCCGCGCATCAGCTCCTCTGCGGCGGTGCGGTGGGCCGCCCTGCGCCGGCCGCTCGTCCAGCCGCTCAGCACCGCGTCGCGCAGCA
>NZ_NCTE01000081.1 GCF_002114215.1 Streptomyces sp. 13-12-16 | reverse complement strand
CCGTCCCGGTTCCGGGACGGGCAGGGGCGGCGGGGGCGAAACACCCCTGTACCAGCCGCCCTCCCGCCTGACCTGCACCTTCGTCCGTGCGGCGGGCCGTTGTCAGTGGGCTGCGGTAGCTTCCGAAGTGGTGGACCAAGACGACACCACATGGGGTGGGTGGACGATGACGAACGGCACCGCGACGACGACCGACCTGGACGCCAGGCTGGAGGCGTACCGGGTCGAACTGACCGGGTACTGCTACCGGATGCTGGGCTCCTCCTTCGAGGCGGAGGACGCGGTGCAGGACACGATGATCCGTGCCTGGCGCAGCTTCGACAAGTTCGAGGGCCGCTCCAGCCTGCGCTCGTGGCTGTACCGCATCGCGACCAACGTCTGCCTGGACATGCTGACGGCGGGCAACAAGCGGGCGAGGCCGATGGATCTGACCGAGTCCACCCCGCTGGCGCGGGCGGCGCTGTCCCCCCGCCCGGACAGCACGTGGCTGGAGCCCATGCCCGACTCCCGGGTGCTGCCGACGCCCGCCGACCCGGCGGAGGCGGCGGTCGCCAAGGAGTCGGTGCGGCTCGCCTTCATGGCCGCGCTGCAGCAGCTGCCGGCCAAGCAGCGGGCGGTGCTGATCCTGCGCGAGGTGCTGGCCTGGAAGGCGAGCGAGGTCGCCGAACTGCTGGGCACCTCGGTCGCGTCGGTCAACAGCGCGCTCCAGCGGGCCCGGGCGACGCTCGCCGAGCGGCAGCAGCCGGGCGCCGACGCGTCGGTCTCCGACCCGCTGGACGAGGAGCAGCGGAAGCTGCTCGAGCGCTATGTCGCGGCCTTCGAGGGGTACGACATGTCGGCGCTGACCGCGCTGCTGCACGAGGACGCCGTCATGACGATGCCGCCGTTCGACCTGTGGCTGACCGGCGCCGAGGACATCACGGGCTTCATGACGACGCTGGGCGCCGCCTGCTCGGGGTCGCGGCTGATACCGGTGGAGGTCAACGGGCTGCCGGGGTTCGCGCAGTACAAGCCCGATCCGGAGGCCGGCGGCTTCACACCGTGGGCGGTCCAGGCACTGGAGATCTCAGACGGCCGGATCACCGGGTTCCACTGCTTCCTCGACACCAAGCGGTGGTTCCCGCTGTTCGACCTGCCCCTCCGTCTCGAAGCGGAGGCCGACCAGGTCGAGCAGGGCGCATAGCGCCGGGGAGGGATCGCGCAGCCGTATCCGGCCCCCGGCGCGGCGCGCGGTGAGCTGGAGCCGTGCGAGCAGGTTCACGGCGGCGAGGCCGGCCGGCCCCAGCCCGGCGACATCGCACACCACCACCCGGCCCGAGCCGCCGCCACCGCCGCTGTCCATCAGCGCCCGCAGCGCGTCGCAGGGCCCGCTCACCTCGCCTTGGACGAGAGGGCCGCTGAGCACGAGTACGGGCGGTGTCATGGCATCCACGACCGGTAGACCGGGCGGTGGCGCGTAACTCATCGCGGGCGGCCGGCGCCGCAAGGATCACATTGACCCGGGCACGGCCCTCCCCGGAGGGTTGGCTGTATGTGCCATAGATCATCCCCGCCCACGGTGTCCGGTGCCCTTCGCGTCCGCGGGGAGCTGCCGTGCAGGGGGTGCTGAGCGGATTCCTGGTGATCGCCGTCGTCATCGGCGTCGGCTATGTCATCGGCCGCCGGGGGCATCTCGGCGCGCAGGGCCGCGAGGTCCTGACGAAGCTGGCGTTCCATGTGGCGTCCCCGGCGCTGCTGTTCACCACGCTCGCCCGGGCCGACCTGTCGGTGGTCTTCTCCGGCCGCCTCCTGGTCACCGCGCTGAGCACGGCGGCGGTGGCGGGCGTCTTCGTCGCGGTGGGTGTCGTACGGGGCTGGGGCGTGGGCCGCACCACCATCGGCGCCCTGTGCTCCAGCTACGTCAACTCCGGCAACCTGGGGATCCCGATCGCGGTGTACGTGCTGGGCGACGCCTCGCTCGTGGCGCCGGTGCTGCTGTTCCAGCTGGTCGGGGTCACGCCGGTCGCACTGACGATCCTCGACCTGTCGACGGCGGGCGAGAAGCAACCGCTGTGGCGGCGGCTGCTCACCCCGTTGCGCAATCCGATCGCGGTGGGGTCGCTGGCAGGGGTGGCGGTGTCGGCGGCCGGGGTCGAGATACCGGGGCCGGTCTGGGACCCGGTGACCCTGATCGGCAACATGGCGGTCCCCGCCGTGCTCCTCGCCTTCGGCATCTCGCTGCGCGGCAGCACGCTGCCCCTGCGGGGCGGTGACCGCGGCGCCGTCCTCCTCGCCGTGGCGCTGAAGGCGGTGGGCCAGCCGCTGGCCGCCTGGGCCCTGGCGGTCGGCGTCTTCGGCCTGCGCGGCGCACACCTGCTGGACGTGGTGGTGACCTCGGCCCTTCCCGCCGCCCAGAACCTCTTCACGTACGCCAGCAGCTACCGGGTGGGCGAGAAGCTGGCCCGGGAGGCGATCCTGGTGTCGACGGTGCTGTCCGTGCCGGTTCTCGTGGTGGTGGCGGCGTTGCTGGGATGACTCAGGTCCCGGGGAACTCCGCAGTGTCGATCACCAGGTCGAAGGGGGCGGGGAGCTTGATCGGCTCACCGAACTTCGCGGTGCTCAAGGGACGGTAGACGTCATCCTTCGGTTCGCCGTAGAGCGTCGCGGTCGGGCCGTCGGGGGCCCATCGGTCGACGAGGAGGTACAGCGGGATACCCGCGGCGGCGTAGGCGGCGGGCTTGCCGACGCGGTCGTCGCGGGCGTTGGACTTCGAGGTGACCTCGACGACCAGCTCGGCGAGGGCCGCGGGGATGTGGGTGTCCGATTCCGTGTGGTCCCGCCTCGGGGCCACCACAAGATCTGGAATGAGCATGCCCATCCGCGAGGGCACGGCGATCGCCAGCGTCTGGAAGATCCCCCAGTCCGGTGGAATCACCGAGTAGAGGCGACGCTGAATACTTTCCGCGATCAAGTTGTGACGGTAAGCGGGAGCGGGTGACACGGTGATGATCCCCTCAATGATCTCCACCTTGCTGCCCTCGGGCCATTCCATCTCCTCCCAGAACCGGACGAGGTCGTCCCAGTTCTGGTCGGGCTCCTGGCTCACGGTGAGTGCGCTCATGGCGGTCTCCTATCGGTGCGTCACCGAGTACAGCATGCCGAACGGGACCGGCGGGGGTCCACCGGTCCCGTTCACCCGATCAGGGAAACCGCAGGTCAGGCGATACGTTCCAGCACGACCGGCGTGGCGGAGAAGTCCGTGCCGGGGGCCTCGATGTCGTACGAGCCCTCCACCGCCTGGAGCGCGTACTCGAAACGGTCCGGGGTGTCCGTGTGGAGGGTGAGGAGGGGCTGGCCCTCCGTCACCGTGTCGCCGGGCTTGGCGTGCATCTCCACGCCCGCGCCCGCCTGGACCGGGTCCTCCTTGCGGGCGCGGCCCGCGCCGAGGCGCCAGGCGGCGACGCCGATGTCGTAGGCGTCGAGGCGGGTCAGGACGCCGGAGGAGGGGGCCTTGACGACGTGCTGTTCCTTCGACGTGGGCAGCTCCGCGTCCGGGTCGCCGCCCTGGGCCGAGATCATGCGGCGCCAGACGTCCATCGCGGATCCGTCGGCGAGGGCCTTCGCCGGGTCGGCGTCCCGCAGGCCCGCCGCGTCCAGCATCTCGCGGGCCAGGGCGAGGGTCAGCTCGACGACGTCCGCGGGGCCGCCGCCCGCCAGGACCTCGACCGACTCGCGGACCTCGAGGGCGTTGCCGGCGGTCAGGCCGAGCGGGGTGGACATGTCGGTGAGGAGGGCGACCGTCCGCACGCCGGAGTCGGTGCCCAGGCCCACCATGGTGCGGGCCAGTTCGCGGGCGTCGTCGATCGTCTTCATGAAGGCGCCGGTGCCGACCTTCACGTCCAGGACCAGGGAGCCGGTGCCCTCCGCGATCTTCTTCGACATGATGGACGAGGCGATCAGGGGGATCGCCTCGACCGTGCCCGTGACGTCCCGGAGGGCGTACAGCTTCTTGTCCGCCGGGGCCAGTCCGTCGCCCGCCGCGCAGATCACCGCGCCGGTGCCGTCCAGCACCGACAGCATCTCCTCGTTGGAGAGCAGCGCGCGCCAGCCGGGGATCGACTCCAGCTTGTCGAGGGTGCCGCCGGTGTGGCCGAGGCCGCGCCCGGAGAGCTGGGGGACGGCCGCGCCGCAGGCCGCGACGAGGGGGGCCAGCGGGAGTGTGATCTTGTCGCCGACGCCGCCGGTGGAGTGCTTGTCGGCGGTGGGGCGGGACAGGGACGAGAAGTCCATGCGCTCGCCGGAGGCGATCATCGCGGCCGTCCAGCGGGCGATCTCGCTCCGGTTCATGCCGTTGAGGAGGATCGCCATCGCGAGGGCCGACATCTGCTCGTCGGCCACCTCCCCGCGGGTGTACGCGTCGATCACCCAGTCGATCTGCTCGTCGCTGAGTTCGCCGCGGTCCCGCTTGGTGCGGATGACGGAGATGGCGTCCATGGCCATGACTGGCGTTCCTTCCGGAGGTGCGAAGGGTGCGGCCCCTCCGGACGACGGTATCGACGGGTGTCGACGGTCGCTCGGAGGGGCCGTACGGGAATTACTTGGTGAGGTGCTGCGGGCCGAAGGCCTGGGGCAGCATCTCGGAGAGCGGCAGGATGCCCGCCGGGGTCTCCAGGAGCAGACCGGGGCCGCCGAACTCGTACAGCAGCTGGCGGCAGCGGCCGCACGGGACGAGGATCTCGCCGTCGCCGTCCACGCAGGTGAAGTGCGTGAGCCGGCCGCCCCCGGTGCGCTGGAGCTCGGAGACCAGTCCGCACTCGGCGCACAGGCCGAGCCCGTACGAGGCGTTCTCGACGTTGCAGCCGGACACCGTGCGTCCGTCGTCGACCAGGGCCGCCACGCCGACCGGGTAGCCCGAGTAGGGGGCGTAGGCGTGGGACATGGCGTCCCGTGCCACGGCGCGCAGCGCCTCCCAGTCGGTGTCGGCCGCGGTGGACCCGGGGGAGGTCATTTGCCCTGCCCCTTCCGGTACGGCATGCCGTCCGCCTTGGGCATGCGCAGCCGCTGCGCGGAGAGCGCGAGGACCACGAGGGTGATGACGTACGGCGTGGCGGAGACGACCTGGTTGGGGACCTCGTTGGTGGTGGCGTACCAGGCCCAGACGAGGGCGCCGACGATCAGGGTGATCACCGCGTGGACGTACTTCTTGCGGACGGCCAGCCAGATCGCGCCGATGACCAGCAGCAGCGCGCCGAGCAGCAGCAGGGCGTGCACGTTGGCGGAGCCGCCGCGCAGGTTGAGGCTGTCGGTGTAGCCGAAGAGGCCGGCGCCGATGGCGAGGCCGCCGGGCATCCAGTTGCCGAAGATCATCGCGGCGAGGCCGATGTAGCCGCGGCCGCTGGTCTGGCCCTCCAGGTAGAAGGGGTTGGCCACGATGGAGAGGAAGACGCCGCCGAGGCCGGCCAGGCCGCCGGAGATGATCACGGCGAGGTACTTGTACTTGTAGACGTTGACGCCGAGGGACTCGGCGGCGATCGGGTTCTCGCCGCAGGAGCGCAGGCGCAGGCCGAAGGCCGTGCGCCACAGGATCCACCAGGTGGCGGGGATGAGCGCGACGGCGATCAGGGTCAGCCAGGAGACGTCGGTGACCAGTCCGCCGAGCAGGCCGGCGATGTCGGAGACGAAGAACCAGCCCTTGTCGTTGAGGTCGCTCAGTGCGTCGGACAGCCCCGGCACGGTGAAGTGGCCGAGGGAGTCGACCGCCGGGGACTGCTTGGCGGAGCCGCCCTGGTGGCCCTCGAAGGCGAGCGGGGCGAGGTAGCGGGTGGCGCCGAGGGCGAGGATGTTGATGGCCACACCGGAGACGATGTGGTTGACGTTGAAGGTGACGGTGACGATCGCGTGCAGCAGGCCGCCGAGCGCGCCGCCGATGATGCCGACGAGGACGCCGGTCCACGGGCCCCACTGGAATCCGGCCCAGGCGCCGAACCAGGTGCCGAGGATCAGCATGCCCTCGAGGCCGATGTTGACCACGCCCGCGCGCTCGGCCCAGAGGCCGCCGAGACCGGCGAGGCCGATCGGGACCGCGAGCTGGAGGGCGGTGGACATCTGGCTGACGTTGGTGATGCCGTCCGCACCGGTGATGATGCGGACGATCGAGACCAGTGCCAGGGCTCCGGCGACGACCAGGAGCAGGACGGGCCACGACATGCGGCGGCCGGTCGGTGGTGCGTGTTCCAGCGACGGCTGGTTGACGTCGGTCGCTGTGGTCGGAGCGGTCATCGGCCGGCCACCTCCTTCGTGGTGTTGTTGTCGGCGCCCAGGACGTGGCCCGCGGCGAGCTCCGCGCCGACCCGGCGCTGCTGGCGGCGCAGGCCCCACTCGCGGACGGCCTCGTAGGAGACGACCACCGAGAGGACGATCAGGCCCTGCATGATGACCGCGATCTCCTTGTCGTAGCCGTGGAAGTCCAGCTCGGGCGAGGCCTTGTCGAGCCAGGCCCACAGCAGGGCGGCGAAGGCGATGCCGACCGGGCTGTTGCGGCCGAGCAGGGCGATGCCGATGCCGAGGAAGCCGATGCCGGTGGGGAAGTTGAGGTTGTAGGTGTGGGAGTCGCCGAGGAGGATCGGCAGGCCCGCGAGGCCGGCGATGGCGCCGGAGAGCAGCATGGCGGTGAGGACCATGCGCTTGGGGTCGACGCCGCTGGCGGAGGCGGCGGACTCGGAGGCGCCGGAGGCGCGCAGGTCGAAGCCGAAGCGGGTGCGGTTGAGGGTGACCCAGTAGCCGATGCCGAGCAGGACGGCCAGGATCACCAGGCCGTAGATCTCGCCGGCCGCGCCCATGTCGATGCCGGGGATCCAGCCGGACTCGTGCATCTCGCCGGTGGTGCTGTTGTTGCCGATCTTGACGCCGAAGACGTCCGGCTTCCACATGTAGACGATGAGCGAGGTGGCGATCGCGTTGAGCATGATCGTGGCGACGACCTCGCTGACGCCGCGGGTGACCTTGAGGACACCGGCGATGCCGGCCCAGAAGGCGCCGGTGAGCAGGGCGGTCAGCAGCAGCAGCGGGACCTGGAGGAACGCCGGGAGGGCGGCGTGGGCGCCGACGACGGCGGCCATCATGGCGCCGAGCTGGTACTGGCCGTCGACGCCGATGTTGAACAGGTTCATGCGGAAGCCGATGGCGACCGCGAGGGCGGCGATGTAGTACATCGAGGCCTGGTTGATGATCAGGACCTGGATGTCGGAGAAACCGGCCTGCTCGAACATCAGGGTGAACGGTTCGACCGGGTTCTTGCCCGACGCGATCAGGACGATCGCGCTGAGCACGAAGGCCACGGCGAGCGCGATGACCGGTCCGGCCACCGCGAGGAGTACGCGCTCCTTGTCGAACTTCTTCATCAGCGGGCCTCGTCTTCCGCACCCCGGCCGCCGTCGGCCGGGGTCTCTTCGTGCTCCAGGTGGCCCTCGGCGGCGCCGGTCATGGCGGTGCCGAGTTCCTCCGGGGTGATGGTGGCCGGGTCGGCGTCCGCGACCAGCTTGCCGTCGTAGATCACCCGGAGGGTGTCGGACAGGCCGATGAGCTCGTCCAGGTCGGCGGAGATCAGCAGGACGGCCAGGCCCTCGCGGCGGGCCTCGCGGATGTGGTCCCAGATGGCGGCCTGCGCGCCGACGTCCACACCGCGGGTGGGGTGGGCGGCGATCAGGAAGCGCGGCTTGTGGCTCATCTCGCGGCCGACGATCAGCTTCTGCTGGTTGCCGCCGGACAGGGAGGCGGCGGTGACGTCGATGCCGGGGGTGCGGACGTCGTACTCGGTGACGATCCGGCGGGTGTCCTCCTGGGCGGCCTTCGGGTCGAGCCAGACGCCCTTGGCGTTGGGCTTCTCCGTGACGTGGCCGAGGATGCGGTTCTCCCAGAGGGGGGCCTCCAGGAGCAGGCCGTGGCGGTGGCGGTCCTCGGGGATGTAGCCGATGCCCTGCTCGCGGCGCCTGCGGGTGGCCCAGGAGGTGATCTCCTCGTCGGCCAGCCGGATGACGCCGGAGTCGGCGTGCTTCAGGCCGATGAGCGCGTCGACCAGCTCGGTCTGGCCGTTGCCCTCCACACCGGCGATGCCGAGGACCTCGCCCGCGTGGATGGTGAAGCTGATGTCGTCGAGCAGGGCCTTGCCGCCGGGGGCCACCAGGCGCAGCTTGTCGACGGTGATGACGGGACGGTCGGTGACCGTGGACTCGGCCGTCTCCGGGGTGGGCAGCTCGCTGCCGACCATCAGCTCGGCGAGCTGGCGCGGGGTCGTCTCGGAGGGGACGGCCGTGCCGACCGTGGTGCCGCGGCGGATGACGGTGATGTCGTCGGCGACGGAGAGGACCTCGCCCAGCTTGTGGGAGATGAAGATGACCGACAGGCCCTCGGCCTTCAGCTCGCGCAGGTTGTCGAAGAGCGCGTCGACCTCCTGCGGCACGAGGACGGCGGTGGGCTCGTCGAGGATCAGGGTGGTGGCGCCGCGGTAGAGGACCTTGAGGATCTCCACGCGCTGGCGGGCGGCGACGCCGAGCTCCTCGACCAGGACGTCGGGGCGGACGCCGAGGCCGTAGCGGTCGGAGAGCTCCTTGATCTTGCGGCGGGCCTTGCCGCCGATGCCGTGGAGCTTCTCGCTGCCGAGGACGACGTTCTCGAGGACGGTGAGGTTGTCGGCGAGCATGAAGTGCTGGTGCACCATGCCGATGCCGCGGACGATGGCGTCGGCGGGCGAGGAGAAGCTCACCTGTTCGCCGTGGATCGTGATGGTGCCCTCGTCCGGCTTCTGCATGCCGTAGAGGATCTTCATCAGGGTCGACTTGCCGGCGCCGTTCTCGCCGACGAGGGCGTGGACGGTGCCTTTGCGGACCGTGAGGTGGATGTCGTGGTTGGCGACGACGCCGGGGAAGCGCTTGGTGATGCCGGCGAGTTCGACGGCGGTCACCGAATCGTTGACCGCCGCTCCGGCCGGAGGGCTGCTGGACGCGTTGATGACGCACTCTCCTGGGGACGGGGGCCGTCTACGCGCGTAGCGCCCCTACGGCATACAAAGGGGTGGCGCACCTGACCGACGGGGTACGAGGAGCCCGGCTCCTCGTACCCCGTCGAGCGGACGCGACCCCGCGGTGGTACAGGGGTGTCTCAGCTCGACTTGACCTTGATCTCGCCGCTGACGATCTTCTCCTTGGCCGTCTCGATGGCTTCCTGGAGCTCGGCGTCGTCCGCGAACTTCGGGTTGGAGTTCGACAGGCTCACCTCACCCGTCTTCAGATCGCCCTTGACGATACCGGTCGTGGGCGTGCCGTCCTCGACCGACTTCGCCAGGTTGTACACCGCCTTGGCGACGTCCTTCATCGCCGAGGTGAGGATCGAGTCCTTGTACTTGGCGAGGGCTTCCTGCTTGTACTGGTCGGAGTCGACGCCGATCGCCCACACCTTGTTGGCGGCGGCGGCCTCGATGACACCCTGGCCGGACAGGCCGGCGGCCGCGTAGACGACGTCGGCCTTCTTCTCGATCTGGCCCTCGGCGGCGCTCTTGCCCTTGTCGGGGCTGGAGAAGCCGCCCTCCTCCGCGGTCTGCGTCAGGAACTGCGAGATGACCTTGACCTTGGGGTCGGTGTCCTTGACGCCCTGCTCGAAGCCCGCGCGGAACTTGTGGATCAGCGGGATGTTCACACCGCCCACGAAGCCGACGACGTCGGTCTCGGTGGTCTTGGCGGCGGCGACACCGGCCAGGTAGGAGGCCTGCTCCTCGGAGAAGACCAGGTCGGCGACGTTCTTCGCCTCGATCGTGGCGTCGTCGACGATGCCGAAGGTGGTGTCCGGGAACTTCTCCGCGGCACCCTTCACGGCGGCGGCGTACGCGTAGCCGACACCGACGACCGGGTTGTAGCCCTGCTTCGCCAGCGAGACCAGGCGCTGTTCCTTGTCGGCGTCCGTCTCGCCGTCGGTGGGCTCGACGTCGGCCGTCTCGTAGCCGAACTCCTTCTTCGCCTGCTCGAGACCCGCGTACGCGGCGTCGTTGAAGGACTGGTCGCCCTTGCCGCCGACGTCGTACGCGATGGCGAGGCCCTTGTCACCCTTCGACTCCGACGAGCTCGAAGAGGTGGAGGTGCCGCCGCAGGCGGAGAGGGCGAGGGCCAGGGAGGCGGTCGCTGCGCCTGCGACCGTGATCCGGGAAATCCGGCGCATGTGTGGTGCTCCTAGTCGTACAAGCGCCGGGACGTGTTCAGCTGCGGCGCTGGCTTTGCCGCAGATTAACGCGCGTAGACCTGCCTGAAAACCCCTTCTGTCCACCTTGTTATGCGGCCGTGGCCAACACGGCGTCGAGCGGTGGCCTGGGCGTCGCCGGGCGCGAACGGGGGGTGGCTGTGGGTGAGCGGTCGTCCCTGGGGGCGTCGTCCCCCGGACCCCTTCCGCGCCCGCGCGGCGGAGCCGTATGCCGGCGCGGCGGGGCCGCATGCCGGCGCGGCCCCGGGCCCTCCGAAGGACGCTGTCGGCGAATCCGCCGGACCACTCCCGGACGTGTCCGGACACAGGATCGGGAGCCACGAGGGGGAGCGGATCTCCCGGCGGCACACCGTCGACGGGCTGTTCCGGCTGGGCGTCCGCTCCCCTCGGTGCCCTGCCGCCGGGTCCGCCCACGGCATCCCCGAAGGGCGCGGAAACGACGGAGAGGGCGGGCACTCGATGTGCCGGCCCCCTCCGTGCGGGTGTACCGGGTGCGGCTAATCCGTCTTGACCTGGATGGAGCCGTCGATGATGCCTTCCTTGGCCTTGTTCACGGCGTCCGTCAGGCCGGCGATCTCGGCCATCTTCGGGTTGCTCTCCGACAGGCCGACGCCGTCCACCTTGAGGTCGAAGACCTGGGTGCCGGTCAGCGGCTTGCCGTCCTCGACCGACTCGGCCAGTGCGTACACCGCGCCGCCGACGTCCTTCAGGGCGGAGGTGAGGATGTAGTCCTTGTACGCGGCGAGGGCTTCCTGCTTGTACTGGTCGGAGTCGACGCCGATCGCCCAGACCTTCGCCTTGGCGGCGGCCTCGATGACGCCCTGGCCGGACAGGCCGGCCGCCTGGTAGATGACGTCGGCCTTCTTCTCGATCTGGCCCTCGGCGGCGGCCTTGCCCTTGTCGGGGCTGGAGAAGCCGCCCTCCTCGGCGGTCTGGGTGAGGTACTGCGGGATCACCTTGACCTTGGGGTTGGTGGCCTTCACACCCTGCTCGTAGCCGGCCTGGAACTTGTGGATCAGCGGGATGTCCACACCGCCCACGAAACCGACCGTGTTGGTCTTGGTGGCCTTGGCCGCGGCGACACCGGCCAGGTAGGAGGCCTGCTCCTCGGCGAAGACGAGGGAGGCGACGTTGTCGCCCTCGACGACGGAGTCGACGATGCCGAAGGTGGTCTTCGGGTACTTCGCGGCGACGGCCTTCATCGCGGGGCCGTAGGCGAAGCCGACGCCGATGACCGGGTTGTAGCCCTGGCGGGCCAGCGAGGCCAGGCGCTGCTCCTTGTCCGCGTCGGTCTCGCCCTCGGTGGGCTCGACGTCGGCGGTCTTGTAGCCGAACTCGTCCTTGGCCTTGGTGAGGCCGGCGAAGGCCGCGTCGTTGAAGGACTGGTCGCCCTTGCCGCCGATGTCGTAGGCGATGGCGAGACCGAGGTCCTCCTTGGAACCGCCGCTGTCGCCGTTGTCACCGCTGGTGCCGCCGCAGGCGGTGGCGGCGAGTGCGAGCGAGGCGACGCCCACCGCGACGCGGGTCAGTTTGGATATCCGACGCATCTGAAGTTCCCCATTCTCCAAAGCCCCGCAGCGGGCGCTCGGTTCGGCGCACATTAACGCGCGTAGACATTCCTGGGAACGGGGTCGAGGGGGCCGTTATCCATTCGTGCCGGTGGCCGGTTACGTCCTTGTGAACCAGGGGGCCGTACGGGTCCGAACCGGGCGGTCGGTGCGGGGGGCGTGGGTGCACGTGGCCCACGCTGCCTCCGGTGCGCGGGGCGCGCAAGCGGGATGGGCGGGAGGGGTGACGGTGGGGACCGGTGGGGCGAATGGGGTGGGATGGGGTGGGGCCGGGCAGGGTTTTCGCCCCCGCCGCCCCTTCCCGTCCCGAAACCGGGGCTCCGCTCCGGACCCCGCTCCTCGAACTCCCCCAAAGGGGGCACCCCCAGAGGGGCTGGATTGGGCCGGGGGGCCGGGTTGGGCGGGGGCTGGATCGGGACGGAGGGGCTGGAACGTCTAGCGCAGGGCGTCCAGGAGGGCGGCGCCGGTGAAGAGTTCCACTCCTACGGTGATGGCGTGTTCGTCCACGTCGAAGTCGCCCTGGTGCAGGTCGCGCACGGTGCGCTCGCCCGGGGGACGGACGCCGAGGCGGGCCATGGCGCCGGGGACGCGCTCCAGGTACCAGGAGAAGTCCTCGCCGCCGAGGCTCTGTTCGGTGCCCTCGACGGAGTCGGCGCCGCGCCGGGCGATCATGGCGTCGCGCAGCAGCTCGGTGGCGCCGGCCTCGTTGACGACCGGCGGAACTCCGCGCACGTAGGTGATCTCCGACTTGGCGCGGTGCAGGTTGGCCACCTCGTCGATGGCGGCGACCACGATGTCGGGGGCCTGCCGCCAGGTCTCCAGGTCCAGGCAGCGCACGGTGCCGGACAGCTCGGCGTGCTGCGGGATGACGTTGGGCGCGTGGCCCGACTCGACCCGGCCCCAGGTCACGGCGAGTCCGCTGCGGCTGTCGACCCGCCGGCCGACCAGCGCGGGCACGTCGGTGACGACCCGCGCGGCGGCGGTGACCAGGTCGGTGGTCAGGTGCGGGCGGGCGGTGTGGCCGCCGGGGCCGTCGAGGGCGATCTCCAGCCGGTCGCAGGCGGAGGTGATGGCGCCCTCGCGCAGCCCGATCCTCCCCGCGTCGACGCGGGGGTCGCAGTGCACGGCGAGGATCCGGCCGACGCCGTCGAGCCCGCCGTCCTCGACGACCTCGGCCGCGCCGCCGGGCAGCACCTCCTCGGCGGGCTGGAAGATCAGCCGCACGGGGCGGGGCAGCAGGCCCTGGCGGTGCAGTTCGGCGAGGACCAGGCCGGCGCCGAGCACGACGGTGGTGTGCACGTCGTGGCCGCAGGCGTGGGCCCGGTCGGGCACGGTGGAGCGGTAGGGGCAGTCGGCCTTCATGTCGGGGATGGGCAGGCCGTCGATGTCGGCGCGCAGGGCGAGCATCGCCGAGTCCGTGCCGGCCTCGTCGTCGGTTCCGATGTCACAGATCAGGCCGGTGCCGCCGGAGAGGACGCGCGGCTTCAGGCCGGCCTGCTCGAGGCGTTCCTTGATCGCCGCGGTGGTGCGGAACTCCTGGTGACCGAGCTCCGGGTGCATGTGCAGGTCGCGCCGGAAGGCCACGAGTTCGGCGCGCAGGGTCTCGGGCAGCGCGCCGGGGAGCACCGCTCCCCCGGGGAGATCGATCTCGGACTCCAGTGACATCAGTGGTTTCACCCTTTGAAGGGTAGGGCGCCGGAGCCGTCCGCCGACCCCCGATCAAGAAAAATCAGCCCGTTGGGGGGAGAAAATCCGGCTGCCCTACGCATAGCCGTGTATTGAGGTGGGTACACTCACCGTCTTTTTGTGAGGGTATAGGCCGATGGCCTGCCGGTCCATGAGGTCGATCACAATCCGGGACATGGTTCCGGCACCCGTCCACTCCTCACGGTTACCACGATCGGCCGACGCCACGCGGACCGGTTCATTCGGCGGATGGCGACAGGCGACGGCTGTTATTCGGCACCGAGTACGCGAAGACCGTGATGGAGGCGGAAGTCCTCGTAGTCCTTGAGGTTGAGAGTGGCCAGCGGCAGGTCATAGGTGAGGGCGCTGGCGGCGATCCACATGTCATTGGTGGGGCGGGGCCGGCCACGCTGTATCCCGGCGGCGGACAGCCGCCCCCAAGTGGTGGCGACGGCTTCGTCACCCGGGAGGACGGGGACGTCGGCGAGCCAGTCGGCGAGTTCCTGACGGCTTCGGGTGCCCCAGTGACGGATCTCCATCCACTTCGTGAGTTCACCGTAGGTCACGAAGGTGATCAGCGGTTTGCGGCCGATCAGGCGGGTCGCCAGTGGTCCGGTCAGCTTGCGCTTGTGCAGCAGGGAGGCGACGTCGGTGTCGAGGATGACGGGTTGCATGCGGCAGGCTCAGGCGGCGTCGCGCCGGCGCTCGGCATAGGTGAAGGCGAGGAACTCTTCCAGTTCCTCGTCCGACTCGAAGGTGTCGGCGGCGAGGTCGTCCAGGGAACGGATCGGCTGGGTGTTCTTCGCCGCCAGCAGTTCCTCGACCGACAGGCGCGGCCTCGGCTGTGGGTGACTGAAGCCCTCGGACGCGGGTGTGCTCATCAGGACCTCCAGCGGGGCGAGAACCGGCTCCACGGCCAGCATAAGGGCGCTCTCACCTGGTGACATCAGGTTTTCCCGACACGAGCGGAGACCCGAACACCTGCTCCCTTCCGGTGCCGGGAACTCAGACCGCCGGAACCGTCCGCAGGTGGTGGGCGGACTTGGCCGTGTCGGTGACGTTGGCCAGGAAGCCCCGGGCGCGGGGGGAGGCGTGCTCGGTCAGCCAGGCGGGGTCTATGTCGCACACCACGACGCGGACGCCGGTGCCGGCGAGGGCCAGCGGGAGGGTGTGGACGACCGTGGAGGGGAAGCTGAGGACGGTGGCGCCGACGGGGCCGCGCCGGGCGACGATCTCCAGCGGGAGCTCCGGGCGGACGATCTCCAGCCCCGTCCCGACGGCGAGCCGGTGGAGCTTCTCCGTGCTCTCGCGGCGGTGGGCGAAGTAGCGCTTGGCGCCGTGCGTGGCGGCCAGGGTGCGTACGGCCTCCAGGTAGGCGTCGGCGTCCACCACGCCGGTCTCCACCAGGGACGTGCCGACCATGTCGGCGCCCCGGGTGACGCGGGGCGGGCCGAAGCGGCCCCGGGTCCAGGCGAAGGTGTGGGAGCCGACGGTGACGCCGGGCGGGGTGTCCTCCATGGGCATGGAGGTGAAGACCTCCACCGTGCGCTTCTCACCGGGGGTGAGCCGGCGCCGGGCGGCGGCGGACACGGGGGCGAGGACGAGTTCGCGGGGGCCGGGGCGGCCGCCCTTGCGGTGCCAGCGCACCAGGCGTTCGCCCCGGGCCAGCTGGCCGACGAACTCCATGGTCGCGGTGCCGTCGTCGACGACGACGACCTCACGGGCGCGGGTGATCGTCAGCAGTAGTTGGACGTAGCGGGAGAAGGGGTCGCCGAGGACGACGCGGGTGGCCCGGCGGAGCGGCGCGGTGAGGCCGCCGACCGTCTGCAGCGGGGCGCTCGCTCCCCCGCGTGCCTCCTCCCAGCGGACCTCGTGGCCCTCCTCGCGGGCCAGCTCCGCCATGCGGCGCAACTGGCCGCGGGTCATGGGGTCGACCGGGGACAGCACCACGAGGGCGAGCCCCACGCCGGGCGCGTGCGCGTGCGCCCACTCCAGCACGTTGAGCAGCTGTACCGGGCTCTCGACGAAGGCGAGAGTGTGGGGGCCGGGCCGGCCGGCGCGGGGGCTCATCGACGTACGACCGTTCCCGTCGTCGTAGGGGTGGGGTGGAGGGGGTGCGGGGTCAGACGGTCACGGGCTCGCCGGCGGCGGTGGCGATCTCCGCCTCGGCGACCACACCGGTGACGCGGCGCAGCTTCTTCATCGGGCCCAGTTCGGAGTCGTAGACCTTCTTGACGCCGTCGCCGAGGGAGGCCTCGATGGTGCGGATGTCGCGGACCAGGCGGGTCAGGCCCTGCGGCTCGACGGAGGCGGCCTGGTCGGAGCCCCACATGGCGCGGTCGAGGGTGATGTGCCGCTCGACGAAGACGGCACCGAGGGCGACGGCGGCGAGGGTGGTCTGCAGGCCGGTCTCGTGGCCGGAGTAGCCGATCGGGACGTTCGGGTACTCCTGCTGGAGGGTGTTGATGACCCGGAGGTTGAGCTCCTCCGCCTTCGCCGGGTAGGTGGAGGTGGCGTGGCAGAGCAGGATGTTGTCGCTGCCCAGGACCTCGACCGCGTGGCGGATCTGCTTCGGGGTGGACATGCCGGTGGAGAGGATGACCGTGCGGCCGGTGGCGCGCAGGGCGCGCAGCAGCTCGTCGTCGGTGAGGGAGGCGGAGGCCACCTTGTGGGCGGGGACGTCGAACTTCTCCAGGAAGGCGACGGCCTCGGTGTCCCACGGGGAGGCGAACCAGTCGATGCCCTTCTTCCGGCAGTAGGCGTCGATCTGGCGGTACTCCTCCTCGCCGAACTCCACGCGGTGGCGGTAGTCGATGTACGTCATCCGGCCCCAGGGGGTGTCCCGCTCGATGTCCCACTGGTCGCGCGGGGTGCAGATCTCGGGGGTGCGCTTCTGGAACTTGACCGCGTCGCAGCCGGCCTCGGCGGCGGCGTCGATCAGCTTGAAGGCGTTCTCGATGTCGCCGTTGTGGTTGATGCCGATCTCGCCGGTGACGTACACGGGGCGGCCGGGGCCGGCCTCGCGGGTACCGAAGGTGCGGATGCGGGAGTTGACGCTCATGACCTGGCGTTTCCTTACTTGGGGAGGGAATCGAGAGAGGGACCGAGGATCCAGCCGGCGATCTCTCGGATCGCGCCGTCACCGCCGGGGAGGGTGGTGACGGCGCGGGCGGCGCCGCGCACGGCGTCGTGGGCGCTCGCGACGGCCACGGGCCAGCCGACGAGGGAGAAGCAGGGGAGGTCGTTGACGTCGTTGCCGACGTACAGCACGCGCTCGGGCGCGATGCCCTCCTCCTCGCACCACTGCTTGAGTGCGAGGTCCTTGCGGTCGATGCCGTGCAGCACGGGGAGCCTGAGCTTGCGTGCGCGGGCGGCGACGACCGGGTTCTGCTCCGTGGACAGGATCAGCAGCTTCAGGCCGCTGCGGCGCAGGGCCGCGATGCCGAGTCCGTCCCCGCGGTGCACGGAGACGAACTCCCGTCCGTCGGAGTCGATCAGCACCCTGTCGTCGGTCTGGGTGCCGTCGAAGTCGAGGACGACCGCGTCGATGTCGTCGGCGGTCGGAAGGGCGCCGGGCCTTCCCGCGTCGAGGAGCGGGGCGAGGGCGCGGGCCCGTGCGAGGTCGTGCGGGTCGTCGATCTCCAGTACGCGGGCCGGGTCGGTGCGTACGAGTTCGGTACGGCCGAAGAAGCGGTGCTGGTGCGCGCGGAAGCCCGCCGCGTCCATGGCGTAGGCGGCACCGGTCTCCAGGAGGTCCTGGGGGCGGTCCTGGCGGCGGGGGCGGAAGGACTTGTCGTGGTTGACACCGTGACCTCCGGCGGTGGCGGCGGGGTCCGCGCCGGCGCCCCTTGCATCGGCGGACGGGGCGGTGTCCGCGCCCCCGGCCGCGGTCGACGCTGCGGTCCGGTCGGTGCCGTGGGCGGTCGCCTCGCCGGCCGGGGTGGGCGGGG
>NZ_NCTE01000805.1 GCF_002114215.1 Streptomyces sp. 13-12-16 | reverse complement strand
GGAGTGCCGGGCGGGTGGCCCGAGGTGCCCGGGACGGCGGGGCGGCCCGGGAGGGCGTCTCGCGGTCGTCCGCGCGGCGGCATAGGGTCCGTTGCGGTGTGTGCTCCGTCGGCCCGTGACGGCCGGGGCGCCCGCCCACGACCTACCGGGCCCGCCGGGCCCGTACGCCGCCGACACCCTGGGGGACCCTCCTGTGACCGCCACCGCTCGCGCCCGGCTCGCCGGCGCCCTGCTCTACCTGTGCACCGACGCCCGCAGGCGGCAGGGTGATCTCCCGGAGTTCCTGGACGCGGCCCTGGCCGGCGGGGTCGACATCGTGCAGCTGCGGGACAAGGGCATGGAGGCCGGCGAGGAACTGGAGCACCTGGCGGTCCTCGCCGACGCCTGCGCCCGGCACGGCAAGCTGCTCGCGGTCAACGACCGCGCGGACGTCGCCCACGCCGCCGGAGCCGACGTCCTCCACCTGGGCCAGGGCGACCTGCCCGTTCCCGCCGCCCGCGCGATCGTCGGCGACGACGTCCTGATCGGCCGCTCCACCCACGCCGGGTCCGAGGCCGCCGCGGCGGCCGTCCAGCCCGGCGTGGACTACTTCTGCACCGGCCCCTGCTGGCCCACCCCCACCAAGCCCGGCCGCCACGCCCCCGGCCTGGACCTCGTCCGGTACACCGCCGCCCTCCGCACCGAGCGCCCCTGGTTCGCCATCGGCGGCATCGACCTCGGCAACCTCGACGAGGTGCTGGACGCCGGTGCCCGCCGGGTGGTCGTCGTACGGGCCATCACCGAGGCGGACGACCCGGGCGCGGCGGCGGCCGAGTTCGCGAAGCGGCTGCGGCAGGCGGCGCCCTCGGACGCCGGATGACCCCCGCGCGTCCCCGGACGACCCCCGCGCGCCCCCGGACGGCCCCGCGAGTCCCGGGATGACCCCTCCGCGTCTCAGGTTTGTCCAAGGGGTGGACAACAAATCGGCATTCCAGACAAATATCCCGCATCCGGTTGGGGGACCGCCGCCCCCTGGCTAACCTGCCGGTATGGCCCTCGGAACCGCATCCACCAGGACTGATCGCGCACGTACCGTGCGCGACATGCTCGCCGCAGGCAAGACGACGTATTCGTTCGAGTTCTCGGCGCCGAAGACCCCCAAGGGTGAGCGGAACCTGTGGAGCGCGCTGCGCAGGGTCGAGGCGGTCGCGCCGGACTTCGTCTCCGTGACCTACGGCGCCGGCGGCTCCACGCGCGCCGGCACGGTCAAGGAGACCCAGCAGATCGTCGCCGACACCACCCTCACCCCGGTCGCCCACCTCACCGCGGTCGACCACACCGTCGCCGAGCTGCGCAACATCATCGGCCAGTACGCCGACGCCGGGATCCGCAACATGCTCGCCGTGCGCGGCGACCCGCCCGGCGACCCGATGGGCGACTGGGTGCCGCACCCGCAGGGACTGACCTACGCCGCCGAACTCGTCCGGCTCATCAAGGAGTCGGGCGACTTCTGCGTCGGCGTCGCCGCCTTCCCGGAGATGCACCCGCGCTCGGCCGACTGGGACGCCGACGTCGCCCACTTCGTCGACAAGTGCCGGGCCGGCGCCGACTACGCGATCACCCAGATGTTCTTCCAGCCCGAGTCCTATCTGCGGCTGCGTGACCGAGTCCACGCGGCGGGCTGCGAGACCCCGGTGATTCCCGAGGTCATGCCGGTGACCAGCGTGAAGATGCTGGAGAGGTTGCCAAAGCTCAGTAACGCCGTGTTCCCCGAGGCCCTCAAAGAGCGGATCCTCGCAGCGAAGGACGATCCGGCGGCGGTACGCTCGATCGGTATCGAGTTCGCCACGGAGTTCTGCGCCCGGCTGCTGGCCGAGGGAGTGCCCGGACTGCACTTCATCACGCTCAACAACTCCACGGCGACCCTGGAAATCTACGAGAACCTGGGCCTGCACCACCCACCGCGGGCCTAGACCGGTCGCACGGATATACGACACACTGCGTAGCGACCACTGGGAGAGGGGCGTACATGGGCTGGGCGGTCCTCTACATCGCGTTCGGCGTCGTCGCGCTGTGGTTGCTCGGTGAGGTGCTGCTGCAGTACAAGGCGCGTCTGCGCTGGCGGCTGCTCGCATTCGCCGGCTTCCTCGGTGTCGTGCTCGGCGTGCTGATCCCGTCCGTGGTCGTCATCGGGCTGGGCGCCGCGGCCTTCGCGGTCGGCCAGACCTATGTGACCCTGTCGTTCCGCCGCGGCTTCGCGGCCGGCTGGGCGGTCAACGCGCCGATGCTGGCCGCCGCCAAGGGCCGCCGCGGCGACCGCGGGCGCCAGGAGCCGACCCTGGAGGTCTCCGGCCTGGAGACGTCCGGCGCCGGCCACGGCGACGAGGACGACACCGTCCGTGACCGGGCCGGCCACCACACGGACGACGACTACGACCGCGACGACGTGTTCACCCCCGCCGCCCGCCCCGGCCGGCCGGCGGCCGACACCACAGCCGTCTACGAGCCGCAGCCCATCCCCGACGACACCGGCTCCTACGGCGTCTACGGCGGCGACAGCGGGTACGGGACCCCGTCCCAGGACCAGTACGCGGCGGCCACCCAGGGCGCCGACCCCAACCAGGCCTACGACTACTCCGGTTACGGACAGCAGCAGGGCTACGACACCACGGGCCAGCAGCAGTACGCGGCCTACTCCGACCCGTACATCGGCAACTCGGCCTACGGGAACACCTCGTACGACACCGGCTACGCCGACCCGCAGCAGTACTCCCAGCAGGGCTACGGGCAGGACCCGTACGCCCAGCAGGGCTACGGCGGCGAGACCCCGGCCGGCGGCCTGTGGGTCCCGCAGCAGCGCACCGCCGACGACCCGTACGGCGGTGAACTCCCGCCCGAGCAGCCGTACCCGTACCAGGGCGACGGACAGGCGCACGGCAACGGCGGCGGGTACGACGAGCAGTACCGCTACTGAGCGCGCTCACTGCGACCCGCGGAACTCCGGCCCCTCCACGATCAGCCCGGCGACCAGCGCCCCCGACATCCCGGCGTGCGGGAGCCCGCCGCCGGGGTGGGACCAGCCGCCGGCCGTGAACAGCCCCGTCAGCCCGGTGCTGTTGGCCGGGTGCAGCAGCCGCCCGCCCGCCGCGGCCAGCGCCGGTACCGGCACCGCGCCG
>NZ_NCTE01000804.1 GCF_002114215.1 Streptomyces sp. 13-12-16 | reverse complement strand
CGGCTACAACCCGGTCCCGCCGGTGGTCCTGGACGGCCACGGCCGCCAGTCGCCGGTCCCGAACCGGTTCCCGTCCGCGGCCGGCGGCGCGGGATTCCGCCCGCCGGCCGACCGCGTCCACCGGCTCGGCCTGCGCTTCGGCCTGCACATCGTGCGGGGCGTCCCGCGCCGGGCGGTCGTCGCCCGGCTGCCGGTGGAGGGCACCGGGTGGACGGCCGACGAGATCGCCGGCACCTCCTCCGTCTGCCCCTGGAACCCGGACAACCACGGGCTGGACCACGACCACCCCGGCGCCCGGGCGTACTACGACTCCCAGGTGGCCCGATTCGCCGACCGGGGCGTGGACTTCGTCAAGGCCGACGACATGCTGTACCCCCATCACGAGCGGGAGATCTCCGCGTACGCCCGGGCGATCGCCCGCAGTGGCCGGCCCATCGAGCTGAGCCTGTCCCCGGGGACCCGGGTCTCCCTCGCCCGGCTGGGCCATCTGCGGGACAACGCCACGATGTGACGGGTCTGCGACGACCTGTGGGACCGCTGGGGGGGACGTCGAGGCCCAGTTCGCCCGCATGGCCCGGTGGGCACCGTGGCAGGGCGAACGGGGGCGGGCGGACGCCGACATGCTGCCCCTGGGCCGTATCGGCATCCGCGCCGAACGGGGTGAGGACCGGCTGTGCCGGCTCACCCGGGCGGAGCAGATCAGCCTGCTGACGCTGTGGCCGGTCTCCCGGTCACCGCTGATGATGGGCGGCGACCTGCCCACCGGTCCGCGGGACACGGTCGAACTGCTCACCCACGAGGAGGCGTTGGACGTCCTGTTCCACAGCCGGGACAACCGCGAGGTCCTGCGGGAGGACGACCTCGTCCTGTGGAGCGCCCGGGGCACCGACGGGCACACCCGCTACGCGGCCGTGTTCTCCCCGGCCGACGCTCCCCGCCGGTTCGCCGTCCCGCTCGGCTCCGTCGGCGCCCGCCCGGACGACCGCGCGCGGGAGCTGTGGACCCGTACCGACACCCCGCACGACGGCCGGCACCTGCACGTCGGCCTGCCGGCCCACGGCGCGGCCCTGTACCGGCTCATCGGGGCCCGGCCGGGCGCGTCGCGCGGATGAGCGCGAGCACGGTGTCGGTGGTGTGGTCGAGGTGGCTGCGGCCGTCGGGGCGGTACGCGTCGGGGCTGATGTAGCTGCGCCGCCCGAGGTGGGTGGCCGGGTCGAGCCGGTGCACGGTGATCTTTCCGGCACGCCGGGCGCGGTTCCACCCGCTGCGGCGGAACACCCGCCGGCGCTGCGGGAAGACCCAGGCGCAGACGCGTTCGATCCGGTCGTGGGCGCTGGTGAGCTGATGCAGGTGCGCGGCACGGGAGAGGTCGTTGGCGCCGTTGTGGAACCCGCCGAGGGTGATCAGCAGCGGCGGGGTGCCGAGCTGTGCGTGCAGTTCGTCCACGGCGCCGGTGGCGACCTGGGCGCCCCCGCTGTAGCTGAGCAGCACGACGGGGACGCCGCTGTGCGGCCGGTAGCCGGCGAGCCGCAGCTGGCCGGCGATCTGGGCGCCGACGGCGCGGTTGTACAGGGGACGGTACCGGCGGTCGGCGGCGACGAAGATCTGCATGACGTTGTGCAGGAACAGCAGGAGCCCCGCGTGCCGGCGGATCCGGTCCCACACGGGCCGGCCGGCGAGCGGGGCGGCCAGCGGGGAGTAGGGCTGCACCTGTCCCAGCACCCGCAGTTCCGGCGCCGCCGCGATCAGGGCCTTGACCAGCTGTCCCCCGTCGCGGGTGTCGGTGAAGCGGCGTTTGCCGATGCCGTCGAGGTAGACCAGGTAGGCGGCCGGGGGACGGCCGGGGTCCGCGCCCCGGGCGTAGGGCATGCCCGGGGGGAGGCCGGTGGCGGGCGCCCGCCAGCCGGTGGTGTAGAGGAGCACCTCGTAGCGGGCGAGCAGGGCTTCGGCGAGCAGCACCGGGCCGAGCACCAGGGCGACGAGCGGGAACCAGGTCATGCCGGCGACTCCCGTACTCCCGCGGCGCTGATCCTCGCGACCAGGCGCCGTACGGCCTCCACGGCGGCGGCGAGTCCGACTCCGGCGACGGCCACGCAGCCCGCGGCGGTCCACCGGTCCAGCCCCGTCGTCCCGGCGAGCGGGCCGACGAGGCCGGCCCCGACGCCCACCAGGAGCAGCAGGTGGAGCAGGGGGCCGAGCAGCGGGAACGCGATGACGGCGCAGAGCAGCAGCGGGGCGACCTCACCGGGGGTCCAGGTCAGCGCCTCCGCGCCGGGGAGCGGGGCGGGGAGGACCAGTCCGGCGAGGGTCCAGGCGGTCAGTGGCCAGAGCAGGATCACGGTGCTCTCGACCACGGTGCCGGTCAGCAGCAGCCCGGCCACGACGGGCCGCGACACCCGGGGCCGGCGGGCGACCAGGGGCAGCAGCCGCCCGGCGGCCTCGGACAGCCCGGCGAGCAGCACCAGGACGACAAGGACGGGTGACATGGCTCAGCGCTCCTGTGGCGGGTCCGCCGGGGTCGGCCGGGCGGCGGGGCCGGCCCGGTGCAGGTAGTCCTCGAGTTCGTCGGCGGCGCGCAGATGGCCGCCGGCCTCGCGCTGGGCGGTCCGCAGGGCGGT
>NZ_NCTE01000803.1 GCF_002114215.1 Streptomyces sp. 13-12-16 | reverse complement strand
GGGCGAGGGAGACGGCCGTCAGGGCGCTGTTGAAGGAGACCTCGGAGAGCACGCCGGGTGCGGCGACCTGGTCGCCGGCGAGGTAGACGCCGTCGCCGCGGTCGACGGCGGGGCGGTCGCGCCAGCTGGTGCCGGGCAGGTCGACGGCGCCGGTGCGGCCGTTCGCCACCGCGTTCCGCCGCCAGGTGACGCGTTCCCGCCAGCCCTGGAAGGCGAGGTCCAGGAGTTCCTCCGCGCGGGCGGTGCCGTCGGCCTTGGTCTCGTGCGGGCCGACGGGGATCTGGCCCTGGACGAGCTGTTCGCCGGCGGGGGCGAGGGTGCGGTCCTGGGCGGTGAAGCGTTCCAGCCAGCCGGGTGCGTCCAGGTCGGACACGGCGAACGCGTCGCCGCGGCGGGTGCGCAGGGCGAGGTCGATCAGGACGGTGCGGCCGCTCGGCCAGGTCAGTGAGGGGTCGTCGAGGAGGCGGCGGGCGGAGTCCAGTGAGGTGGCGACGACGACCGGGGTGTCGGTGGGCAGGGTGTCGATGCGGGACAGCGTCTCCATGCGCACGCCGAGGTTCCACGCGCGGGCGGCCATCCGGTCGATGAGGCCGCCCCAGCCGCCGCGCGGGTAGTGGGCCTCCGGGGGCAGTTTGGTGGCTCGGCGCAGGCGTTCCTGTACGAACGCGGCGGACAGGGAGCCGGGGTCGTGGTGGAACAGGGCGACCGCGGTGTAGTGGGCGGCGGCCCGTGCGCCCTCTTCGCCGGCGATCCGGGTGGCCCAGGTGAGGAAGTCGGTGTCGACGGGTGCCTCGGTGCCGCCGCGGCGCAGCAGTTTCAGCAGGGCGAAGGGTGGGGTGCGGCGCAGGGTGCCCCGGTGGCGGAGCCGTAGGCGGGCCGCTTCCAGGGGTGGGAGCGGGGCGAGCGGGCCGATGAGGCCGCGCTGTCGGAGCCAGGTCCAGTGCGGGCCGCCGTTGTAGAGGGCGTGGGGTCCGTCGTTGGTGCGGTAGGGGCCTTCGGCGGTGCGGGCCCGGCCGCCCAGGGTGTGGTGGGCTTCGTGGACGGTGACCTTGGCGCCCGCCTCCGCGGCGGTGATGGCCGCGGTGAGTCCGGCGAATCCGCCGCCGATGACGGTGATGCGGTGCATGGCTGGGGGTCTCCCTCGGTCGGGGTCGCCTTCCGGCTTTGCGGGTACGACGGAGTGGGGGCGCGGAAATGTGACATGGGCGGGGTTTTCGCAGGTCGGGGTGGTTGTCAGTGGTGGGGTGCAGCATGGGGTCATGGTGCGGAGAGCGGTGGGTGGCAGGGGTGTGAAGGGGGCGGTCCGTCCTGAGTTGCGGTTGCCCGCGCTGGAGCGTTACGAGGGGGGTGGGCTGGAGCCGGACGGGGATTACGACGGGCTGGAGTTCCCGGGGTCTGACTTCGCCGGGCAGGACGGCGGCGGGGCGCGTTTCATGGACTGTGCGCTGACGGGGTGTGCGCTGGACGGGACGCGGCTGTCGCGGGTGCGGGTGCTGGATTCGGTGCTCGCCGGTGTCCGGGGTGTGGGTACGGATCTGGCCGGGGCGACCCTGCGCGATGTCGAGCTGACCGACGCGCGGCTCGGGGGGACGCAGTTGCACGGGGCCGCGCTGGAGCGGGTGCTGGTCCGGGGCGGGAAGATCGATTTCCTGAATCTGCGTTCGGCCCGGCTGAAGGACGTCGTCTTCGAGGGGTGTGTCCTGGTCGAGCCGGACTTCGGGGGTGCCCGGCTGGAGCGCGTGGAGTTCGTGGACTGTGCGCTGAAGGACGTGGACCTCTCGGAGGCCACGCTGAAGGACGTGGATCTGCGCGGGGCCGCGTCACTGGAGATCGCGAGGGGGGTGGACCGGCTGTCGGGGGCGGTGATCAGCACGGGTCAGTTGCTGGATCTGGCGCCGGTGCTGGCGGGGGAGCTGGGGATCAGGGTGGAGGGGTGAGGGAGGAGGGGTGAG
>NZ_NCTE01000802.1 GCF_002114215.1 Streptomyces sp. 13-12-16 | reverse complement strand
CGACCGCACCGCGTCCGCGGAGGGTCCGGGCGGCGCACGGGCCGCCCGGACGGACCGTGGGTCCGGACGCACGGCGCCCCGGCGCCCCCTTCCGGGGTCCGCCGGGGCATCCGGGCGGTGCGGGCCGTCAGCGCGAGGACAGGTACTCCTCGACTCCCGGCGCCGCGTGCGCGTCCTCCGCGTTCACCACGCCGCCGACCGCCTCGGCGTCGGGCTTGAGCACGTACGTCTCGACGCTCGCGGGGCGGTCGACGTCGGAGAAGTTCTGCGGGGTGCCGAGGCCGGTGTCGGCGTTCGTCTGCGCGCGGTGCGCCTTGACGACGTCCTCACGGGTGAGGCCGCCCGCCTCGCACGCCTTCTTCAGGTCGGCGCCCATGAGCTGGGCGGCGTTGTACCCGGACAGCACGCCGGAGTCGACCGGCGAGTCCGGGTACTTCTTCCGGTACGACGCCACCATGCTCTTCACGCCGGGCAGATCGGAGCTGACCGCGGGCGCGGCGCTCACGATGCTGAGCATCGCCGCCAGGGCGGGCGCTGCGGGGGTCTTCATGAGCTGGGGCGCGAAGCCGGGGGCGCTGCTGACGACGGGGACCTTCAGGCCGCGGGAGGCGGCGACGCCGACGAGGGAGGCCGTCTGCGCGGGTCCGGCGCTG
The DNA here is from genome assembly GCF_002114215.1 of Streptomyces sp. 13-12-16. Taxonomy (GTDB): domain Bacteria; phylum Actinomycetota; class Actinomycetes; order Streptomycetales; family Streptomycetaceae; genus Streptomyces. The sequence continues at coordinate 6,460 of NZ_NCTE01000802.1, read as the reverse complement.
ATCAGGACGGCCTTCACGCCCTCCTTGCGCAGGGCCGAGACCTGGGCGGACAGGTCGGTGTCCGTGGCCTTGATCTTCTGCCCGGCCACCTTCAGTCCGGCCTTCCCGGCCGCCCAGGTGGACCCTTCCAGCGCGTTGGCGCCGTAGTCGCCCTCGAAGTAGACGTGACCGATGGTGTCGCCCTTCTTCAGGCCCTTGGCACGGGTGAGGAACTCGACGGCGGCGATCATGTCGACGTCGTAGGTGGTGCCGAGGACCTGGATGGCGTCCTTGCCGAGCAGGGAGGCCGCCCAGGCCTGCGGGAAGGTGAGCACCTTGTCCCGCTCGATGTCGTCGAGCAGCGCGGCGACCACCGGGGAGCCGATGACCTGGGGCAGCGCCACGACGTCCGGGGCGATGTCGGCGTAGGCGGTGACCGCCTTCTGCACGTCGTAGCCGTGGTCCTTGACGACGATCTCCACCTTGCGGTCGCAGATGCCGCCCTTGGCGTTGGTCTCGTCGGCCCACATCTGCTGGGCCTGCACGATGCTCTTTCCGAGGGTGGCGTAGGGGCCGGTCAGGTCGGTGAGGGCACCCAGCCTGATGGTGTCGGCGCCGACGCCGGGTCCGGTGCGGACGCCGTCGGCGGCCTCGCCGCCCTTGTCGCCGTCGTCCGCCTTGGAGCTGCATCCGGTGGCCGCGAGCAGCAGGGCGAGGGCGCCGGCGAGGACGGTCCCGGCGGTGCGGTGCCGGTCGCGGCGGGTGCGGTGCGTGGTGTTCACGGAGTGTGCTCCTTGGGTCGTGCGGCCGGTTGCGGAGACGAGGGGACGACGGTTTCCGGGGCGGGGGTACGGGATCGGCGGCGCCGTACGCGGTCCCGGGCCCGGCGTGCCAGGCCGTGCAGACCGTCGGGGGCGTACAGCAGGACCAGGACGATCGCCGCGCCGTAGAGGTAGCGGGCCGCCTCGGTGGGGCCCACGGCGCCCTCGGCGGAGCCCGGGGCGGTCACCAGCGGGAGCTGGTCGGCGTACCGGGTCATCAGCAGCGGCAGGGCGGTGACGAAGACGGCGCCGGCGGTGGCTCCGGCGACGGACCCGAGACCGCCGATGACGATCATGGCGAGGTAGTCGACGGAGAGCGCGAGGGAGAAGTAGTCCGGGACGACGCGGCGGAAGGCGAGCGCCAGGAGCACTCCCGCGAGGCCCGCGTACATCGACGACACCACGAAGGCGGCCGACCGGTGCCGGGCGACGTCGACGCCCATCACGGCGGCCGCGGTCTCGCTGTCGCGCAGGGCGGCCAGCGCCCGGCCGGGGCGTGAGCGCAGCAGGCCGCGGGCGGTGAACCAGGTGAACGCGAACAGGGCCAGGCCCAGGAACCACAGCCGTTCCTCCGCGCCGAACGGCACGCCGAGGACGGTCAGTCCGGGGTCGCTCTCCGCGAAGGTGAACCCGCCCAGGGTGAGCGGGGGCACGGAGCGGCCGTTGAAGCCGCCGGTGACGGAGTCGGCGGTCAGCAGGACGTGGTGGCCGAGGAAGACCAGCGCGAGGGTGGCGATGCCCAGGTAGATGCCCTTGACCCGGGCGGCGACGGGGCTGAACAGTCCGCCGGCCGCTCCCGCGAGCAGGACCGCGAGGAGCGCGGCGAGGGCCGGGGGCAGTCCGGGTCCGGGTTCGCCGGCCAGCCAGGCGTAGCCGTAGGCGCCGACGGCGAGGAAGAAGGCGTGGCCGAGGGAGAGCTGCCCCGCGGTGCCGCTGAGCAGGGCGAGGCCGGTGGCGCCGATGGCCGCGGCCATGGAGAACAGGCCGATGCGCAGCCAGAAGGCGTCCAGGTAGAACGGCGGCAGGCACAGGAGGACGGCGAACGGCAGGAGCGGGGCCCGGCGGCGGGTGAGGGCGTCGAGGAGTCGGTCAGACACGGGCCGTCCCCTTCGCGCCGAACAGCCCGGTGGGCCGTACGAGGAGGACGAGCAGCATCACCGCGTACGGGGCGACGTCGCCGAATCCCTCGCCGAGGACGTGCAGTTCGGACTGGTAGCCGACGACGAGCGCCTCGGTCAGGCCGATGATCAGGCTGCCCGCGAGGGCGCCGGCCGGGGAGGCGAGGCCGCCGAGGATCGCGGCCGGGAAGGCGTTGAGGGCGGTCTGCCCGGTGGTGCGCTCCAGTCCGGGCGCGGGGAACGCGGCGAGGAACACGGCGGCCAGCGCGGCGAGCGCTCCCGCCAGGCACCAGGCGCCCGCGCGGACCCGGCCGAGCCGTACGCCCATGAGCGCGGCGGCCTCCAGGTCCTCGGCCGCCGCGCGCAGGGACAGTCCCCAGGAGGTGAACCGGAAGAGCGCGAACACCCCGCCGATGACCGCGGCCGACACCACGATCGCGGCGAGCCGGCTGTCGGCGACGGTCACCGGGCCCAGTTCGGTCACCGCGTCGCCCCACGGGTCCCCCAGGGACAGCAGGTCGCCGCCGATGCGCCGGGAGAGATCGGTGAGCAGGACGATGTCGATGCCGATGGTGACGATGGTCTGCACATGGGCGGAGTGGGCGTCCTGGCCGCCGCGTTGCAGCAGGAACCGGTCGAGCGCGCCGGCGAGGGCGGCCGTGGTGAGGACCGCCAGGGCGAGCGCTCCGGCGAAACCGAGGTCGTCGTGGAGCACGGCGGTGAGGTAGCCGCCGAGCAGGAGCAGGGAGCCGTGGGCGAAGTTGAGGACGCCGGAGGCCTTGAAGATGACGACGAAGCCGAGCGCGACCAGCGCGTAGACCGCGCCGAGCGCCAGTCCGCCGAGGATGTTGTCGAGGAATGCCGTCATGCCGCGTCCTCCCCGGTCGCGTCGGTGCCGAGGTAGGCGCGCAGCACCTCGGGGTCCCGGCGGACCTCGTCGGGGGTGCCGTGGGCGATGGGCTTGCCGAAGTCGAGCACCGTGACGTCGTCGGCGAGACGCATGACGAGGCCCATGTCGTGCTCGACGAGGACGACGGACAGGCCGAGTTCGGCGCGGAGTTCGCCCACCACCTCGGCGGTGCGGGCGCGTTCGGCGGCGTTCATGCCGGCCACGGGTTCGTCGAGGAGCAGCACACGGGGCTCCAGGCAGAGGGCGCGGGCGAGTTCGACGCGCTTGCGGTCGCCGTACGACAGCAGGGCGACGGGGCTGTCGAAGTGGTCCCCGAGACCGGTGAGTTCGGCGATCTCGCGTGCCCTGGCGAGGTGCTCGCGCTGTTCCCGTACGGCGCTCGGCAGGCGCAGCGCGCTCGCGGCGAACCCGGCGCGGGACAGGGCGTGGCGGCCGAGCATCAGGTTGTCGGCGACGGTGCCGTGGGTGGTGACGATGTTCTGGAAGGTGCGGGCCACGCCGAGCGCGGCGATGCGGTGCGGGGCGAGGCGGGTCAGCTCGGTGCCGCCGAGCGTCACCGTGCCGGCGGCCGGGCGGCACAGGCCCGACAGCACGTTGAAGCAGGTCGACTTGCCGGCGCCGTTGGGTCCGATGAGCGCGTGCACCGAGCCGGGGGCGACGGTGAAGGAGACGCCGTCGAGGGCGGTGAGTCCGGCGAAGCGCACGGTGACGTCCCGTACGGCGAGCACGGGCGGTGCGGCGGTGGTGCGGTCGGTCACGCCGCCCCCTGGTCCTCGGCCGACTCGCCCAGGTAGAGGCGGCGTACGGCGTCGGTGCGGGCGAGTTCTTCGGCGGGGCCGGACAGGCGGGTCTCGCCCACCTCCAGGACGTGCGCGTGGTCGGCGAGGGAGAGCGCCATGCCGGCGTTCTGCTCGACGAGGAGCACGGCGGTGCCCTGGGCGTTGATCTCGCGGATCACCTCGGCGATGCGGTACACCATCTGCGGGGCGAGGCCGAGGGAGGGCTCGTCGAGGAGCAGCAGGCGCGGGGCGGCCATCAGGGCGCGGCCGATGGCGAGCATCTGCTGCTCGCCGCCGGAGAGCAGGCCGGCGGCCTGGTGGGTGCGTTCGGCGAGGCGGGGGAAGAGCGTGAAGACCCGGTCGCGGGCCTCCTGGACCTGGGCGCGGCCGCGCCGGCCGAGGCCGAGGCCGCCGGAGCGCAGGTTCTCGTCGACCGAGAGTCCGGCGAACACCCGTCGTCCCTCGGGGACCTGGACGACTCCGGCGCGTACCGCCGCGACGGGGTCCTTGCCGTCGAGCACCGTCCCGCCGTAGCGGATGCGGCCGGCCGTGATCGCGCCGCGGTGCAGGCGCAGCGTGCCGGAGACGGCGCGCAGCAGGGTCGTCTTGCCGGCGCCGTTGGCGCCGAGCAGGGCGACGACGGTGCCGTGCGGCACGGTCAGGGACACGGAGCGGAGGGCGGACAGTGCGCGGCCGTAGGTCACGTCGACGTTCTCGACGTGCAGCGCGGGCGGGCTGTCCGGTGGTGCTTCGGGCATCACGGCTCCTCGGGGCCGGGCCGCGCGGGGCGGCGGCGGCTTCGGGGGAAGGGGTGCTCACGACAGCACGGGGGCGGAGGAGCGGTACAGCTTTCGGCGCCCGTACGCTGCGGCGTACCAACGCGGGTGGGCGGGGGTTGTGCGGGTGCCCAGGCCGGGGCCGTGGCACCGGAGCCGGGACCTGTGGCACCGGAGCCGCAGCGCCGGGCCGGGGTGTCGCTTGCCGCCTCCGGCAGGGTGCCGCCGCGCCCGCCCTCCCCCACTCCCGGCTTCGCTCGAGCGGGGGGACCCCCATCGCCCCAGCGGCACGACTGCCCGCGGCTGGGTGGGGGCGGCGCGGCTGGGTGGGCGGTGTAGCCGGCCGTAGTGGGGTGGGGTCAGGGGCGGAGGAGGGTGCGGGCGGTCAGGGCCAGGCTGACCTCGATCAGGTCGGTGGGGCGGGAGAGGGAGCGGCCGGTGAGCTGTTCGTAGCGGCGGAGGCGGTTGAGGACCGTGTTGCGGTGGCAGTAGAGGCGGCGGCTCGCCCTCTGGGCCGAGCCGTCGCAGGCCAGCCAGGTGGCCAGGGTGTCCAGCAGGACCTCCGCGTCGGCGGGTTCGAGGTGGGCCAGCGGGCCGAGCAGCCGTTCGGCCAGCGCGGCGCCGAGTTCGGGACTCGACACCACCAGCGCCGCCGGCAGGTGCTCGGTCAGGTGGACCGTGCCGCCCTGCTCGGGGCACAGGCTCAGCGCGGTGTCCGCCAGCCGCCGCGCCTCCCCCACGGCGGACAGCCCCTCGACCGCGCTGCCGACGCCCACCCGCACCCCCGCCGCCTGCTCCTCCGGCACGACGGGCTCCGTACCGTCCTCGACCAGGACGATGCCGTGATCGGCGTCCACGCCCGTGTGCCAGTGCACGCGCACACCCGGAGCGAGGGCCGCTTGGGCACCGGGACAGCCGGTGGGCCCGCCGCCGGCGACCGCGACGACCACGTACCGCCCGTGCTCGGGCAGGCCCAGCGCCTGCGCGGCCTCGGGCAGGTCGGCGATCCTGCTCGTGCCGTCCAGCAGGGCCGCGGCCAGCAGACGCACCCTGTTCTCCCTCCGCCACGCCAGCTGCCGCTCGGTCTGCCGGTAGGCGTCCGCGACGAGGGTGCAGTGCTCGTCGACGAAGTTCCACACGTCGGACGCCACGTGCACCAGCAGCCGTACGTCCTCGGGCGCCGTCCGGGAGGTCTCGTCGACCAGGCCCTGCCACACCAGCGAGCCGCCCAGCCGGAAGGCGTGCAGCAGGGCGTCCAGCGGCAGCCCCTGCTCGGCGCGCGCGGCGCCGATCTTCCAGGTGCAGCGCCGCGCCGCGTCCCGGGCGCCCCGCGGATCGAGCAGGGAGGAGATGCTGTGCCGCAGCGAGCGGTGCACCTCCTGCCAGGTCGTGGTGGCGTCCCCCTCCACCGCGGCCCGGTACGCGGGCTCCTGCTCCTGCAGGACGGCGACCAGCCCGTCGGTGAGCTGGGGCAGGTCGTCCAGCAGGACGCGGGCGGCCCGGTGCAGCACGCGCAGCGCGTCGGCGTCGATCAGCGACCGCACGCGCGGTGTCCGGGGCCGCGGAGCGGGCGCGGGTCCGGAACGCGGCAGGGTACGTGGCCGTACGGCGTGTTGCATCGCGCATCTCCCCCAGGGTCGGCTTCCCGGCGGCGCCCGTGCGGCGGCGGTCCCCGTATCGGCGCCCGGCCGGTACGGGGGAGCCCGTGGGCCGGCCGCCGTCGGACTCGTCCTGCCCCGAAGGATGACATACCGTCCGGTCGGTCCCTAGGGTTGTGCACCGGTCTTTTCCGCCTGCCCGACGAGGCGGACCAGCTCGACGCGGGAACGGACCCCCAGGGTGGCGAAGATGTTCCGCAGGTGGTAGTCGACGGTGCGGGTGCTGACGGACAGGCTCAGGGCCACCTCCCGGTTGGTGGCGCCCTCGGCGACGCGCCGCACGATACGCAGCTGCTGCGGGGTCAGCCGGGACAGCTCCCCGGTCCCCGGCCGGCCGGGGGCCGCGCCGCCCGCCCGCGACTCGGCGGCGGCCTGCTGCGCCCACAGGTGCGCGCCGCAGCGCTCGAAGCCCATCAGGG
>NZ_NCTE01000801.1 GCF_002114215.1 Streptomyces sp. 13-12-16 | reverse complement strand
CCGTCACGACCCCGGCCCCCGCACACGCGCCGGCGGCCTCTCCCCAGACCCGCGCGGCCCCGCGTCCCCACCTCCACGGCCATGTCTCACTCGTCACCAGGTACGCGACCGACAGCACCACCACACCGGCCGCCTCCCACCACGCCGGGCCCCCGGACGCCGCGATCACCACGACACCGCTCGCCAGCACGGTCGTGCGGTGCCGCAGCAGAACACGGGTCCAGCGCACCGACTCCAGCGACGGCCGCCGGTCCACCGCCGGCGCCGCCCACGCCGCGAAGACGACCGCGCATCCGAACAGCACCGCCCCGCGCGCCCCGCCCACCGTCACCCACGGCCGCCACGCCACCACGACGGCCGCCACTCCGAGCACCCGCACCGGCACGGTCCCGGCCCAGTACCGCGCGTACTCCCGCAAGGCCGTCCGCTCGTCGAGCGCCGTCATCGCGCTCACCCCCGTCCCCCGATCCGCCCCGACAGCAACGGCGCCAACGCCAGGTCCAGCGACTCGCCCACGACGTGCCGCAGTACCGGCACCCCGCTGTCCCGCAGGGCGAACCGCATCGCGTCCCGGTCCGCGTGCCACAGCCGCAGCCCCAACTCGCCCGCCGCGTCACCCGGTTCGACGTACGGATCCCCGCTCGGGATCTCCACGACGACCGGCCGGCGCCCCCGCCCCTGAAGATCCCGCAGCACCTTCAGCACCCGTGCGTCGCTCAGCGGAGTGAACACGTACACCAGAGCCCCCTGCGGCAGCGCGGGCGGCGGCACCCGCTCGAGTCCGGGTCCGTCGAACCGCCGGTCCTTGCGGACGTCGAGGACGCTTTCGACGATGCGGTAGAACGCCGCGTCCCCGGTCCCCGGCGCCAGCCACCGCGTGGTGCCCCCGGTCGAGACGACCCCCACCCGGTCGTGGGTGCGCAGATAGGCGCGGGCGAGCCCGGTGGCGGCCCGCACCGTCTCGTCCAGGGACGACACCCCGGTCACCGGGTCGACGACGTCCCCGAACGCGTCGAGCAGCATCACCGTGTCGGCGGCCCGCTCGGCCGCGAACCGGTGCAGCTGCACGGCCCCGCGCCGGGTCGTCGACGGCCAGTGGATGCGCCGCTGCCGTTCCCCGGGCACCCACGGTCCCACCCCGACGACCTCGACGCCCTCTCCGGCCTGCGGGGAGGCGTGCTCGCCGAGTCGCTGCGGCAGCCGCACCGGGATCGGGGTGAACCGGGCCTGCGCGGCGTGCGGGAAGACGGACACCTCGGCCGCCTCGACCCGCACGGTGCGGCGCACGGTGCCCCCGGCGTCGTACACGTCGAGGTCCACCGGGCCGAGCGACCAGCGTCCCCAGCGCAGCGCGGTGTGGCGCAGCGTCACCGTGGACGGGCCGACGACGACCTCGTCGAGCCGCAGGCCCGGGCCGAGCGTGACACCGGGGTCGAGGCGGACGGAGCCGCCGTCGTGGGCCACCGCGATGCGGAGGGTGACGGTGTCGCCCTCGAAGCAGCGTTCCGGTTCGACGGTGGCCGACGTCTCGATGCGCCGGGCGTACGTACGCGGCAGCGCGAGCGCGAGCAGTACCAGCGGCACCGCCGCGAGCGCGAGCAGCCACGCCCGGCCGGTGAGCAGGGCGGCGGACAGCGCGACGACGGCGACGGTCAGCAGGCGCAGTGTCCGCTCGCCGGGGCGCGGTCCGCCG
>NZ_NCTE01000800.1 GCF_002114215.1 Streptomyces sp. 13-12-16 | reverse complement strand
CTCGCGGGCGGCCGGCGGCATGCCGCCCCGCCCTCCGGCCGGCGTGCGGACGGGCACCGGGACGGACGGGCCGGGGCCGGCGCCGGTCACACGGGCGGCCCGGTGACGAGGTCGCCGTTCTCGTCGTACGGCCAGGCGTTGGCGACGCATCCGTGCAGACCCTTGATCTGCTGCATCATCACGGGGGCCGGCCGCCCGGCACCCCCGCAGGTCACGTGCCCGTGGCCGAGGAAGTGCCCCATCTCGTGGTTGATGATCAGCGCCCGGTAGTCGTGGATCGGCCCGTCGAAGGTGGGTGAGCCCTTGACCCAGCGCTTGAGGTTCACCACCACCCCTCCGGGGACCTCGCAGTTGTACTCGCCCCCGGTGTCCTGCTTGATGCCCTCCCAGCACAGGGCGTCCGCCGTCGCCGGTGTCGCGATCCTGATCTTGATGTCGTGCGGCGATCCCGCGCCCACCAGCTGGAACGCGTTGTCCGGGTCGTGGGTCCAGCCCCGCGGGGCGGCGAGTATGTCGGCGATCTCGTTCGCGGCCTGGGACGGCGAGACGTCGAGGCCGGTCTCGACCTCCACGACGTAGCGCACCGGGCGGGAACCGCTGCCCACCGTCTCCCCGCCGGCCTGCGCGGTGACGAATCTCCCGCTGCCCGTCGGGGGGACGGCGATCTCGGTCCGGCTCGCGGAGGGAGAGGCGGAGGGGGAGGGCGGCGGCGTGGGAGTGGGGGTGACGTGCGTGCTTCGCGAGGGCGGCGCACCGCTCGACGCGTCGCTCCGTCCGCCTCCCAGGACGTACGCCGCCGAGACCAGCAGGCCGACGACCGTCAGCAGGCCGATCAGCAGGTTCCGTCCCCGGTGGCGCGGCCGTCCCCGGCGATGGGAGGACCGCCGTCGGTGGCCGGCGCGGCGGACGGCCGCGGTGCTGCCGGTGGGGGGTGCGGATGGTCGCTGTCGTGCCGCATGCATGGAAGGTCAATCTGGTGAGCCCAGATGATCGCGATGAGCCGGCGACATCACGGAAAGGTAACGGCCTCCGCGTTCCCCGGCCCGTGTGATCGTTGTGTAACGGCGGTCGGAGGGGGACCCCACTCAGGACGGTCACCTCGTCCGGTCTGCTTACACTGCCGCAATGCCACGGGTCCTGATCGTCGAAGACGACCACGATGTCCGCAGGGCCGTCCGACTGGGTCTGCGGCATCAGGGTCATGAGGTCCTCGCCGTGGAAACGGGCGAGGAGGGGCTGGAGCAGCTCCGTCCGTTCCGGCCGGACGTCGTCGTGCTCGACCTCATGCTGCCCGGCATGTCCGGCCTGGACGTGTGCCGCCGGATCAGGGACCGCGACCAGGTGCCGATCATCATGGTGACGGCCCGGGGCGACGACATCGACGTGGTCGTGGGACTGGAGACCGGCGCGGACGACTACGTGGTGAAGCCCGTGCAGGCCAGGGTGCTCGACGCACGGATACGGGCCGTACTGCGCAGACAGGACGCGTCGCTGCCGGACGGCACCCGCCCCCGGGCGGAGACGCACGGCGAGCTGGTCGTCGACCGCGCCGGGCTCGTGGTGACGCACCGCGGCGAACCCGTCACCCTCGCCCCCTCCGAACTGCGGCTGCTGCTGACCCTGTCGGCCTCGCCCGGCCAGGTGTTCAGCCGCCAGCAGCTGCTGGAAGCGGTCTGGGAACACAGCTACCACGGCGACATACGGCTCGTGGACGCCTGCGTGAAGCGACTGCGCAACAAGCTCGGTGAAGGCAGGGATCCCCGTTACGTGCAGACCGTACGCGGATTCGGTTACCGCTTCGGCACCTCATGAGCGACCGGAGGACCACGCGGAAGCGGAGGACCGGCCCCGCGGCCGACGGGGCCCCCGCCCCCGCCGCCGTACCGGGTGCCGGCCCCCGGCGGTTCCTCCGGGCGGCCCTGGCGCGCGTCCCGCTCCCCCTGCG
>NZ_NCTE01000799.1 GCF_002114215.1 Streptomyces sp. 13-12-16 | reverse complement strand
CGGCCCGGGAACCCTCGACCTCGCCGCGACCCACCTGCCGCCGTCGGCGCACGCACGGATCGGCGGCGACTGGTACGACGCCCTGGAGCTGCCCGACGGCACGACGCTGCTCGGCGCCGGCGAGCTGACCGGGCACGGCGTCGGCGCCGCGTCGGGCATGGCGATGCTGCTCGGCGCCGTGCGCGGCATGGCGATGACCGGCACCGCGCCGGGACCACTGCTGACCTGCCTCAACCGGTTACTGGACACCACCGCGCAGCCGGCCCTGGGCAGCGCCGTCTGTCTGCGCTACCGGCCCGGGACCCGCTCACTGCTGTGGGCGCAGGCCGGACACCCCGCCCCGCTGCTGTTCCGCGGCGGGACGGGGCGGGCGCTGGACGCCCCGGACGGCGTGCTGCTCGGGGCCACCCCCGGCGCCTCCTACGGACAGGCCGAGGTGACCCTCGAAGCCGGCGACGTGCTGCTGCTGCACACCGACGGACTGGTGCCCGGACACGCCGGAGCCACCGCCGTGCACCGTCTGCTCGGACTGGCCCCGCGCTTCGCCGCCGCCCGCACCGCACAGGAGTGCGTCCGGGCGGTCGTGGAGGAGCTCGGCGAGCGGGAGTGCGACGACGCCTGTGTGCTCGTCGCCCGGGTCGCCCCGTAGCCGATCCGCGCCGGGCCGTCCCCTCACGCCTGGGCGCTGCCGCCCTTGCCCCTGGGCCTGGGCAGCACCAGTTCGATCTCCTCCCTGAGTTCCTGGATCCTCGGGTACGAGGAGTACTCGGCGGTGAGCCGGTACATCTGGCGCAGCCGGTCCCAGGTGCGGCGCGAGGAGTTCTGCCCCATCGACACCAGGGCGAGGCGCGCGAACCGGTCCGCCTGTTCGGGGTCGTCGGCGATGAAGCACGCGGAGGCCATGGACAGGAAGTCGAAGATCTTCGACCGCTGCTGCGCGTCGACCCGCAGCGCCAGCGCCTTGTCCGCGTAGTGCTGGGCGTGCGTGGCGGCGTCCGGCTCGAACTCCGCGAGCGTCCGGTACGCCAGGGCCTGCATGCCGTACAGGTCCGCCTCGTTGAACAGCTGCATCCAGTTCGGCGGGGGCACGTCCCCCTTGTCGGAGACGAACAGGTCCTCCGCCTGTCCCAGGGTGCGGCGCATCGCCTGGCCCTTGCCCATGGACGCCTGCGCCCACGCCTCGATGGTGTGGAACATGGCGCGGGTGCGCGGCAGGACCTCCTCGCCCGAGCCGGACTGGGCGAGCTTCATCAGGTCCATCGCCTCGTCGGGCCGGCCCAGGTGCACCATCTGCCGTGCCGCCCGGGACAGGGCCTCACCGGCGCGCGGCCGGTCACCGCCCTCCCGGGCCGCGTGGGCGGCGATCACGAAGTACTTCTGGGCCGTGGGTTCCATGCCGACGTCGTGCGACATCCAGCCCGCGAGGACGGCGAGGTTGGCGGCGACGCCCCACAGGCGCCGCTGGAGATGGGGTGGGTGGCGGTAGGCGAGCATCCCGCCCACCTCGTTGAGCTGGCCGACCACCGCCTTGCGCTGGAGACCGCCGCCGCGGGCGGCGTCCCAGGCTCGGAACACCTCCACGGAGCGCTCCAGTTCCTCGATCTCCTGCGAGCCGATCGGGGCGGCCTCGTACCGGTCGAACCCGGCGGGGTCGGCGCGCAGGGGGTCGTCGAGTCGGGGAGCGTCGGCGGTCAGGGCCGGATCGGTGTGCAGCCAGTCGTGCATGGCGCTGCTGAGTGCGGAGCCCGCGGTGAGCGCGGCACCCGCGCCCACCAAGCCGCGTCGGTTGAGCATGAGGTCCATTCCCGTGAATTCGGTGAGGACCTCGGCTGTCCGCTCGGGCGCCCACGGCACTCCGTCAGGATGTTCCGCACTCCCGGGACGTGGCCGTTTCCCCGTACGCCCGTGCCGGACCAGACCGAGATCCTCGATGGTCACGACACGGCCGAGACGCTCGGTGAACAGGGCCGCCAGCACCCGCGGTACGGGATCGCGCGGGATCTCTCCCATGTCGATCCACCGCCGCACCCGGGAGGTGTCGGTCGCCAGCTGGGGGTGGCCCATGGCCGCCGCCTGCCGGTTGACCAGCCTCGCGAGTTCGCCCTTGGACCAGCCGGCCAGGCCGAACAGGTCCGAGAGCCGGGTGTTGGGTTGTCCGCTCACGTCAAGCCCCCAGGTTCTCGGCTGAGTTGACAGTAGCCCGGTGCGGGTTGCCGGGCGACTATTCGCCAGGGTTCGCCAGGGTGCGCCAGATGGTGTGCCAGGGGACATCGGGTGTCGAGTAGGAACGCGCCACCACGACCCCGTCGCACAGGGGCATTCCCCCAGGGTGCGCCCGGGCGGCCGGGCCGGGTGGTGCACTGACGTCGCAGGCACACGAAGGGATCTGTATCACCCATGTACGCAGCATCGTCCTCCGTGTCCGCCCCGCCCCGGCCGCTGCGCCCCCGTCCGTCGGACAGCGGCCCCTACCTCGCCCCCGCGCGCCCGGCGAACCCCGTCCTCGGCGCCGGCAACGTACGGCGCACCGCGGGACCGGGCACCCAGCCGCTCAGCGGGAGGCTCGACCTGTCCGGCCCGCAGGGCGCCCAGTTGCGCACGGCGATCGCGTCGGTGCACCGCATCTGCCCGGAGTTCGCGCCGGTCCAGGTGCTGCGCCGCACCGGCCGGTCCGTCCTGCTGGTCGGCACCACCGGCCGGAGCACCGCGGTCGCCAAGTGTTTAGTGGACCACTCCCCCGCGTGGAGTGAGCGGATCCGCCACGAAATAGCGGCATACCGCTCGTTCGTCCGGCACCGTCCGCCTGTGCGGGCGCCCCGGCTGATCGCGGCGGATCCGGACAACGGCACACTGGTGATCGAGCGGCTGCCCGGAAGGGTCGCGGCGCTCCAGCGGCACCCGGCCGAGGCACCGCCGCGGGCGGACATCAGGGCCGCACTCGGCGCGATCTGCCGGCTGAACTCCTGGCGGCCGCCGGCCGGGACGTTCGACGCGCCGCTGGACTACGCGGCCCGTATCTCCCGGTACCACGAGCTGGGTCTGCTCACCGACCGGGACCTGGGCGACCTGCAGAAGCTGCTGCACGGCATCGCGCTGGCCACCGGACGGCAGGGCATGGGCCAGTTCTGCCACGGCGACGCCCTGCTCTCCAACATCCTGATCTCACCGGCCGGTCCGGTGCTGGTGGACTGGGAGCACGCGGGCTGGTACCTGCCGGGGTACGACCTGGCGACGCTGTGGTCGGTGCTCGGGGACGCTCCGGCGGCCCGGCGTCAGATCAGCCAGATCGCTCAGTCGGCGGGACCGGCCTCGCGGGACGCCTTCCTGGTGAACCTGATGCTCGTACTGACCCGGGAGATCCGCACGTACGAGACGGCCGTCCAGCGCTCGATGCAGGACACGTCCCCGACGGCCCCGTCCGGAGAGGAACACCGCCTCCTCCTCCGTCGCCTCCACGACGACTGCCACATGGCCCGCCGAGCGGTACGAGCAGCAGTGGGCACCCGCTGAAAACCCCACCGCCACTGCGGGCAATCGTGCCGCAGGGCGGCACGGGTGGGCGCAGCTACGCGGGATTGCCGGGTGCCGCTCGCTGTCACCGGCGTACACCACTGACGCCCCGCAGGTCCGGCACCCACCGCCACGAAACCGACGCGCACCCCGATTGACAAGGTCATACGCGCCTCCCTGGGCATGATTGACGGATTATCAGCCGACCGGTACCACTGACGCACCACTCGGCTCACGTCGCACGCCCCACCGTCCCCGGAGGCCGCATTGAGACAACCCGTCCGCATCCTCGCCGCAGCCGCCCTCACCCTCCCCCTGCTCGGTGCCGCCCCCTCCACCGCCCCGCCGGGCACCGCCCGCCTCCAGCAGGCATTCGCCGCCGCAGCCGCCGAGTACGACGTACCGCAGAGCGTGCTGCTCGGCGTCTCCTACCTCCAGTCCCGCTGGGACGCCCACGCCGGAGCCCCGAGCGTGACCGGCGGCTACGGCCCCATGCACCTCACGGACGCCCGCACCGCACTCGCCGCCTCCGACCACCACGCCTCGGGCGCGGAGGACCCGCGCGGCGACGAGGCCCGCCCGCCGAAGCGTCCCGAGGCACGAGCGGTGCGCACCGGGGAGCTGCCCGCCCGGCTCACCACCCTGCCGAGGGCCGCCCGCCTGACCGGCCTCAGCCCCGAACGCCTGCGCGAGGACCCGGCCTCGAACGTGGCGGGCGGCGCCGC
>NZ_NCTE01000798.1 GCF_002114215.1 Streptomyces sp. 13-12-16 | reverse complement strand
GCCGTCACGGACGCCTTCACCGCGCGGGGACTACTGCTCCAGGAGACCGGGTTCGCGCTCACCGACGCGGGACTGCGCTGGTTCGGTGCGGCGGGCATCGGCCTCGACCGCCGCGGACGGCGCCCACTGGCCCGCGCCTGCCTGGACTGGACGGAACGCCGCCCCCATCTCGCCGGAGTGGCGGGCGCCGCCCTGTGCCGGCACGCCCTGGAGACGGGGTGGTGCGTGCGCATCGGCTCCGAGCGGGCGGTGAAGGTGACGGAGGCGGGCGAACGCGCGCTGTCCGAACTGCTGGGGATCGGCGCGGAAGCCCTCCGCTGACCGGCAGGCCCCCGTCCGAAATCCGCGAGCGCCCCGCCCTGACCTCCTCCTAGCCTCGGGAGCATGATGCACGCCTCCACCCCCCGTTCCGACCGGATGCTCGCGGCCTGCGCCGCCGGTGTCACCGTCGTGCTGTGGGCCTCCGCCTTCGTGTCCATCCGCAGTGCGGGGGCCGCGTACTCACCGGGGGCGCTCGCGCTCGGCCGGCTGCTGGCCGGGGCGCTGACGCTGGGCGTGTTCTGTCTGCTGCGGCGGGAGGGGCTCCCGCCCCGGCCGGCCCTGCGGGGGATCCTGCTCTCCGGGGTGCTCTGGTTCGGGTTCTACATGGTGGCCCTCAACTGGGGCGAGCAGCAGGTCGACGCCGGTACGGCCGCGCTGGTGGTGAACATCGGGCCGGTCCTCATCGCCCTGCTCGGTGCCCGGCTGCTCGGGGACCCGATGCCGCCGAGGCTGCTGGCGGGGATGGCCGTGTCGTTCGCCGGCGCGGTGACCGTGGGGCTGTCGATGTCCGGCGGGGGCGGGTCCTCGGTGCTCGGCGTGGTGCTGTGCCTGCTGGCGGCCGTGGCGTACGCGGCCGGGGTGGTCGCGCAGAAGCCGGCGCTGGGCGCGGCGAGCCCGCTGCAGGTGACGACGTACGGGTGTCTGGTGGGGGCGGTGGCCTGTCTGCCGTTCGCCGGGCAGCTCGTGCGGGAGGCCGCCGACGCGCCGGTCTCCGCCACGCTCAACATGGTCTACCTGGGCGTCTTCCCGACCGCCCTCGCCTTCACCACCTGGGCCTACGCCCTGGCCCGTACGACCGCGAGCCGGATGGGCGCGACCACGTACGCGGTGCCCGCGCTGGTCGTGCTGATGTCGTGGCTGGCGCTCGGCGAGGTGCCGGGCCCGCTCACGCTGGTGGGCGGCGCGCTGTGCCTCGCGGGTGTGGCGGTGTCCCGGTCCCGGTCGAGGGCGGCGGCGCGGGCGGCCGCGGTCCCGGTTCCCCGGGAGGAGGCCGCCCGCGAGCCGCGCTAGAACACCACCAGCGCCCGTCCGCCCTTGCCGGCCAGCATGTTGTCGAAGGCGGCCGGGATGCCGTCCAGGGCGATGTGCCCGGTGACCAGGGCGCCGAGGTCGAGGCGGCCGGCCCGGACGTGTCCGGCGAGGACCGGGAGGTCGCGGGCCGGGTCGGAGTTGCCGTAGACGCAGCCGGAGAGGGTGCGGCCCCAGTGGAAGATCTCCAGGGCGTTGAAGGTGACCTGCTGGTCCTTGCCGCCGATGCCGACGACCGTGGTGCGTCCGCCGCGCCGGGTGGACTCCCAGGCGGTGCGGATGGTGGCCGCTCGGCCGACGCACTCCACGGCCACGTCCACGCCCTCCTTGCCGGTGAGGGCGCGGATCCGCCGGGCGGTGGTGTCGGAGGCGACGAGGTAGTCGGTGGCGCCCGCGGCCCGCGCGAGCTCCTCCTTCTCCGGGGAGACGTCGACCGCGACGATCGTCGACGCTCCCGCGATCCGGGCCGACTGGAGCGCGGCGAGGCCCACTCCCCCGACGCCGAACACCGCGACGCTCTCCCCCGGCCGCACCCGCGCGGAGTGGTGGACGGCGCCGTAGCCGGTGAGCACCGCGCAGCCCAGCAGGGCGGCGTCGGTGAGCGGGACGCCGTCCGGGGCGGGCAGCACGCAGGACGCGGGCACCACCGTCTCCTCGGCGAACGCGGCGACGTTCAGCCCCGGGTACAGGTCGGTGCCGTCGTCGGCGCGGCGGGCGTGCACCTCGGCGGCGCCGGCCAGGGCGCCCGCGCACAGCCAGACCTCG
>NZ_NCTE01000797.1 GCF_002114215.1 Streptomyces sp. 13-12-16 | reverse complement strand
CGGGCCCGCCGCACCCCCCGCCGAGCACAAGCCCGGCGTCCCCGCCCACTCCCCGGCCCGCCACTCCCCGGCGCGCCCCCGGCTGCGGGCCCGCGGCCCCGTGGAACACCGCTCCCGGACCCCGCAGCGCCGCTGATCCGGACCCGTTGTCAGTGGGGGGCCGTACGGTGGATGGCATGCGGCCCGTTTCCCAGATCGAACGCACGGTGGCGCCCTTCGAGGTCGTCAGTCCCTACCAGCCGAGCGGTGACCAGCCGACGGCCATCGCCGACCTCGCCCGGCGCATCGAAGCAGGCGAGAAGGACGTCGTCCTGCTCGGTGCGACCGGCACCGGCAAGTCCGCCACCACCGCGTGGATGATCGAGAAGCTCCAGCGCCCCACCCTGGTCATGGCGCCGAACAAGACCCTGGCCGCCCAGCTGGCCAACGAGTTCCGCGAGCTGCTGCCGAACAACGCGGTCGAGTACTTCGTCTCGTACTACGACTACTACCAGCCCGAGGCGTACGTCCCGCAGTCGGACACCTACATCGAGAAGGACTCCTCGATCAACGAGGAGGTCGAGCGGCTGCGCCACTCCGCGACCAACTCGCTGCTCACCCGTCGCGACGTCGTCGTGGTCGCCTCCGTCTCCTGCATCTACGGCCTGGGCACCCCGCAGGAGTACGTGGACCGCATGGTCCCCCTCCGCGTCGGCGACGAGCTCGACCGGGACGAGCTGCTGCGCCGCTTCGTGGACATCCAGTACACGCGCAACGACATGGCCTTCACCCGCGGCACCTTCCGCGTCCGCGGCGACACCATCGAGATCTTCCCGGTCTACGAGGAGCTCGCCGTCCGCATCGAGATGTTCGGCGACGAGATCGAGGCGCTGTCCACGCTCCACCCGCTCACCGGCGAGATCATCAGCGACGACCAGCAGCTGTACGTCTTCCCGGCCTCCCACTACGTCGCGGGCCCCGAGCGGCTGGAGCGCGCGGTGGGCGACATCGAGAAGGAGCTCGGCGAGCGCCTGACCGAGCTGGAGAAGCAGGGCAAGCTCCTGGAGGCCCAGCGCCTGCGCATGCGCACCACGTACGACATCGAGATGCTCCGCCAGATCGGCTCCTGCTCCGGCGTGGAGAACTACTCGATGCACTTCGACGGCCGCTCGCCCGGCTCCCCGCCGAACACCCTGCTGGACTACTTCCCGGACGACTTCCTCCTCGTCATCGACGAGTCGCACGTCACCGTCCCGCAGATCGGCGCCATGTACGAGGGCGACGCCTCCCGCAAGCGCACCCTCGTCGACCACGGCTTCCGGCTCCCCTCCGCCCTGGACAACCGGCCGCTGAAGTGGGAGGAGTTCCAGGAGCGCATCGGGCAGGCCGTCTACCTGTCGGCCACCCCCGGCCAGTACGAGCTCTCCCGCGCGAACGGCACCGTCGAACAGATCATCCGCCCCACCGGCCTCGTCGACCCCGAGGTCGTGGTCAAGCCCACCGAGGGCCAGATCGACGACCTGGTGCACGAGATCCGCACCCGCGTGGAGAAGGACGAACGCGTCCTGGTCACCACGCTCACCAAGAAGATGGCCGAGGACCTCACCGACTACTTCCTGGAACTCGGCATCCAGGTCCGCTATCTGCACAGCGACGTCGACACCCTGCGCCGGGTCGAGCTGCTGCGGGAGCTGCGCAGCGGCGAGTACGACGTCCTCGTCGGCATCAACCTGCTGCGCGAGGGCCTCGACCTGCCCGAGGTGTCCCTGGTCGCCATCCTCGACGCCGACAAGGAGGGTTTCCTGCGCTCGGGCACCTCCCTGATCCAGACCATCGGCCGCGCGGCGCGCAACGTCTCCGGCCAGGTCCACATGTACGCCGACAAGATCACCCCGGCGATGGAGAAGGCCATCGACGAGACCAACCGCCGCCGGGAGAAGCAGGTCGCGTACAACAAGGCGAACGGCATCGATCCCCAGCCGCTCCGCAAGAAGATCAACGACATCGTCGCGCAGATCGCCCGCGAGGACATCGACACCGAGGAACTGCTCGGCTCGGGCTACCGCCAGGCCAAGAAGGACGGCGGTGCCAAGGCGCCCGTACCCTCCCTGGGCACCAAGGCGGCCAAGGGCGCCAAGGGCGCCAGGGGCAAGGCCGCCGAGACCGCGCCGACCGACCGTCCCGCCGCCGAACTCGCCGAGCAGATCGAGGAGCTCACCACGCGGATGCGGGCCGCCGCGGCCGACCTGCAGTTCGAGATCGCGGCCCGGCTGCGCGACGAGGTGTCCGAAATGAAGAAGGAGTTGCGGCAGATGCAGGAGGCAGGACTGTCCTGACGGCCGCGTACGCGATGTGTTGCAAGAACGACACAAAGTGCGGACCTGGGTACGTCACTGTCAGTGCCCCTGCGTAGGGTTCTGGTCAACCGCGATTGCGCGGCAACAGGGGAAGCTCGAGAGGGGAATCAGCGCGTGACCGTCAACATGACCAAGGGTCAGGCCATCAGTCTGCAGAAGAACGACGGTGGCAGCCTGACTGCGGTACGCATGGGTCTCGGCTGGCAGGCGGCTCCCCGTCGCGGCCTGTTCGGCTCGCGCACCCGGGAGATCGACCTGGACGCCTCGGCCGTCCTGTTCGCGGACAAGCAGCCGGTCGACGTCGTCTTCTTCCGCCACCTGGTGAGCGACGACGGCTCCGTGCGCCACACCGGTGACAACCTCGTCGGCGGTGTCGGCCAGGGCGGCGACGACGAGGCCATCCTCGTCGACCTCTCGCGCGTCCCGGTCCACATCGACCAGATCGTCTTCACCGTGAACTCCTTCACGGGCCAGACCTTCCAGGAGGTGCAGAACGCGTTCTGCCGCCTCGTCGACGAGACCAACGGCCAGGAGCTCGCCCGCTACACGCTGGCCGGCGGCGGCGCCTACACGGCCCAGCTCATGGCGAAGGTGCACCGCACGGGCACGGGCTGGACGATGACGGCCCTCGGCAACCCGGCCAACGGCCGCACCTTCCAGGACCTGATGCCGGCGATCCTGCCGGTCCTCTAGGCACCACGGGCGATACGAGCAGTCACCACCGCGACACAGGGGGACGAAGGCGATGACGGCCGAGCTGGTGCGGGGACAGAACCACCCGCTCTCCCAGTCCCGTCTGGAGATCAGGGTCTCGGCCGGCACGCCGGTCGTGGCCGCGGCCGCGCTCGGCGACGAGAACGGCCGGATCCACGGGGTGGAGTGGGTGGCCCACCCGGGCGCGCCCACCCAGCCCGGTCTGGAGGTGTCGCGTCAGGCGGCCGCCGACCACCGTCTCGCGGTGGACCTGGACGCCATGACGGACGCGGTGCACCGCGTCAGTGTGCTGCTCGCCCTGCCCGCCCCGGGCGGCGGCCCGGGACCCGCCCGGTTCGGCGCCGTGGCGGCCCCCTTCGTCGCCGTCACCGGCCTGGACGGCGGCGAGATCGCCAGCTACACCATCACCGGCCTGGAGGCCGAGTCGGCCGTCGTCGCACTGGAGCTCTACCGGCGGCAGGGCGCCTGGAAGGTGCGCGCCGTCGGCCAGGGCTACGCGGGCGGCCTGGCCGACCTCCTCACCGACCAGGGCCTGCCCGAGGCCGTGCCGCTCGCGGGCACCATCAACGAGGCGGTCGCGCGGGGCCTCGCCCGCTCCGTGCAGGCGCCCCCGTCCCGCCCGGCCGACGGTGACCGCTCCCGTC
>NZ_NCTE01000080.1 GCF_002114215.1 Streptomyces sp. 13-12-16 | reverse complement strand
GGTGCCGTCGCAGCCGCGTACGACCTCACCCGACTCCGTCTCCCGCTCCGGCTCCCGCTCGGACACGGAACCGGAGTCCGTGTCCGGCTCCGGGACGGTCACCCGGCCGGTGTCCCCGCCCCCGGCCGCCGACGGCGGCGACACCGGCAACGACGGCGGCGACGGCGGCGGTGGCACCGGCCAGGGGGAGGGCTCCCAGCCCGTCCCCTCACCTCCCGCCACACCTCCGACGGCCGAGCCGGACTCCTCCCGGCTCTGCCTCCTGGTGATCTGCCTCGGCTGACCTCCCCCCGGGGCGGCGCGCCCGCACGGGCCGCGCCCCGCCGCGCGCCCCGGACCGGCCCTGCGGAACAATCGGGACATGAGCATCGTCAAGATCAACGTACTCACGGTCCCGGCGGAGCAGCGCGAGACGCTGGAGCAGCGGTTCGCCGCGCGGGCGGGGGCGGTGGAGGGTTCGGACGGGTTCGAGTGGTTCGAGCTGCTGCGTCCGGTGGAAGGCACCGACACCTACCTCGTCTACACCCGTTGGCGGAGCGAGGAGGACTTCCAGCGCTGGATGGCCGGTCGCGCCCAGGCCGCCCACGGCGGGGCCTCCGGTGAGAAGCCCCGGCCGGCGGCCACGGACGCCACGCTGTGGTCCTTCGAGGTGGTCCAGCAGGCCGCGCCCAAGCAGGGCTGACGCCGAAGGCGCCGCCTCGGCCCGGACGAGGCGGCGGCGAATTGACCCCGCGTGAAATGCGCATGAAAAGGGGCCGGAAAACAAAGAGCAGGGGCCCGCACCGAAGTGCGGGCCCCTGCTCTTACGATCCCTGCGCCAAGGTCAGGCGGGGACGATGTTCTCCGCCTGCGGGCCCTTCTGGCCCTGCGTGACGTCGAAGCTCACCTTCTGGCCTTCCTGGAGCTCACGGAAGCCGGAGGTGGCGATGTTCGAGTAGTGGGCGAAGACGTCGGCGCCGCCGCCGTCCTGCTCGATGAAGCCGAAGCCCTTTTCCGAGTTGAACCACTTCACCGTACCGGTGGCCATATCAATTCTCCTGAGACAGTGCTGGGACTCGCACTTTACGAATCCCTTCATCGTCGCGATGATCACCTGCCCGGAGACCCGGTAGCAAACTGGCAACCACAACTGCAACTGGCGTCAGCCTAGCACGGAAGAAGTCATCGGCAAGCGAGGAAAATCACTGGAATAAAACACCGACAGCGTGTTTAGGGAAAGAGATTTTCTCCAGCGGGAGCGGAAATACTGTTTCGGCGGGGACAGATTTTCAACGGCGTTCGTGGACCGCCCCCACGTCGCGCCGACGCAGCTCCTCGTTGACGCGTTCGGCCTGTTCCAGCTGGTCCTCGAGGCTGATGATGCGGCACGCGGCGTCGACCGGTGTGCCCTGGTCGACCAGTTCGCGGGCCCGGACGGCCAGCCTCAGCTGGTGGCGCGAGTAGCGGCGGTGGCCGCCCTCCGAACGCGTCGGGGTGATCAGCCGCGCCTCGCCCAGGGCGCGGAGGAAAGCGGGTGTGGCTCCGACCAGTTCGGCGGCCCTGCCCATGGTGTAGGCCGGGAAGTGGTCGTCGTCGAGCCGGTCGGCGACGGGGAGCCGGTCCTGGTCCGGCTGCCGGCCGTCGGCGTACGGCTGACTCTCCGAGGTCATACGCACCTTTCCGCGGACCACGGTGGGCACGGTCCGCCACGGGGACGGGTCCCCCACGGGGGAACTCTAGTCGGCTCGGTGGAAAATCTGCCGTGGCGGCGGCAGATGTCCTGCACCGGGACGCGTACGGCGGCCGGCCCCGGTCGCACCGGGCATCCCGCCGAAACCCGGTCCGGCGACGGACCGGAGAACCTCGACGCCCGGCAGGTACAGACGGGTGGCCGGGGCCGCGCCCCTCGGCCGGTCACGGAAGGCGCCGCACCGCCGACGCCGGCGCCGACGCGGGCGGGAGGGCGTCGCGCCACCGATACCGGCCCGGCGGACGACGACGGCC
>NZ_NCTE01000796.1 GCF_002114215.1 Streptomyces sp. 13-12-16 | reverse complement strand
CCCTTCGGACGCCCGGTCTCGGTCTTCCCGGTGCGCGCTCCTCCTCACGGCGGGGCCTCTCGGGCACCGGCGCACCGGACCGTCACATTAACCGCCCGGTTCGCCGTGGGGCGACGTCGGCCTTGAATTCTCAGGTTCCTTACAGCGGGCAATGCGTGCATTTCCTGAACCAAGGGTCCGTTGCTGCGAGCGGCCCTTTTGCCGGTCTTGGGGTTCGCTCTACCCGCAGACGTCCTCGGCGGCGGAGTTGCCGGAGAACGTGGGCGCCGGAGACGCCCCGCCGGGACCGCCGTCCGGTGCGGAATCCCGCGCGACCGGCGCGATCGCCACGGGCCGGTCCGCACGCAGCCGGGCGAACAGCTCCTCCGCCGCGGGCTGCGCGAGCTGGTCACGATTGGCGTCCCCGCTGTACGGCTCCCGGGGAACGGTCAGGAACCGCACCCGCGCGGTGGGGATCTCGCGCAGCCCGCGCGCGAGGTCGTACAGGCCCCGCAGGCTGGCCAGTTCCGGATCGGTGGTGAGCGACGAGGTGGCCGCGTCCAGAACGGGATACAGCTTCACCGGGTTCAGCAGGACGTCATTGCCGCTCACCTTGTTCACGAGCGCGCCGAGGAAGCGCTGCTGCCGTTCCATACGGCTGGTGTCGCTGCCGTCGCCGAGGGTCTTGCGGGCCCGGACGTAACCGAGCGCCTGCTCCCCGTCCAGCGTCACCCGGCCCGCCGGCAGTCTCAGTCCGGCGTCCTCGTCGTCGACGGGCTCGCGCAGGCACACCTCGACACCGCCCACCGCGTCGACCATGTCCTTGAAACCGTCGAAGTCGACGACGACGTGGTGGTCGACGCGGATGTCCGTGAGTTTCTCGACGGTGCGGATGGTGCAGGCGGAACCACCCACCGCGAAAGCCGAGTTGAACATCGTGAACACCGGCTCGGAACGCGATCCGTCGGGGCGGCGGCAGCCGGGCACGTCCACCATCAGGTCCCGGGGGACCGACACCGCGGTGGCGCTGCGCCGGCCCGCCGACAGGTGCAGCAGGATCACGGTGTCCGAACGCTCCGTCCCCGCGTCCCGCCCGTAACGGGCGTTCTCCTCCCCGGAGCGCGAGTCCGAGCCGATCAGCAGGATGTTCCGGGCGTCCTCGGCGAGCGCCGTGGGCCGTTCCTCCTCGAACCGCGCGAGTTCGGCGGCCGCCGCCTCGTCCGGGGTGATGTTCCCCTCCAGCTTCATGTACACCGCCCACCCGGCACCCGCGGCCGCGAGCAGTACGACGGCGACGGCGAGCCCGGTGCCGCACGCCCAGCGCCGCCGCCGGCGCCGGGCCCGCCCCCGCCCGCTCGCCGAGGACCCCGTCCCC
>NZ_NCTE01000795.1 GCF_002114215.1 Streptomyces sp. 13-12-16 | reverse complement strand
GCCGCCGGCCCGGACCTGACGGCGGCGGAGGCGGCGCTGCGCGCGACCACGGCCGCCGGCCGCCGCACCAGCCTGCTGGTCACGCTCGTACTCGGCGGCCTGACCGCCACGCCACCCCTGGCGATGGACATGTACCTCCCCGCCCTGCCGGAGGTCACCCGGTCCCTGCACGCGTCCGCCGCCACCGTCCAGCTCACGCTCACCGCCTGCCTGGCCGGCATGGCGCTCGGGCAGCTGGTGGTCGGCCCGATGAGCGACCGCTGGGGCCGCCGCCGGCCGCTGCTCGTCGGCCTCGCGGTCTACGTCGTCGCCACCGCGCTGTGCGCCTTCGCGCCGACCCTCGAGCTCCTCGTCGCCTTCCGGCTGGCGCAGGGCCTCGCGGGCGCGGCCGGGATCGTCATCGCGCGGGCGGTGGCCCGCGACCTGTACGACGGCGTGGCCATGGCCCGCTTCTTCTCGACCCTCATGCTGATCTCCGGGGTCGCGCCGATCGTGGCGCCGCTCATCGGCGGGCAGATCCTGCGGATGACGGACTGGCGGGGCGTGTTCGTCGTGCTGACCGTCGTCGGGGCGCTGCTGACGGCCGTCGTCTGGGCGAAGCTGCCGGAGACGCTGGCCCCCGCCGACCGGCACGGCGGAGGCGTCGGCGAGACGTTCGGCTCGATGCGCCGGCTGCTCACCGACCGCGCGTTCACCGGCTACACGCTCACCGGCGGCTTCGCCTTCGCGTCCCTCTTCGCGTACGTCGCCGCCTCCCCGTTCGTCATCCAGGAGATCTACGGCGCCTCCCCGCAGACGTTCAGCCTGCTGTTCGGGCTCAACTCGATCGGGCTGGTGATCATGGGGCAGATCAACGGCAAGGTGCTGGTCGGCCGGGTCCGGCTGGACAAGGTGACCGGTCTCGGGCTGGTCGTCGTGGTCGTCGCGGCGGTCGCGCTGCTGCTGATGTCGCTGGGCACGTTCGGCGAGGTCGGGCTGGTGCCGGTGGCCGCCGCGCTGTTCGTGCTGATGTCCGCGATGGGCATCACCCTGCCGAACACGCAGACGCTCGCCCTGATGCGCACCAGGCACGCCGCCGGCTCCGCGTCGGCGCTGCTCGGTACGACGTCCTTCCTCATCGGCGCGATCGCCTCCCCTCTGGTCGGGGTCGCCGGGGAGGACACCGCCGTCCCGATGGCCGTCGTCCAGCTAGCCGCCGCCCTCGTGGCACTGGCCTGCTTCCTGGGAATGTGCCGTCCGCGCAACGGATGGGCCGGTGCGAAGGGCGGGGGCATCTGAGCGCGCCCAGACTGCGCCACGGCACACCGGAACGGGCCGGGCTCGACGCACCGGAACTCCGCCGCCTGGTCCGGGAGGTCCACGCCCGGACCCGTGGCGAGCGGCCCTGGGCGGCGGGCGCCGTCGTGGTCGTCGGGCGCGGCCCGGTGCTCGCCGTCCGGGAGGCGGCGGGCTGGGCCGTGCGCTACGCGGCGTACGACGAGGAGACGGACACCCCGGTCGAACTGCCGCCGGCCGAACGCGTCCCGATGACCGTGGACACCCCCTTCGACCTGGCGTCCCTGACCAAGCTGTTCACCTCGGTGGCGGCGGTGCAGCAGATCGAACGGCGCACGCTGGGCATCGACGCGCGCGTGGGCGCGTACCTGCCGGACTTCACCGGGGCGGCGCGCCACGGGACCACCGTCCGCCAGCTGCTCACCCACACCTCCGGGCTGCGCCCCGAACTCCCGCTGTACGACTGCGCCGACGACGCGGAACGGCTGGCGCTGCTGCGCGCGGAGCGGCCCGTCGGGGCGCCCGGCACGTACTGCTACTCCGATCTGAACATGCTGCTGCTCCAGCACGTCCTGGAACGCATCACCGGCCGGACGCTCGACGTCCTCGTGCGGGACGGCATCACCCGGCCGCTGGGCATGACGGCGACCGGCTTCGGGCCGTGCCCGTCCGCGGCGGCGACGGAGGACCAGCGGCGGCCGTGGGCCAAGGCGGACCGGGGGATGCTGCGGGGCGAGGTGCACGACGAGAACGCGTGGGCGCTGGGCGGGGTGGCGGGCCACGCGGGGCTGTTCTCCACGGCCGGGGACCTGGCGGTCTTCTGCCGCACGCTGCTGGCGGGCGGTTCGTACGGTCCCGCACGCATCCTCGGCCCCGACTACGTGGACCTGCTGTTCACCCCGCCCGGCCTGGGCTTCGCCCTGGACCAGCCGTGGTTCATGGGGGAACTGGCGGGGCGGGGGGCCGCGGGCCACACGGGTTTCACGGGCACGTCCCTGGTCCTCGACCGTGTCACGGACACGTACGTGATCCTCCTGGCGAACACGGTCCACCCCCGGCGTCCGGTGTCACCGGACAGCGGACCGAGGGCACAGGCGGGGACGCGGGTGGCGCGGGCGGTACGGGGGATGTGAGCGCCGCTCTCGGTGGTGGGCGCTGCTCTCGGTGGTGGGCAGTGCTCTTGATGTGAGCGCTGCTCTTGATGTGAGCGATGCTCTTGATGTGAGCGATGCTCTCGATGTGAGCGGTGCTTCCGGCGTGAGCGGTGCTTCAACAAGTGAGCAGTGCTCCCGGTGTGAGCGGTGCTTCCGCAGGCGAGCGGTGCTCCGTCCCCTTCTCGTCCTCGTAGAATCACCGGGTGAACGCCCCCGCTCCCCTGCCCACCGCCGACACCCTCCGTACCGCCCTCGCCGGGCTGCTCGACGGGATTCCGGCGCGGCAGGCCGCGCAGGCCGTCGAGCGGCTGATCGCCAACTACCGGGGCGCGACCCCGACCGAGGCGCCGATC
>NZ_NCTE01000794.1:3144-7196 GCF_002114215.1 Streptomyces sp. 13-12-16 | reverse complement strand
GACGAGGACGCAGTCCGGCAGACGGGCGCGGGCGCGCACCTCCTCCGCCCGCGCGCCGAGCACCACGTGCACCCGTGTGCAGCCGCCCGCGCGCAGGACCCCCGCCGCGTGTTCCACCAGCGGACGGCCCCGGTGGGTGAGCAGTGCCTTGGGCCGCCCGCCGAGCCGCCGCCCGCCGCCCGCGGCGAGCAGCAGTCCCACGACCTCCGTGGTGGTGTCCCCGCCCCTGTGATGTGTCGTCATGCGTCCTGCATACCGCACCCGTCGCGGGGTGGCGGGGCGGCGCGGGGCGGATGTCCGGGGCCGCATCGTCACGCTGCGGAGCAACTCGATGACGCAGCGGACTGGCGCGAGGGGGCCGGGGTGGCGTTTACTGGCGCGACCGGTCGGCGGGGCGCCGCGGCCGGTCGGGGAGGCGCACAACGACGTGCCAGGGGGAGGACCGTGTCGCACAGCGTGGAGCAGAGGCGTGTGCCCGGCAGTCAGGTGGACCCACGGGTGGCGGAGCTGCGCTCCGCCGTGTCCCGGTTACGCCGTCAACTTGCCGCTCATCCCGGGGACTTCCGGGACCGGAGCATCGCGGAGGAGGAACTCGCCGCACTGGCCGGGATGGCCGCCGCCGGCGATCCCGAGATCCCCCGGCTGCGCCGCTCCCTGCTGCTGATCGCGGGCGCGATCGGCTCGGTGAGCGCGCTGGGGCAGGGCGTGCGGGAACTGCGCGAGGCGGTGGACCTGTTCGGCCCGTCGCCACGCGGCTGACGCACGCCCCGGTCAGCCCGTGGGGCCGGTGCCCGGCGTGGTGAGCGCCTCGGAGAGTTCCGCCGCGACCTGCTGGAGCACCGGCACGATCTTCTCCGTCGCCGACTCGGTGACCCGCCCCGCCGGGCCCGAGATGGAGATCGCCGCCGCCGTGGGGGAGTCCGGCACCGGTACGGCGAGGCAGCGGACGCCGATCTCCTGCTCGTTGTCGTCCATCGCGTAGCCCAGGCGGCGCACGTCCTCCAGCGCGGCGAGGAAGCCGTCCGGCGTGGTGATGGTCCTGTCCGTCGCGGCGGGCATGCCGGTGCGGCCGAGCAGGGCCCGTACCTCCTCCGGCGGGAAGCCGGCCAGCAGGGCCTTGCCCACGCCCGTGGAGTGCGGCAGGACGCGCCGGCCGACCTCGGTGAACATCCGCATGGAGTGCTTCGACGGCACCTGCGCCACGTACACGATCTCGTCCCCGTCGAGCAGCGCCATGTTCGCCGTCTCGCCGGTCTCCTCCACCAGGCGGGCCAGGTACGGCCGCGCCCAGGTGCCCAGCAGCCGGGAGGCGGACTCGCCGAGCCGGATCAGCCGCGGGCCCAGCGCGTAGCGGCGGTTGGGCTGCTGGCGTACGTAGCCGCAGGCGACGAGCGTGCGCATCAGGCGGTGGATGGTCGGCAGGGGCAGCCCGCTGCTCGCGGACAGCTCGCTCAGGCCGACCTCACCGCCCGCGTCCGCCATCCGTTCGAGCAGGTCGAAGGCGCGCTCGAGGGACTGCACGCCGCCACTGGCGGCGGACCGGGCGGAGTCGTTGGTGCTGGCGCTGGACGTCGGCACGGCGCGTTCCTTTCGAGGCCTGGCAGGAGGGGCAGAAGCCTACCCGGCAGCCGGTCGATCGCCCGCTTGTGCGGAACCACGTTCTGCTTTACGAAAGTCTAATTTCACTTTGTGGAATCGTCCAGAGGTGGCCGCCGGCCCGGACCGCACGGGAGGCAGGCCCTTGACGGGCCGGAAGCGCGGGTGAAGACTCCTTCAACAGAACGTTGAATTCCATCCCGGCGGAAGATCAGGAGGATCCGGGTGCCCGACGCCGAACAGGTGCTGCGCTCCACGCGCGTCATCACTCCCGAGGGGACGCGCGCCGCGTCCGTCACGGTCGCCGACGGCACGATCACGGCCGTCCTGCCGTACGACGCACCCGTCCCGGAAGGCGCCCGCCTGGAGGACCTCGGCGACGACGTCCTGCTGCCCGGCCTGGTCGACACCCACGTGCACGTCAACGACCCCGGACGCACCGAGTGGGAGGGCTTCTGGACCGCCACCCGCGCGGCGGCGGCCGGCGGCATCACCACGCTGATCGACATGCCGCTCAACTCCCTCCCGCCCACCACCACCGTCGACCACCTGCGCACCAAACGGCGGGTCGCCGCCGACAAGGCCCACGTCGACGTCGGCTTCTGGGGCGGTGCCCTGCCGGACAACGTCGAGGACCTGCGCCCGCTGCACGAGGCCGGCGTCTTCGGCTTCAAGGCCTTCCTGTCACCCTCCGGCGTGGACGAGTTCCCGCACCTGGACCAGGAGCGGCTGGCCCGCTCCCTCGCCGAGGTCGCCGCCTTCGACGGCCTGCTGATCGTGCACGCCGAGGACCCGCACCACCTGGCCGCCGCCCCGCGGCACGGCGGCCCGAAGTACGCCGACTTCCTCGCCTCCCGCCCGCGCGACGCCGAGGACACCGCCATCGCGCACCTCGTCGATCAGGCGAAACGTCTGGGCGCACGCGTGCACGTGCTCCACCTCTCCTCGGGCGACGCGCTCCCCGTGATCGCCGCGGCCAAGGCGGACGGCGTACGCGTCACCGTCGAGACCTGCCCCCACTACCTCACCCTCACCGCAGAGGAAGTCCCGGACGGTGCCAGCGAGTTCAAGTGCTGCCCGCCCATCCGCGAGGCCGCCAACCAGGACCTGCTCTGGCAGGCCCTGGCGGACGGCACCATCGACTGCGTCGTCACCGACCACTCCCCGTCCACCGCCGACCTCAAGACGGACGACTTCTCGACCGCCTGGGGCGGCATCTCCGGCCTCCAGCTCAGCCTGCCGGCCGTCTGGACCGAGGCCCGCGGACGCGGCCACGGGCTGGAGGACGTGGTGCGCTGGATGTCGACGCGCACGGCGGCGCTCGTCGGACTCGACGCGCGCAAGGGCGCCATCGCGCCCGGCCGCGACGCCGACTTCGCCGTCCTCGCCCCCGAGGAGACCTTCACCGTCGACCCGGCTGCGCTCCAGCACCGCAACCGTGTGACGGCGTACGCGGGCAGAACCCTGTACGGCGTCGTGAAGTCCACCTGGCTGCGCGGCAGGCGCGTCGTCGCCGACGGCGCGTTCACCGAACCGAAGGGCCGACTGCTCACCCGTTCCCACTGACACCGACTCCCGAAAGGCAGGACCAGATCACCGTGACGGCGATCGAGAGCTTCACCGGCGACGCGCACCCCTACAGCGGCGGTGACCCGTACGCGGACTACCGCACCGCCGACTTCCCCTTCACCCACCACGTCGACCTCGCCGACCGCCGGCTCGGCGCCGGGGTCATCGCCGCCAACGACGAGTTCTTCGCCCAGCGCGAGAACCTCCTGCTGCCCGGACGCGCCGAGTTCGACCCCGGGCACTTCGGGCACAAGGGCAAGATCATGGACGGCTGGGAGACCCGGCGCCGGCGCGGCACCTCCGCCGAACACCCCTGGCCGGCGGAGGAGGACCACGACTGGGCGCTGATCCGGCTCGGAGCCCCCGGAGTCGTCCGCGGGATCGTCGTGGACACCGCCCACTTCCGCGGCAACCACCCGCAGGCCGTGTCCGTCGAGGGCACGTCGGTGGAGGGCTCCCCGTCCCCGGAGGAGCTGCTCTCGGACGACGTGAAGTGGACGACGCTCGTCCCGCGCACCCCGGTCGGCGGCCACGCGGCCAACGGCTTCGCCGTCACGGACGAACAGCGCTTCACCCACCTGCGCCTCAAGCAGCACCCCGACGGGGGCATCGCCCGGCTGCGCGTGTACGGCGAGGTCGTGCCCGATCCGGCGTGGCTGGCGGCACTCGGCACCTTCGACGTCGTCGCGCTGGAGAACGGCGGCCGGGTCGAGGACGCCTCGGACCGCTTCTACTCACCGGCCGCCAACACCATCCGGCCCGGCCGCTCCCGGAAGATGGACGACGGCTGGGAGACCCGCCGCCGCCGCGACCGGGGCCACGACTGGATCCGCTACCGCCTGGTCGCCCGGTCGCGGATCCGCGCCCTGGAGATCGACACGGCGTAC
>NZ_NCTE01000794.1:0-3009 GCF_002114215.1 Streptomyces sp. 13-12-16 | reverse complement strand
CTGGCGGGAGATCCTCCCCCGCACCCGCCTCCAGCCCGACACCGACCACCGCTTCGTCCTCCCCGCCCCGGCGACCGCCACCCACGCCCGCGTGGACATCCACCCCGACGGCGGCATCTCCCGCCTCCGCCTCTTCGGCTCCCTGACCGACCGGAACGACTGACCCCGCCACCACGGCCGCGGACAGCCGCGCCGCCGCAGTTGCGAACAGCCGTACACGCCGTAGCCGCGGTCCAGCCGTCATACCGCCGTAGCTGCGGGCAAATCGCGCCTCCCCCAGTGCCTCAAGGGCCTGGGAGGTGTCCCCAGGGCGACGGGGGTCCCCCGCTCATGGAGGCCCCGCTCGAGCGAAGCCGAGAGTGGGGGAGGAGCCGAGAGCGGGGGAGGGTGGGCGCAGCGGCACCCGCCGAACCACCGGCAGAGCAACCCTCTGCGCGCGGCACCCGCCGAACCACCGGCGGAACAACCCCCGGGCGTGGCGGCTCTCACCCAGCCGCCACGCCCGGGCGGGCATCACGCCGCATGCCCCCCGTCCACCGAGAACTCCGCCCCGGTGACGTACGCCGCCCCCGCCAGATGAGCGATCGTCTCCGCGACCTCCTCCGCCCTCCCGAACCGCCCCACCGCGGTCATCGCCACCTGCCCCTCCGCATGGGGCCCACCCGCCGGATTCATGTCCGTGTCGATCGGACCCGGATGAACGATGTTCGCCGTGATCCCCCGCCCGCCCAGCTCCCGGGCCAGCGCCTTCGTCAGCCCCACCAGCGCCGACTTGCTCATCGCGTACAGCGTCCCGCCCGGCCCGGGCACCCGCTGGGTCATGCACGTGCCGACGGTGATGATCCGCCCCCCGCGCGGCATGAGAGCGGCCGCCGCGCGGGAGGCGAGGAAGACCCCGCGCACGTTCACCGCGAGCACCCGGTCGACATCCGCGAGGGACAGCGTCTCCACCGGCCCGAGCACGCCGACCCCCGCGTTGTTCACCAGCACGTCCAGCCGCCCCAGCTCCCGCGCGGCGGCGGTCACCGCCCCGGCCGCCTCCTCCGGGTCACCGGCGTCCGCCCGCAGGGCCACCGCGCGGCGCCCCAGCGCCTCCACGGCCCGTACGACCTCCTCGGCCGCCTCCTTGCCGTTCACGTACGTCACCGCGACGTCCGCGCCCTCCCGTGCCAGCCGCAGCGCCGTCGCCGCGCCGATCCCACGGCTGCCCCCGGTGACCAGGGCCGCCTCGCCGAGCAGGGTCTTCTCCACAGTGTGAGTCGTCATGCGTCCATCCCAGCGCTCCCGCCCCCGGCGCGCTGGCGGCGAACGGACGTCGACCTGACGCACCACCGATGAGTTGCGGGCCCCGCCGGGGTCTGAGCTGATGACGGCACGCCCCATCCCCGTACCGGAAGGCAGGAACCCGTCATGGGCAAGCTCGTAGTGACCACCTTCGTCACCCTCGACGGCGTCTACCAGGCCCCCGGAGGCCCCCAGGAGGACACCAGGGACGGCTTCGACCAGGGAGGCTGGAGCGTCCCCTACGGCGACGAGGACTTCGGCCGGTTCGTCAACGGGGTCTTCTCCCGCGTGGGCGCCTTCCTCCTCGGCCGCCGTACGTACGACATCTTCGCCTCGTACTGGCCGAAGATGACCGACCCCGCCGACCCGGTCGCCGGCAAACTGAACGCGCTGCCGAAGTACGTCGCCTCCGCCGGCCTCACCGACCCCGGATGGGCCGGCACCACCGTGATCCGCGGCGACCTCGCCAAGGAGGTCACCGCCCTCAAGGAGCGCACCGACGGCGAGCTCCAGCTGCACGGCAGCGGCGCCCTCGCCCGGTCCCTGTTCGCGCTCGACCTCGTGGACACCCTGCACCTGCTGACCTTCCCGGTCGTCCTCGGTGCCGGGCGCCGCCTGTTCCCGGAGGGCTCGATGCCGAGCGCCTTCCGGCACGCCGGCGGAGAGATCACCGCCGCGGGCGTGTCCATCCAGACCTACGACTTCGCCGGCCGCCCCGAGTACGGCTCGTACGAGCTCCCGGAGAACGCCTGACACCGGCCGCACCGGCGGGCGCCGCCGCCCGGGCGGCGAGGTCAGCCGGGCTTCTGGCTCTCCGCGGCGGCGAACAGGGCACCGCTCAGCACCAGCAGGGCGATGCTCGCGAAGAGCTCGTAACCGTCGAAGAACGAGAACCGGTGGACGAGCCCCCAGTTCCAGTCGGCGAGCTCGCTCACCAGGCCCCCCACCCCCTGCACCAGGGCGAGGAAACCCAGAACCTCCAGCAATTGCTTCATGCCACCGACTCTCGCCCGGCGGGCCCCCCGCCCGCATCGGCCGCGGGGCGGGACCGTCCCGACGGAAGAGGGTGCTCCGCGCCGGCCGGAGCGCCGAAAGTCCACGGTGCCGCGACTTCGGTAGCCGATCCCGCCGGCGCGGCTGTGCCGGGGCCGCCCCCTGCGTAGATTCGTCGACCGTGACTGGTGACAAGGCGGCGCAGACCGCCCCGGTGTTCACGGGGCGCCGATGGTTCTTCCCGTCCGCCCTCATCCACGAACTCGACCCCGACGCGGCCCGCTCCGGGCGACGGCCCCGGCGCACCGCCCGCGACTGGATCGTCGACTTCGTCTGCTTCCTGCTGGCCGTGCTCGTGGGCCTGGCGGGCGCCGACACGCTCCGCGACAGCCAGGCCGTCCCGCACGCGCTGGCCGTCGCCGACCAGGTGCTCGGCGCGCTGTCGTGCGCCGCGGTCTGGCTGCGCCGGCGGTGGCCGTTCGCGCTGGCCGCCGCGATGATCCCGGTCAGCTTCGTCTCGGAGACCTCCGGCGGCGTGGCGATCATCTCCCTGTTCACGCTCGCCGTGCACCGGCCCTTCCGGTACGTGGCCTGGGTGGGCGGTGTGCAGGCGGCGCTCATCCCGCTGTACTTCTGGTGGCGCCCCGACCCCGACCTGCCGTACCTCGCCGTGCTCGTCCTCTTCGTCGTGATGACGGCCGCGACCGTCGGCTGGGGCATGTTCGTACGGTC
>NZ_NCTE01000793.1 GCF_002114215.1 Streptomyces sp. 13-12-16 | reverse complement strand
CGGGCCGCGTAGCGCTCCCGCTGGACGCGGACGTGCTCGTCGTCGCCCAGGGCCGCGACCACGGCCGCCTGGGTCGGCGCGGAGGTCATCATCCCGCCGTGCTTGCGGATCTGCAGCAGCGGACCGAGGACCGCCGGATCGCCGGCCAGGAACGCGGCGCGGTAACCGGCGAGGTTGGACCGCTTGGACAGGGAGTGGACCGAGACGATCCCGTCGTACGACCCGCCGTTGACGTCGGGGTGCAGCACCGAGACCGGGTCGGCCTCCCAGCCCAGCTCGATGTAGCACTCGTCGGAGAGGACGAGGACGCCGTGCTCGCGGGCCCAGGCGACGATCCGGGTCAGCTCCTCCTTGGACAGCACCCGGCCCGTCGGGTTGGACGGGGAGTTCAGCCAGAGCAGCTTCAGGCCCGTCGGGTCCAGCTCGGTCGGATCGTCGTACGCCACGTGCTCCGC
This sequence comes from Streptomyces sp. 13-12-16, assembly GCF_002114215.1. GTDB lineage: Bacteria > Actinomycetota > Actinomycetes > Streptomycetales > Streptomycetaceae > Streptomyces. The sequence continues at coordinate 1,538 of NZ_NCTE01000793.1, read as the reverse complement.
GCGGGCGAGGCGGGCGCCGACCTCGTACGTCGGGTAGGCCAGGCGCGGGAAGGCGACCTTGTCGCCGGGGCCGAGTCCGAGCTGGGTGGGGAGCCAGGCGACCAGTTCCTTGGAGCCGACGACCGGCAGGACGTGGTGGTGGGTGACCCCGCGGGCGCCCAGCCGGCGCTCCGTCCAGCGGGTGAGCGCGTCGCGCAGTTCCGGGGTGCCCCAGACCGTGGGATAGCCCGGTGAGTCCGCCGCGGCGATCAGGGCCTTCTGGATCGGCTCGGGCACCGGGTCGACGGGCGTGCCGACCGAGAGGTCGACGATGCCGTCGGGGTGCGCGGCGGCCGTCTTCTTGTACGGCTCCAGCTTGTCCCAGGGGAAGGTGGGCAGCCGGTCGGAGACTGCGGACACGGTTACGGGCTCACTTTCTGGTCCGGCGAACGCCTCGGCCCCGTACGGCGATCGGGAGGATCGGGCCGTACGGGACCGGGGCGGCACGTCGATGCGGGGCCGCTTCTGGCGGGACGGCTACGCCTGCGGCGGCAGCGCGGCGATGAACGGGTGGTCCCGCTCGATCAGACCCAGCTTGCTGGCGCCGCCGGGCGAGCCGAGCTCGTCGAAGAACTCGACGTTCGCCTTGTAGTAGTCCTTCCACTCCTCCGGAGTGTCGTCCTCGTAGAAGATCGCCTCGACCGGGCAGACCGGCTCACAGGCACCACAGTCGACGCATTCGTCCGGGTGGATGTACAAGGACCGCTGGCCCTCGTAGATGCAGTCGACCGGGCACTCCTCGATGCACGCCTTGTCCTTCACGTCGACACAAGGCTGCGCGATGACGTAGGTCACGCTGTCGTTCCTCCTCGATAGGGCGCTGGCGGGCCTCCTCAGGCTCCGCCGCCTGGCGCGCGGGAGCGCGGCGTCGTCGATGCCCGCCCCTAGTATCTCCGTTCCTGGGCATGATCCGAACAGGAGGGGTGAACTGACCTGTGGAAATCTCTGCCGCCGGGCGCCTCGAGGTCCGTATCACCACTGCTGACGTGGGAAAACGGGTCTCCGTACGGAGCTTGATCGAACATGGCCCCTCGGGTGAGAAGTTCACCGACACGGTCGGTGTTCTCACATCATGGGACAACGGTGTGCTGCGGATCACAAGGAAGAGCGGGGAAGGCGTCCGCATCGCGGAGTCCGCGCTGGTCGCGGGCAAGGTCGTACCGTCCGCACCGGCGCGTCGGCGTGGTCCCTCGGCCTCGTACGAGGAGCTGGCGCGGGTCTCCGCGCGGGCGTGGCGGCCCGTGGAGAGCGAGCGGCTGGGCGAGTGGGAGCTGCGGGCGGCCGAGGGCTTCACCCGGCGGGCCAACTCCGTCCTGCCGCTCGGCGACCCGGGCGTGCCGCTCGACGACGCGCTGACGGCCGTACGCCGCTGGTACGCCGCGCGGGGGCTGCCCGCGTACGTGCAGACCGCGACCGGCGCCGAGGGGGCGCAGGAGCTGCTGTGCGCGGAGCTGGAGCGGCGGGGCTGGGTGCGGGAGGTGACCGCCGAGCTGTGGACG
>NZ_NCTE01000792.1 GCF_002114215.1 Streptomyces sp. 13-12-16 | reverse complement strand
CGGGCGCGGTGTGGGCCGTACCCGGTGCGCCGCCCGCCGGTGCGGTGGCCGCCGGGGTGGTCCGCGCCGTGGTCCCGGTGTCCGCCCCGCATCCGCTCAGGACCGCCAGCACGGCGAGGGCGACGGCAGCCGGCACCGCCCGGCCACGCACACGGCCACGCACACGGACACGGTACGGGGCACGGTGACGCGGACGGGGCGGGCAGTCGATCGATGAAGCCATGTCCTCAGCCTGACTTCGACTTCCCGGAATCGCGTCAGCCCCCCGCGCGAGTCCGCCGAAGTCCCCCATCTGCGCTGCCCGGGAGGATCGCGGGAGGGGGGCCGTCCGGGTGACGGGCCCGCGCTCCGAGTGGAGTACGGGCCCGCCGGACGGAGTGGCGCGCGGGGGTGGCGCTACCGGTTGATCACGAACTGCGAGCCGGGTTCGACCAGCACGTCCCCCTCGGCCGAACCGGTGATGGTGACGTCCGTGAGCGTGGCGCTGCCGCGGGCTCCGCCCATGGCGAGGATGCCGGACCCGTTGTTGGACCTGTCGATGGTGACGCCCGTGATCCGGGCGTCCGGCACCGCTCCCCCGCCCGACTTGAACTGGATGCCGTCGTAGGTGGAGTCGTGGATGTCGGTGTCCCGGATGACCACACCCGGGATGTCCAGCCCCTGGGCGAACAGGGTGATCGCCCCGAACTCCTGGTCCTCGTTCCAGAAGGCGCCGCCGGTGCGGTGGAGGCCGTTGTTGGCGATGAGGGTCCGCCCGGAGAAGGGCAGCGGGTCGTGGTCGGTCGCCAGCATGATGCCCGGGTAGTTCATCGTGTCGTGGACGAGGTTGTTCTCGATGGTGTTGCCGTAGCCGCCGTAGACGGCGATGCCGTTGGCGCGCCAGGGCAGTTGGACGGTGTTGTTGCGGAAGTGGTTGTCATGGCCGATGTCGACCGACGGGTCCTTGACGTACTTGCTGGCCCACACCGCGAGCGCGTCGTCGCCGGTGTTGCGGAACGACGAGTTCTCCACCTCGGAATTACGTGTTCCGTTGGCGAAGTTGATGCCGTCCGCATAGGTGTTGCGGATCCGCATGCCGCTGAATCGGAGTCCGTCGGCCGGCCCCCACAGCTCGGGGATGTTGCTGTGGTCGCGGCCCACCCAGACACCGACGTTGGCGTGCTCGATCCACACGTTACTGATTCTCGTGTCCTTGCCGAACCGGCCGTTGAGGCCGACCCCGCCCTCGGCTCCGCCGTCGCCGCCGCGGATGGTGCCCGAGCCGAAGATGGCGATGTCCGAGATCCTGGTGTTGTCGTCGACGTCGAAGCCGAAGTTGCCCTCGTGGGGGTGGTTGATGCCGCCCGCCTGGTGCGGTGGCGTCAGCGTGTGGAGCTGGGAGTGCCACATGCCGGCGCCGCGGACGGTGACGTCGCGGATGCCGACCTGGTTGTGCTGGCCGCGGTTCTGCGGGTCGTCGGTGAGGATCTTCTGCTCCTGGCGCCACTGGCCCGGCGGGATCCACACGCAGTCGATCCGCCCGTTCTGGTCGGCGGTCACGGCGCGCTGGAGGGCGTCGGTGTCGTCGATGCCGTCGTTGGGGACGGCCCCGTACTCGGTGATGGAGACGCATCCGGCCGGCTTGGCGGAGGGCGGTGCCACCTGTTCCAGGTCGACCAGGTCGACGACGTAGAAGGCGGCGGTGTCGTCGGCGTCGCGCTGGAGCCGGAAGACGGTGCCCGCCGGGTAGGTCGTGCCGAGCAGCGCGTGGGCTTCGTCGAACAGGCGGCGGGCGTCGCTCCCCGGGGTGTTGGTGAGTCCCTCGGGGGCGTCGGTGTTGCCGTACAGCCAGCTGTGCTTGGAGCTGAGGCCGAGCTTCCGCACGAACTCCCCGTCGGCGTAGAGGCTGAGGGTGGCCTCGGTGCCGCCCCCGCCCGGCGCGTCCGGGATCGAGTTGCGCACGACGATCGAGTTGGTCGGGTCGCCGGAGGTGAACTGCACGTACTGGCCGGTGGAGTCGAGGCGGACCGACTCGCGTCCGGAGGACTCCGTGGCGAAGTTGGTGTGGCCGAAGGTCCGTTTGGCGTCGGCGGTGAGGAGCGTGCCCCGGTAGGTGCCGTCCTCCGCCTCGTACTCGGTGTACGGCACGGCTGCGCCGCGGCCGACCACGAGGGAGCGGGTGAGGATGTTGTTGTTCTCGTCGGTCTCGTCGACGGTGTCCGTGGCGTCCGCGGTGGCGGTGAGGAGGCTCGCGCCGCCGGTGGCGGTCCAGGTGCCGTCGATGTCGACCTCGGCGGTGGCGCCCGCGGCGACGGTCCCGGTGGCTCCGTCGAGGGTTCTGCCGCCGACGCCGAGACGGGTCACGGAGCCGGCGGGGGCCGCCGAGGTGCCCCGGTTGTGCACGGAGACGGTGAAGGAGACCGGCGCACCCGTGGCGGGGCTCGCCGGGTCGGTCCTGATACCGCGCACCTCCAGGTCGGGGCCCGGGCTCTGCGCGACGGTCAGCTTGTCGGTCGCGGTGCGGCTGTTGTTGGTGTCGTCCTGCTCGGGGACGGTGTCCGTGGGGTCGGCCACGGCGGACACGGTGTAACTGCCCCGGGCGCGCTTGCCGACGTCCACGGAGACGGTCGTCGAGGCGCCCGCGGCGAGCGCTCCGACGGGGCCGCTGCCCGCGACGGTGCCCTCCAGGCTGACCTCGACCGTGGTGGCGGCGGACGCGGCCGTCCCGGCGTTGCGCACGGTCGCGCGGACGGTGACGGCGTCCGTCTCGGTCGGGGACGCGGGCGTCCAGGCGAGGTCGGGGACGACCAGGTCGGGGTTGGGGGCGGCGGTGCCCATGACCTGCAACTCGGCCACCTGGGCGCCGTATCCACTGGAGTTGTGCGTGAACCTCAGTCGTACGTCGGCGTAGCGGCCGGTGACCGGGATGGTGACGGTGTTGTCGCCCGCACCGGGGTCGAAGGTGTAGTCGGCGCGGGCCTTCAGCGAGGTGAAGCCGTCCGACGCCTGTTGCCTGCCCAGGACCTCGATGCTCTGGGTCCGCTTCGCCCAGGCGGCGTCGGGGGCGAGCTTGACGACGACACCGCTGAGGTCCGCGTCGGCACCCAGTCCGACCGTGAGGGTGGCGGGGTGGCCGTTGGACTCCCAGTAGGTGCCCGTCTGCCCGTCGTTGGCGTTGGCCGCCACGAACGAGTGAATTGTGGAGGAGGCTTCGATCGGCTTGCCGAGCGACAGGTTGGTGCCGTCGACCGGCGGTTCCTCCGGATCGCCGCCGTCGTCGTCGCCGTAGACCTCGATCTCCGACAACTGGGCCGCGTTCCATCCGGTGTTGGCGCTCACCCGGACGCGGATGTGGCGCACGTCGCGGGCGGGGAAGTCCACGGTGACCGTGTTTGCGCCGTCGGGGTCGAAGCGGTGGGCGGCGGACCCGGACAGCGCGGTGAAGGAGGAGCCGTCGGTGCCGCCCTCGACGGAGAGGGTCTGGGTACGGGCCTCCCAGCCGGTGGGCAGCTTGAGGACGACCCGCTCGGCCTCGACGGTGCCGCCCAGGTCGACGCGGACCCACTGCGGGAAGGCCCCCGCCGGGCCCTCCCAGTAGCTCAGCTGGCTGCCGTCGGTCACGTTGGCGGCGGGGTGGCCGGCGTGGGAGCCGCCGGCCGTGACGCTCTTGCCGAGCGCCATGTTGGGACCACGGACCGCTGTCGACGCGGCGGTGGCCGTACCGGGTTGGAGGCCGACGGCGACCAGGCCGGCCAGGAGCAGGCCGGTGATCGTCCGTAGGCCGAAACGCTTCCGTCTCATGAAGTCCTCGTTCCACGGCGGGTGCTGGGGCGGGCGGCCAACCAGGCAGTCGGTGTTCCTGCCATGGATTGCCATGGGCAAGTACAGCTTTTGCGTTGGGTAGTTGATTTCTTGCGACTTCCGGATTGAAGTTTCCGGCTCGTGCCCCTGTTGTCAATGGCGTGCACACAACGTTCCTCGGGGCCGCGCCGTCCCTCGTGCCGCGTGAGAACGTCAACCGATGACCGCACAGAAGAAACGGTCAACCGCCCTCGGCCGTACCATGGCTGGCCACCGAGGGAACCAACGGGCAGAAAGGGGCACCGCCATGTCCGAGAACTCGACCGCGGCCACCGACCTCACGTCGCAGTACTCCGCTCAGGTCGCGGGTGATCTGGAGCGCAACGTCAAGGAGCAGGAGCGGGTCACCGCGGAGATCGCGGCGCTGCAGGAGCAGTTGACCGTGCTTCAGCACGACCACACCATTCTGGTGAACATGCAGCAGGCACTGGGCCTCGTCCGGTCACCCGCCGAGTCGGCGGACACGCCGGAGGCCGTGGGCACGCCGCAGCCGGCGGACGCGCCGGAGGCCGTGGCCGCGCCGGAGGCCGACACGGTGCCGGACGGTGCGACCGTGCCGGC
>NZ_NCTE01000791.1 GCF_002114215.1 Streptomyces sp. 13-12-16 | reverse complement strand
CGCAGGGCCGGGCTCGCCCTGGCGGGGCGTCCGCCCGCACTGCCCGGGCCCCCGGCGCTCTCCCCGGTTCCCCTCGTGCTGCTGCCGGGCCTCGGCGCCGGGAGCCCCGCGCGGTTCGCGGTGTTCGACGTGCCCGACCGGGACGCCCTCGTGCGGGACGGCGCGTCCACGTGCGTGGCCACCGTCGTGGGCGGCCGCCTGGTGTACCGGCGGCGCTGACCCGTGGTGAGGGCCGGTTCCGAGGCGGCGCCGGTCCTCACCCCGCGAACGCCTCCCCGAACGCCCCGTCCTCCTGCTCCACCCCGCTGCAATCGGTCAACGGGTCGTCCGCGGAGGTGTCCTCGCCGCACTGCCGGTCCCGGAACGCCGACCACATCGACACCCACGCGATCCCCTTCTCCTCCGCGAACGCCCGCACCTGTGCCGCGTCCGCGAGCGTGAACGTCTCCCCCTCCACGTCGTTGACGCCGAGCATCGAGGTGAGCGCCATGCCCCGCCAGGCATCGGCCTCCGACAGCCCGAAGACCTCCTGGAGCTGGGTGTTCGCCGCCTCGGCGGAGGTGAGGGCGTACTCGCCCATGTCACCGTCGTAGGACTCGCCGTAGTTCATCGTCATGAGGTTGACGGTGGCGACCCGGGCGCCGTGGTCGTTCGCGGACGCCAGCAGGGCCAGCCCGTCCTCGTCGAGCCCGGACGGCATGACCGGGAGCGTGAACGTCACCTCCAGGTCCGTGCGCTCCTCCTGGAGCAGCGCGATCGCCTCCGAACGCAGGTCCACGGAGGCGGAGTCGGTGAGTTCGTCGCCCTCGATGTCGAAGTCGGCGCGGGTGGCGCCGGCCGCGTCCAGCGCGGTGCCGTACGCCTCCGCCAGCTCCTCCGCGGTGTCGCAGGTGGCGGCCAGTTCGTCCCCGGAGGCGCCGCCGAAGGAGACCCGGACGTCGGCGCCTGACCCGGTGAGCCCCGCGATCCGGGACGTCACGCTCTCGTCGTCGATGTCCTGGGTACCGTTCCAGTACGGGGTGCAGCCGCTGCCGGAGGAGATCACGAACGCCAGGTTGTACGTCGTGGGGGAGCCCGCCGAGTCGGTGCCGGAGGCCGCCGAGGCACTGACGTACGGGGCGTACGCGGTGACCGGCGCGGACGACGAGGCCGAGGGGGTGGGGTCCGCCGGGGACGCGTCCGTCGTGGTGTCCCCGGCGGAACAGCCGGCGGTGGCCGCGACCAGGGCCAGGGCCGGGAGGAGGGCGAGCCCGGCAACGGACTTCAGTGGACCGCGCATCGTGCTCGTTCCGTTCGTGAGACGTCGGGTGGACGGCCAACGTGGCACACGGGGCTGTGTGCTTTCTGAGGATGTACGCCCGGTTCCCGGATGATTCTCAGGGGACGGAGAGGTTCGCGGCCGTCCCACGGGAGACTCACAGGAAACGCCGGGTTTTTCCCGCACAACGGCCCCTACCGTCCGGGCCATGCACTCCGATCCCGCCATCGAAAGCCGCGCCACCGCGCGCGGCCGTCGCCGCAAACGCCCTGACGGGCCCGGCGAAGGACCCGTCTTCGTCGACTCCTCCGGACGCCGGGCCAGGCTGCTGCGCCGGATCGGCCTGCTCCTGGGGACCGTCTGCGCCGGGTACGCGGTCGTGCTGGGCATGGCCTTCATGGGCATCGGCATCTCGGTCACGCCGGCCTCGCTGCTGCCGTTCGGGGTCGGGCAGGGTCAGGCGGGTCCCGGTGGCGGCGCGGGTCCGCAGGGCGGGACGGCCCCGGCCGGCGCACCGCCGTCCCCGCCGGCCGGTACCCCGAGCGCCAC
>NZ_NCTE01000790.1:2502-4315 GCF_002114215.1 Streptomyces sp. 13-12-16 | reverse complement strand
GGGCCGGGGCGGCGCGGCCGGCGCGGGAGGTGTGGAGCGCGGCTCGTTCGGGACGGCGTCCGCCTCGGTCGTCCCGGGGCCGAGGCGCGGACAGCGCAGCCCCGCCCGCTGCCGGGTGTGCGGCCGCACGCTGACCGACGCGGGCGAGATGAAGCTGATGCGCTGCGAGGACTGCCCCACGGACATGGACGAGGGTCTGTACGAGCGGCTCCGCGAGTGGCGCGCCGTCCAGGCGGGGCGCAGCGGGCAGCCGGCCTTCTGCGTCTTCACCGACAAGACGCTGATGGCCATCGCCGAGACGGTCCCCGACGACGAGCACGCGCTGGCCAGGATCCCCGGGGTGGGGATGCGCAAGCTGGGCCGCTACGGAGCCGATGTTCTGGCCATCTGCGCAGGTCGTGACATCGACGAGGAACAGGATCAGGACTGATCCGAACTCGTCGGAAAAATAGTTTGCGCATGCCCCGGGAATCCCCATAGGTTCTTAGGCACGGGGACGGCGGCCTTCTCCAAGGCCCCGATGCCGTGTTGTACTTGCATATCCGCGGACCGGTTCACCCCGGTCCCCTAGACGCCGAGAGGAGGCGAGTCCAGTGATCAGCATCAACACCAGCTCCATCGTCAAACTGACCGATCGCTCGGCCGTCTCCCTGTGCATGCTCGGCGCCTCGAACCAGGGCACCGGTCTGTCCGGCATTCATGCCGCACGTCTGGTGTCCTCCCTCGCTCCCGCGGCTCCTGCCGTCCGTGAGCGCGATGAGCGACCGACCAAGGCACTGGAAGCGGTAGTGGCACAGGCGAAGGCCTATGCCTTTGCGGCAGCCGGTGCCGGATTCCGGAAGCAGACGACGCAGCACCACCTGATGTGGGCCTTCCGTGGGCCAGAACCCTGGAGTGATCCAGCCTGATGTGATCAGGCCGGCGCCTTCAGGGCCGCGGAACCCCATCCGGGATCCGCGGCCCTTCTGTTTTCCCTCAAGCGGGGAGAACGAAGGCCTCGGGACAAGAAAAGAGCCCGGTACCAGCCGCCACCCGGCCAACAGGCCGGAAACGACCAGACGAGGAAGACGAACCGTGCAACTCGAAGCGCACGTCCCGTCCGTACCGCCTTCCGACACGATCCCCAAGCCCGGCTCCACGGAGGACCCGACCTTGACTCCGCTCACCGCGCTCACCGCGCTCGACGACGCCATCGAGAACCTCGGCGTGCCCGTCCCGTGCCGCTCCTACGACCCGGAGGTCTTCTTCGCCGAGTCGCCCGCGGACGTCGAGTACGCCAAGTCCCTCTGCCGCACCTGCCCGCTGATCGAGGCCTGCCTCGCCGGCGCCAAGGAGCGGCGTGAGCCCTGGGGCGTCTGGGGCGGCGAGCTGTTCGTCCAGGGAGTTGTCGTCGCCCGCAAGCGGCCGCGTGGCCGCCCGCGCAAGAACCCGGTCACGGCATGAACGCCCCAGGAACGATCGATCGCCCCCTCACGCACGACCCCCAGAAGCAGGCCCCGATGATGCCGTCCGCCCACGAGCCCGCAGGCTCCGCGACCGAAGACTTCACCACCAGCGGTGCGAACGACTCGCGCCAGAACAGGACCCGAGAGATGCAACTCATCCCAGAAGCCCTGGCCCGTGCGCATATGCACGAGCGACTGCGGGAGGCGCAGCGGGAGCGCCAGGCCACCGGCCTGGTGACCGCTCGCCGGATGCAGCGCCGGGCCGAGCGCGCCTCCCGGCGCGCCCGCCGCGCGCTCGCCATGGCGGTCATGCAGTAACCGATCCCACCTGAAGCGGTGGCCTCCCCAGCCGGAGGCACAGCTCTCCC
>NZ_NCTE01000790.1:0-2492 GCF_002114215.1 Streptomyces sp. 13-12-16 | reverse complement strand
GGGCCGAGCGCGCCTCCCGGCGCGCCCGCCGCGCGCTCGCCATGGCGGTCATGCAGTAACCGATCCCACCTGAAGCGGTGGCCTCCCCAGCCGGAGGCACAGCTCTCCCCGCGGGGGCCGGTCCGTGCGAACGGACCGGCCCCCGCGGTGCGTTGCGCGGGGCGGGCCGTCGGGAACGGAGTTATCGTCGCCGGGTGACGAGTCATTCCGGTGGTGGCGACGACGACGGCTCCGCGGCGGAGCCGGAGCCGCTGGTGTGTGCCCGCTGCGGCACCCGCGCCGAGGGGCCGCGGCCGACCTGGACCTTCTCCGTGGAGGGCGGCGCCCGCCGTCACTACTGCGAGGCGTGCTCCCGCGACAACCTGCGGGCGATCGAGGGCCGCCTGGACTCGCAGTGGTGGTAGCGGCCGGCACGTGAAGCGCCCGCCGCGCCCGTCACGCCTGGGCGGCCGGTTCCTCCTCCGCCGGTTCCTCCGGGACGAAACCCGGCAGCCACTCCTCCAGCTCCTCCCGCAGCCGCACCGTAGCGCCCAGCTGACAGAGCACGCCGATCGTGCTCAGGGTCACCCGGTGGATCAGCAGGTAGGCCGGGGGAAGGTTGAGCTGCTTGGCCAGCTGGGAGGCGGGGGAGCGGGGGTCGGCTATCCGGGCCGCCTGGCTCCGCATCCAGCCGCGGGTGAAGGTGAACTCGTCGGCCGCGGCCGGTTCGATGATCGGCAGGAGGTAGTCGAGGACGGTGTCGGGGTCCAGCTCGATCGACTCCTTGACGAAGCCCTCGGCGCAGAGCATCCCGTAGACGGCCTCCGCCTCTTTGTCCAGCGTCATCCGCAGGGCCTCGCCGATGGGTTCGGGCAGCCCGCCCGGGAGCCGGTCGACGGTGCCGAAGTCCAGCACGCCCAGACGCCAGTCGTCCTCGCCCCGCGGTCCGCCGGGCAGCAGACGGAAGTTTCCGGGGTGCGGGTCGGCGTGCAGCAGACCGGTGCGGGCGGGACCGGAGAACAGGAAGCGGGCCAGGAGCTGGCCGGCCCGGTCGCGCTGTGCCTCCGTGCCGTCCGAGATGATCTCCGACAGCGGTATGCCGTCCATCCACTCGGTGATCAGCACCTGCTCGCACTGGTGGACCACATCCGGCACGACGACGTCGGGGTCGTCCGTGAACTCCTCGGCGTGGGTCCGCTGGGCCTGGGCCTCCAGGCCGTAGTCCAGTTCTTCGGAGACCCGGTCCTTGAGCTCCGTGATCAGTGGCTTGACGTCCATGCCGGGGATGAGCGGGCCCAGCAGACGGGCGAAGCGGCTCAGCTGGTTCAGGTCGGACAGCAGGGCCTCGCCGGCGCCCGGGTACTGCACCTTGACCGCCACCTCGCGGCCGTCGTGCCACACCGCCCGGTGCACCTGGCCGATCGAGGCCGCGGCGGACGGCTTGTCCTCGAACTCCCGGAACAGCTCCTGCCAGTCTTCGCCCAGCCGCTCCGCCAGCACCGCGTGGACGGTACGGGTGGGCATCGGCGGGGCTGCCTCCTGCAGCTTGGTCAGCGCCGCCCGGTAGGGACCGGCGACCTCCTCCGGCAGCGCCGACTCGAAGACCGACAGGGCCTGGCCGAACTTCATCGCGCCGCCCTTGAGCTCGCCGAGCACCTTGAAGAGCTGCTCGGCGGTGCGCTGCTGGAGCTCGCGGCCGACAAACTCCGCGGACTCGCCCACGATCCGCTTGCCGAGTCCCCAGGTAGCCCGCCCGGCGAAGCCGAGCGGGAGCGCGGCCAGTTTGGCGGTCCGGGTGACCGCCTTCCGGGGAAGATCAGACATGCGCCCTCCAAGTCCCTGCCGGCCGCTTCGCGTCCGCCTCGCGGCGCCACTCCTCCGACGGCCCGTGCACGGTCATTGTCTCGTGCGACCCCCCGCCCCCGGGGGTGTGTTCTCCCTTACCTTTTTCCTGACCTTCGCGTACGGCTCCGCACGGGCAGGCCGGGTGCGGCCGGACCGGACGCGCATGCCAGTGCAGAGCGGGAAGGGAGACCTCCCAGCGTGCGCCGGCGCTGGACGGAACCCGGCCGTCCAGGAAGGCGAGCGCGTGGGCGGCCGCCAGCCCGGCCACCGTCGTGGCCAGCGTCAGGTCGCAGGCGCCCACCCGGCGCTGCCGCCCGGAGCGCCACTGGGCGGCCAGGCGAGGCCAGGCCGGGTCCCGGTCGGTGCGGTCCTGCTGGAGACAGCCCGCACAGCTCGTCTCGCCGGGCAGGACCAGCGGGCCGACCACACCGGTCCCCTCCACGACACCGGCGTAGAGATGGGGCGTGCCCGAGGACACGAGGGTTTCGGCGGCCGCCGGATCGGGCGCGTGCACGGCGACGTCGTCCCGAGGGGCGAGGACGACCAGACCGAAACCGGGGCCGCCCCCTTCGAGGGGGGACCGGGCGGTCCGGCGCGGCGGGCGGTCCGGGGCGGCCCGGCGTACCGCGCGGCGGGCCGCCTCGTCCCTGCGGTCGCCGACGGCCTCG
>NZ_NCTE01000789.1 GCF_002114215.1 Streptomyces sp. 13-12-16 | reverse complement strand
TCCTCACGACGCGGGCACGCGGCCGCGACCCCCGCCACACCGCGGCCATCCGCGACGCCGTGGTCGAGGGCCTGCGCGACGGCACCCTCGTCGCCCCGCACCACCGCACCCGCACCCCGGGCGTCGCCCTCGTCGGCGGCGGCCCCGGCGACCCGGACCTGATCACCGTGCGCGGCCGCCGCCTGCTCGCCGAGGCCGACGTCGTCATCGCCGACCGGCTCGGCCCCCGCGACCTGCTCGCCGAACTCCCGCCGCACGTCGAGGTGATCGACGCGGCGAAGATCCCCTACGGCCGTTTCATGGCCCAGGAGGCCATCAACAACGCGCTGATCGAGCACGCGAAGCAGGGCAAGTCAGTGGTCCGGCTCAAGGGCGGCGACCCGTACGTCTTCGGCCGCGGCATGGAGGAACTCCAGGCACTCGCCGAGGCGGGCATCCCCTGCACCGTCGTCCCCGGCATCTCCAGCTCCATCTCGGTCCCGGGCGCGGCCGGCATCCCCGTCACCCACCGGGGCGTGGCCCACGAGTTCACCGTGGTCAGCGGCCATGTCGCCCCCGACGACGAGCGCTCCCTGGTCGACTGGCCGTCCCTGGCGAAGCTGACCGGCACCCTCGTCGTCCTCATGGGCGTCGACAAGATCGGCCGGATCGCCGAGACCCTGGTGGCGGGCGGCAAGTCCCCCGACACCCCGGTCGCCCTCGTCCAGGAGGGCACCACGGCCGCCCAGCGCCGGGTCGACGCCACCCTCGCCACGGTCGCCGAGACGGTCGTCGCCCAGGAGGTCAAGCCGCCGGCCGTCATCGTCATCGGTGAGGTCGTCGCCGTGGGCCCGCGCGGGACGGCGTGACATGGCCGAACTCATCACCGTCGACGACCCCGCCGACCCGCGGCTGCACGACTACACCGGCCTGACCGACGTCGAACTGCGCCGCCGCCGCGAACCCGCCGAGGGCCTGTTCATCGCCGAGGGCGAGAAGGTCATCAGGCGCGCCGGGGAAGCGGGCTACGCGATGCGGTCGATGCTGCTGTCCGCGAAGTGGGTCGACGTCATGCGCGACGTCATCGACCGGGCCACCGCCCCGGTGTACGTCGTCGACCCCGCGCTCGCCGAACAGGTCACCGGCTACCACGTGCACCGCGGCGCGCTCGCCTCCATGCAGCGCACACCGCTGCCCGCGCCGGCCGACGTGCTCCGGACCGCCCGCCGCGTCGTCGTCATGGAGTCGGTCAACGACCACACCAACATCGGCGCGATCTTCCGCTCCGCGGCGGCCCTCGGCATGGACGCCGTCCTGCTCTCCCCGGACTGCGCCGACCCCCTCTACCGCCGCAGCGTCAAGGTCTCCATGGGCGCGGTCTTCTCCGTGCCGTACGCCCGCCTGGACACCTGGCCCGAAGGACTGGAGGCGGTGCGCGAGGCCGGGTTCGGACTGCTCGCCCTCACCCCCGGCGAGAAGGCCCGGCCCCTGGACGAGGTGGCACCGCACCGGATGGACCGGGTGGCTCTGATGCTGGGCGCGGAAGGGGCCGGTCTCTCCGACCGGGCCCTGGCGGCCGCCGACGAATGGGTCCGCATCCCGATGTCGCACGGCGTCGACTCCCTCAACGTGGGAGCCGCCGCGGCGGTCGCCTTCTACGCGGTGGCCACGGGACGCCCGCAGGAGTAGCGGCCCGGTCGGCGCTGTGCCGACGGGTCCCTACCCGGGGCCCTGGCAGCCCTGCACCAGCGCGATGCCCAGCGCGACGACCAGCGTCACGACGACGAACACGAACAGCCGCTGCCTGAGCAGCCGCGGATTGGCGGGCCGCAGGCCGGTACCGGTCGTCCGGGGTCCCGGACGACGGGCACCGGTGCCGGTACCGGACCGGGTGGTGTTCCGGGAGGCCGGCGTGGGACGCGGCCCCTTGCGGGACGGAGCGCCTCCGCGCGGGGAGCTGTCACGCGAGGAGCCGCCGCTCCGGGAAGGGGGCACGCTCCGGCTGTTCCGTCCGGGGGAGGAACCGCTGTTCCTGGGCGCGGGGCCGCGTCCGCGCGGTGGCGGGGTTCCCTGGCCGCCCTGCCGGCGCTGCGCCCGCTCCGGGTAGGTGTCCGCGAGGCGTCCGGTGGGCCGCTCCGCCTCGGCACTGCGCGGGG
>NZ_NCTE01000788.1 GCF_002114215.1 Streptomyces sp. 13-12-16 | reverse complement strand
ACGTACTGCGCTGGTTCCCGCCGGCGTCGGCGGTCGCCGCGGTGCACACGGCGGGTGAGGGGGCGTACGGGGTCGCGCTGGCGCAACTGGCGCTGAGCGCCGCGGCGTTGGCGGGGCTGCTCGCGCTGTGGTCGCGTTCCCTGACGCGGCTGATGACCTCGCCGGACGGTTCCACCCTCCAGGCGGCCGGGGACACGGCGGTCCGCGACCGCGCGTCGACGGGCCTGTCCCGGCTGCTGCCGCCGGGCCGCACGGGTACGGCCATGGAGCGCAGCCTGCGCTACATCCGGCGCGATCCGAAGACGAAGGCCGCGTGGGTGACCTCGCTGGCGATCGGGCTGATCGTGCCGGTGTTCAACGCCTGGCAGGGCACCGGCTCGGTCTACTTCGCCTGTTTCGCCGCCGGGATGCTCGGCATCCAGATGTACAACCAGTTCGGGCAGGACACCTCGGCGTTCTGGATGGTCGCGATGACGATCTCGTCGACCCGGGAGGCGTACGTCGAGCTGCGCGCCCGCGCGCTGGCGCTGCTGCTGGTCACCCTGCCGTACGCCACGCTCGTCACCGTGCTGACGACGGCGATGCTCGACGACTGGGCGCGGCTGCCGGAGGCGCTGGGCCTGACCTTCGCGCTGCTCGGCGCGATGCTCTCGACGGGCGCGTGGACCTCGGCCCGCTTCCCGTACTCCATCCCGCAGGAGGGCCACAGGAACGTCGCCCCGGGGCAGGTCGGGCTGGCCTGGATCTCCGTCTTCGGCGGCATGGTCGCGGCGGCGGTGCTGTGCGTCCCGGTCATCGCCCTCACCATCTGGCTGAACATCGCCGAGGGCGGCGACGACCGGCTGTGGCTGCTGCTGCCGGTGGGCACGGCGTACGGCGCCGCCCTGACGTTCCTCGGCCTGCGGCTGGCGGCCCCGCAGACGGCCCGCCGGCTGCCGGAGATCCTGACGGCGGTGAGCAAGGGGTGAGGAGCGGAAGCGCCGCCGGGGACGGCCGGGTCTCCCGCCGGACGGGTCTCCCGCCGGTCGTGGGCGTCAAGGGGCGGAGGGGACCGGCCGGAAGGCCGGGCCCCCTCGACGTGGCGCGGGGCCCGGGCACGTGGCGTTCCGGCGCGCGGCCCACGGCGGTCCCCGTGGGGAAGGCGGCCCACCGGCCCACCGGGCTCCCCGCTGCGGCAGGACGGTCCTCCGTCCCGGCGTGATCACCACCCCGGCCCGCGGGTTCCGGTGCGTCGGTTCCCCGGGCCACCCGGGGGGCGCCCGGGCGTACGAGCGGTGAGCGGTGTCGCCGGGCTCCCGTCACGGAGTGGGGTCAGCGGTCCGGGGTCAGCGGTCGTCCAGTGAGTCCAGGAAGGGTTCGATCGCCGCGAGCCAGGTCTCCGGCTGGTCGTAGTGGACCAGGTGGCCGGCGTCGGCGACCTCCGCGTACCGGCCGTGGGGCATGACGCGGACCATCTCCTGGGCCTCCGCGCGGCCGAGTTCGCCGTCGAGGCCGCGGACCACCAGGGCGGGGCAGCGCACCTGGGCCAGTTCCTCCCAGTGCGCGTCGAAGACCCAGGTCTCGCGGGAGCGGAGCATCTGGTCCGGGTCGAACACCGGGCGCCAGCCGTCCGGGGACTCGGCCATCACCTCGGCGTAGAACGCGCCGCGGGCCGGGTTGGGCCGCTCCACCCAGGGGTCGTCCTCGCCGAACCACTTGCGTACGTCGGCGAGCGTGGCGAACGGGACCGGCCAGGCCTTGAACCACTCCGCCCACTCGCGCTGCGAGGCGGCCCCGAGGGCGGAGGCCCGCATGTCACAGATGACCAGCCCGCGCACCAGGTCGGGGCGTTTGGCGGCGAGCTGCCAGGCGGTCAGCGCGCCCATCGCGTGGCCGATGAGGACGGTGGGGCCGAGACCGAGCTGCTCCACGGCGGCCTCGGCGTCGTCGACGTAGGCGTCACGGGTGAAGGAGGCCTGCGGGGACTTGTCGCTGCGGCCGTGGCCGCGCTGGTCGAGGGCGACCGCGCGGTACCGCCCGGAGAGCCGGCGGGCGGTGGACGCCCAGTGCGAGGCGCGGCCCATCAGGCCGTGCAGTAACAGCACGCCGGGGGCGCTCTGCGCGGCGCTCTCCGCCGGGTCGGCCCCGTTCTTGGGCGGGTCGCCGAACTCCCAGGCGGCGAGCCGTACGCCGTCCGCCCCGGTCACGTCGATGCGTCGCGCCATGGTCCTGGCACCCCCCAAGCTCGCTGCCTGCCCGCTGCCCGTCTGCTGCCTGTGTACTGGCCCTGCCTGTCACCGCTGCCCGCAGGCTATCGAATGAGCATTCGAAAATGGCTTCTTGCCCGGCAACACCCCTCGTTCGAGTGACCCTCTGCGGGGATTGATCGCCGCGTCCCGGGGGAGATCTTCATCGGGAGGCGGACCGCTCGGGGAAAACGGTCCGAGGGGAATGACCCTGAGAGCTCGGGGCTCCGGGTCAGCACAGGGGAGGACAGGCCCCGGCGCCGTGCGGCGCCGGGGCTCCTCACGTGGTCACGGCACATCGTCCCGCCCCTCCCCTGCCGGGGTGACATCGCTGTCGGCCCGGCCAGAGCCACTCAGGTCATATGCCTCACGCGACAGCCTCGCACGCGAATCCGGTGAGCGCTGCGAATCGCCGCAGTGGATCTCGGATTCGGCGCGTTCACACCTCACACCGGCGGGCGCGGACCGGCCGTCCGACGTCCCGTCCCACCGGCCGGCCGGCCGGTCAGGGCTTGGCGACGAACACGTGCGAGGCCACCTCCGACTCCAGCTCGGCCGCCTCGCCACTGCTGCCCACCAGCACCCCGCCCGCCGACTCCGTCACGCTGACCACCGAACCGGGCTGCACGCCCGCCCGGCGCAGCGTGTACATGAGCTGCGCGTCCGTCTGGATCGGCTCGCCGATCCGGCGCACCACGACCGTCTTGCCCCCGGCGCCCGGGTCGAGGTCGGCCAGGGACACCATGCCCTCGTCCAGGAACGGGTCGGCCCCGTCCTTCTCGCCCAGCTCCTCCAGGCCCGGGATCGGGTTGCCGTACGGCGACTCGGTGGGGTGCCTCAGCAGCTCCAGCACGCGGCGCTCGACGGCCTCGCTCATCACGTGCTCCCAGCGACAGGCCTCGGCGTGGACCTGCTCCCACTCCAGGCCGATCACGTCGACCAGGAGACACTCGGCGAGGCGGTGCTTGCGCATCACGCGCGTGGCCAGCCGGCGGCCCTCCTCGGTGAGCTCCAGGTGCCGGTCGGGGGCGACGGACACCAGGCCGTCGCGCTCCATCCGCGCCACCGTCTGGCTGACCGTCGGCCCGCTCTGGTCGAGCCGCTCGGCGATCCGGGCGCGCATGGGGACCACACCTTCCTCCTCCAGCTCGAGGATGGTGCGGAGATACATCTCCGTGGTGTCGATCAGTCCGGACATACATGCCCCTCGATGAGATCTGCGGATGGCTCTGCCGGAGGCTGGACGGCTCACCGGCGCGTGCGCTGGCCCAGGACCCAATTCTGACGCATCGGACCGACAACCGGGCCGCGCAGTGGAAACGAGGGGCCGCGCGGAGGGGAAACCCCGCCGTCGGGCGCCGTATTGACACGGCACTGGTCCAGACCGCACGGTGATCCGCGACACTCCTGCCCGAAGTGCCCGAAGGGATGCCGCATGAGCGACCGCACGCCGGCCGATCGGTTCCTCGACGCCGCGATCGACCTGTTGCAGCGGATCCGCGACGAGGAGGCCGAGTCCGTCGCGGCGGCGGGCACGCTGCTCGCCGACACGGTCGCGGACGGCGGCCGGCTCTTCGCCTTCGGCGCCGGGCACTCCTCGCTGGCCGCGCAGGACCTCGTCTACCGGGCCGGCGGACTCGCCCTGATGAACCTGCTCGCCGTCCCGGGGGTCGTCGGCGTCGACGTCATGCCGGCCACGCTGGGCTCCGCCCTGGAGCGGGTCGACGGCCTCGCGGGCGTCGTGCTCGACTCCTCACCCCTGCGCGCGGGCGACGCGCTGATCGTCATCTCGCTGTCCGGGCGCAACGCGCTGCCCGTGGAGATGGCCGTGAAGGCCCGGGAACGGGGCGTGCGGGTGATCGGCGTGACGTCGGTGGCGTACGCGGCGCAGACGACGTCCCGGCACTCCTCCGGGACGTTCCTGAAGGACCACTGCGATCTCGTACTGGACTCCCGGATCGCGGTCGGTGACGCGGAGCTCACCCTCGACAACGTGCCCGCGCCCTTCGCTCCCGCGTCCACGGTGGTCACCACGGCGCTCCTGCAGGCCGTCATGGCCACGACGGCGGCGGTTCTCGCCGACCGCGGCATCGAGCCGCCGCTCCTGCGCTCCGGCAACGTGGACGGCGGCCACGAGTGGAACGCCCGCATCATGGACGAGTACGGCGACCGGATCTTCTACCGCCGTTGATCCCGTCCCCGCCGCCCCTTCCCTCCCCACTCTCGGCTTCGCTCGAGCGGGGGACCCCCGTCATCCCAGGGGCGCTGCCCCCGGGCCCCCGCTCCTCGAACGCCGGAGGGGCTGAACTTCAGCCCCTCCGGGGGAGTTCAAGGAGCGGGGGTCGGGACGGCGAGGGCGAAACCCCCGTGTCAGCGGTCGTCGCCGAGCAGCCCCGCCAGGTCCAGGGCCGTGGCGATGCGAACCGCCACGTCCTCCGCGTACATCGCGTCGGAGCGCTCGAACGCATGACGCCCCACCCCCCGCAGAAACGTCACG
>NZ_NCTE01000079.1 GCF_002114215.1 Streptomyces sp. 13-12-16 | reverse complement strand
CGGGAAGGGTGGGGCGGCGTAGACCGCTCCCCCTCCCGGGCCCCGTCACTTCCGCCGTGCGGCCGACCGCATCCGCCGTACCGCGCGGCGCACGGCCGGATGGCGGCGCAGCGCCTCCGCGCGGACCGGGCTGCCGCCCGGCAGGCGCAGGCTGGTGAGACGGCGGCGCTGGAAGTACTTCTGGTGCGTGGCGAGGTGGACGGCGAGCCACGCCACCGCCTCCTCCCGCGACCCGTGGTGCTTGCGGGACTGCATGCAGTACCCGACCGTCCGCACCAGCGGCGCCAGTTCCCCGGCGAGTGACTCCAGTTCGAGCGGGCGGCCGAGCTCCGCGTGCTCCGCGTCGGGCAGGGCCGCGTCGATGATGGTGAGCGGGACGCGGTTGCTGTTCTCGTACGGCGTGATCCGCTCCAGCAGCAGCTCCGTGCCGACGCGTGCGACGGGGATGCCGTAGAAGGCGGCGGCCGTCATCAGCGCCGTGGAGAAGCAGCCGATGACGAGCCTCGGCCGCAGGAACGCGAAGACGGTCTCGGCGAGCACGGGTTCGGTCAGCACGGTCAGCCGTACGCCCAGCTCGGCGGCGGCCGTCTCCAGCGACGTGCTGTACACGGCGGGCGCGCTGGGGTGCGGTTTGAACAGCACGTGTTCGTGTCCGGCGCGGGCGGCGGCCCGCAGCATCCGGACGTGCAGCCGTTCCTCCTCGTCCTGGGTGATCAGGTCGAGGGCGGAGAGGTACTGGCCGATGAGTACGGCGGTGGGGCGGTCGTCCGCGGTGACGCGCCGGGCGAGGAGGTCCGCGCCGGCCGCGCCGATCCCGGCCAGCACCTCGACCATGGCCTCGCCGGGCACGGCCTCGGGTTCCACTCCGTACTCGGACAGCAGCATCGGCCGCAGTCCGGGCACCAGGTCGAGGTGGAGGACCCGGGCGACACGGCTGCTCAGTTCGTGCGGCAGGCGGTTGCGGGTGGGGCCGTAGCTCATCAGGCCGTCCGCGTAGACGTGGACGGGGCTGTCCGCGAAGATCTCCGCGACCGCGCGGGAGGGGTTGGCCTGGATGGACTCGCAGGCGATCTCGACCGGCTCGTCGCCCAGGTCCCAGGCGAGGCGTACGGCCTTCTCCCACAGCTGGACGTCCTGCTCGCGGGGCGACCAGCCGGCCGGGTGGTGCGGAGCGATGAACTCGTTCCAGGAGCGCACCTCGTCGAACTCCGGGCGCAGCGTCTCGAAGCCGGCCATCCGGTCCAGCGGGGTGCCGACCTCGGGGACGGCGGCGGTGTTGCTGACCACGAGGATGCGGCGGTGTTCGCGCGGGCCGAACAGGCCGGCGCGGATCGCGGCGGTGACGGTCGCGGCCGCGTACTGCGTGGCCGAGAAGAAGATCTGGATCATGCCGCGACTCCCTTCATGCCCCCGCGTATCCGGCGCAGCAGGTGCACGCGTTCGGTGCCCATGCCGATCAGGGCGTCGTTCAGTTCCGTCTCCGTCATCCGGCCCAGCGCCTCGGCGCTCAGCCGCTTCAGCCTGGTGGCCACGTCGCGCTCGAAGCGCGCGCGGTCGAGCAGTTGGTGGGCGATGACGACGCAGTAGTCGCGCAGTGCCTTGGCGCGCAGCCGTTTCTCGTCGCGGTCGCCGGCGAGTTCGGCGAGGACCAGGTCGAAGGAGCGGAAGAAGTCGAGCTGGCGCGCGTCGCCGATCCGGGTCAGTGAGGTCGCCACGCCCCGGCGGTAGAAGACGCCGCGCAGACTGGCCACGGCGTAGGAGTCGGCCCCGCGGTGCAGGCCCCAGATCCAGGGGCGGTCCTCGGCGGTGCGCAGTCCGTCGTGGAAGCGCAGCAGTCCGCGGTCGAGCAGGCGCCGGTGGTAGACGCCCGCCCAGGCGTACGGGTAGTCGACCATGGTCGTGGCGTCGACGGGGAGGATGGAGGTCCGCGGGTCGAGCGGGGTGTGGCGGCGGCCCTCCGGCGCCCGCCGGACGGTCCGTTCGATGCCGGTGACCTGGACGTGGTCGGTGCGCACGAAGTCGACGTCGAGGCGCTCGATGGCGTCCACCAGGCTGCTCAGATAGCCCGGGGCCAGCCAGTCGTCGCCGTCGAGGAAGGTGAGGTAGCGGCCCTCCGCCAGGTCGATGCCGGTGTTGCGCGCGGTGGCCAGTCCGCCGTTGTGCCCGTGCCGTACGACCCGGCTGTTCGGCAGGCGTCCGGTCAGTTCCAGCAGCGCCTCGTAGGTCTCGTCCTCGGTGGACCGGTCCTCGACGAACACGAACTCGAAATCGTCCCGCGCGTTGTTGACGAGGCTGGTCACGGTGGACGTGACGTACGCCTCGACGTTGAAGCAGGGGATGATCACGGACAGTTTCGGGGGACTCTTGGTCACGCTGCACCTGAGTTCTCTCAACGGGGTTCCCGTGAATCTAGGGGGTGCCCGAACCGGGATGGCGACGCTTTCGCGTCCGCGAGGTGAACGAGGAGTTAATTGCCCGTCTTCACCCCGCATTTGTTTTTCCTTAACCCACCGGTCGCCACTCCTCGTGCAATGATCCCTTCAGCTTTTTCCTTGCACGATCGCCTCTCTGTGCCTCACGGACCCTGTGGACTGGGCTGGTTTTTCTATGCGTATCGCTGTCTTCGTCGAAAACCGCAACGGTGTCGGTCTGACCGCGCGGATCATGGGCGCCGCGGGCGCCGGGGAGCACACCTTCCTGCCGGTCACCGCCGACCTCGACGGAGACGTGGGACGGTGGATCGACGAGGAGGCCGCCTCCCGGCTCGGCGGCCGGCGGGTCCACAACCTGTTCCGGGAGGGGGAGGCCCTCACCCACGCGCAGTTCCTCGAGGAGACGGGCCCCCGGATCTCCGAGTTCGCGCGGAGCGAGTCCGTCGACCGGCTGATCCTCTTCAACGACCGGTCGCAGCGCGGCAGCAGGGTCGCCGACGCCCTCTCCGGGACGCTGCCGGTGGTCCTCGTCCAGGACGGCCACCTCGACTTCCACTACAAGAAGCTCGGCCCCGGCCTGCGCGACCAGAACTGGTACTACGGCTCCTCCGGCCCCGCCGCCGTGTGCGTGTGGGGCCCGGCCACCGCCCACCACCTGCTGTACCGCACGGCGGACGCGGACCCGGTCGTCCACGTCACCGGCGCGCTCGGGCACAGCGACGACCCGGACCTGGTGCGCGCCGCCCACCAGCCCGCGCCGCCCGCCGCGCGGCCCTCCCGGGAACCGCTGCGGATCGTCCTCCTCGACCAGCCCCTGGGCGACCAGCGCAAACTCCCGGCCGACCAGCACCGCGAGTACCTCCGGACCGCCTGCGAGGCGCTCGCCGAGTTCGGCGAGGTCTCCGTCAAGCCGCACCCCTCGACCCTCTCCGGGCACCTGGACTGGCTGGGCACCCTGCCGGGGATCACCGTCCTGGACGAGTCGACGCTCCTGGACGCGGCCGGCCTGGAGGCCTTCGACCTGGCCGTCACCTTCTTCTCCACGACCTATCTCCAGACCCTGCGGGCCGGCGTCCCGCTGGTGCTGTTCAGCCCGCCGCCGCTGAACATCGTCTTCCCCG
>NZ_NCTE01000787.1 GCF_002114215.1 Streptomyces sp. 13-12-16 | reverse complement strand
CGCCTCGGCACCGCGGACGGCGAGGTCGTCATCGACCGCCCCGAGGGCCCGCTGGCCACGCTGGCCCTGCCGGGGCAGCCCCCGCGCCGGCTGGCACTGAAGGTCCGTGCCACCTCCGAACTCATCGCCGAGGAGCTCAGGCGCCTCGACGCGGACGAGATGTACGCAGTCGCCCTGCGCGGCGAGGCCACCGAGGAGATCCCCGCCCATGTCTGACGCCCCCGAGCCGACCCGGCGCCCCGAGTGGGCCGCCCTGGGCGACCACCGCGCGGACGCGCTGCCGCAACCGGACCTGCGCGAACTGTTCGCCGCCGACCCGTCCCGCGCACAGCGGTACGTCGTACGCGTGGGTGACCTGCGCATCGACTACTCCAAGCACCTGGTCAACGACGAGACGCTCGCCCTGCTGCGTGAACTGGCCGAGGCCACCGACGTGTTCGGGCTGCGCGACGCCATGTTCCGCGGCGAGCGGATCAACACCACCGAGGACCGGGCCGTGCTGCACACCGCGCTGCGCGTCCCGCGGGACGCGGTGGTCGAGGTCGACGGGGAGAACGTCGTCCCGGCCGTGCACGCCGTCCTCGACAAGATGGCCGACTTCGCCGGCCGCGTCCGCTCCGGCGAGTGGACCGGCCACACCGGCAAGCGCATCCGCAACGTCGTCAACATCGGCATCGGCGGCTCCGACCTCGGTCCGGCGATGGCGTACGAGGCGCTGCGCGCGTACACCGACCGCTCGCTGACCTTCCGGTTCGTGTCCAACGTGGACGGCGCCGACCTGCACGAGGCGATCCGGGACCTCGACCCGGAGGAGACGCTGTTCATCGTCGCCTCCAAGACCTTCACCACCATCGAGACGGTCACCAACGCCACCTCCGCGCGGACCTGGCTGCTGAACGCGCTCAAGGACGAGGCCGCCGTCGCCAGGCACTTCGTCGCCCTGTCGACCAACGCCGGGAAGGTCGCCGACTTCGGCATCGACACGGCGAACATGTTCGAGTTCTGGGACTGGGTCGGCGGACGCTACTCCTACGACTCGGCGATCGGCCTGTCGCTGATGATCGCCATCGGCCCGGACCGCTTCCGGGAGATGCTCGACGGGTTCCGGATCGTCGACGAGCACTTCGTCAACGCCCCCGCCGAGGCCAACGCCCCGCTGCTGATGGGCCTGCTGGGCGTCTGGTACAACAACTTCCTCGACGCCCAGTCGCACGCGGTGCTGCCGTACTCGCACTACCTGTCGAAGTTCACCGCCTACCTCCAGCAGCTCGACATGGAGTCCAACGGCAAGTCGGTGGACCGCCGGGGCCGTCCCGTCGACTGGCAGACGGGACCGGTGGTGTGGGGCACGCCCGGCACCAACGGGCAGCACGCCTACTACCAGTTGATCCACCAGGGCACGAAGCTCATCCCGGCCGACCTGATCGGCTTCGCCCGCCCGGTCGCCGAGCTGAGCGACGAACTCAAGGCCCAGCACGACCTGCTGATGGCCAACCTGTTCGCGCAGGGCCAGGCCCTCGCGTTCGGCAAGACCGCCGAGGAGGTGCGGGCGGAGGGCGTGCCCGAGGAGCAGGTGCCGCACCGCACCTTCCGGGGCAACCACCCCACCACCACGATCCTGGCCACCGAACTGACCCCCTCGGTGCTCGGCCAGCTGATCGCCCTGTACGAGCACAAGGTGTTCGTGCAGGGCGCGATCTGGGACATCGACTCCTTCGACCAGTGGGGCGTCGAACTCGGCAAGGTCCTCGCCAAGCGTGTCGAACCCGCCCTCACCGAGGGCGCCGACGTCCCCGGCCTCGACCCGTCCACGGCCGCGCTGGTGGCCGCCTACCGCGAACGCAGGAAGTGAACTGACATGCAGATCGGTCTTGTTGGGCTCGGCAAGATGGGCGGCAACATGCGCGAGCGCCTCCGCAACGCCGGCCACACCGTCATCGGGTACGACACCAATCCCGAGCTCTCCGACGTCGACCACCTGTCCGATCTCGTCGAGCGGCTCGAGAGGCCGCGCGCGGTGTGGGTGATGGTGCCGGCCGGCACCGTCACCCAGCAGGTCGTCGACCAGCTGGGGAGCCTGCTCAGGCCCGGCGACACGGTCGTCGACGGCGGCAACTCCCGCTGGACGGACGACGAGAAGCATGCCAAGGAGCTGGGTGCCCGGGGCATCGGCTTCGTCGACGCGGGGGTCTCGGGCGGTGTGTGGGGCCTGAAGAACGGCTACGCCCTGATGGTCGGCGGCGACGAGGAGCACGTGGAGCGGCTGAAGCCGATCTTCGACGCGCTCAAGCCTGAGGGTCCGTACGGTTATGTCCACGCGGGCAAGGTGGGCGCCGGGCACTTCGCGAAGATGGTCCACAACGGCATCGAGTACGCCATGATGCAGGCCTACGCCGAGGGCTGGGAGCTCCTGGAGAAGGTCGACTCGGTGGACAACGTCCGGGAGGTGTTCCGCTCCTGGCAGGAGGGCACCGTCATCCGCTCCTGGCTGCTCGACCTCGCGGTCAACGCCCTCGACGAGGACCAGCACCTGGAGCGGCTGCGCGGATACGCCGAGGACTCGGGCGAGGGCCGCTGGACCGTGGAGGCGGCCATCGACAACGCCGTGCCGCTGCCGGCGATCACCGCGTCGCTGTTCTCGCGGTTCGCCTCCCGGCAGGAGGACTCGCCGCAGATGAAGATGATCGCGGCACTGCGCAAGCAGTTCGGCGGCCACGCCGTCGAGTCGGTGGAGAAGGCGTAACGACCGTGGGGGATCTGCTGCTGGCGCGGCACGGCGAGACGGAGTGGAGCAGGGCGGGCCGGCACACCGGCCGGACCGACCTTCCGCTGACCCCGGCCGGTGAGGCCCAGGCCAAGTCCCTCGCGCCGCTGCTGGCGGGGCGGACCTTCGGGCTGGTCCTCACCAGTCCGCTGGTCCGCGCCCGGCACACCGCCGAACTGGCGGGACTGGCCGAAGTGGTGGAGGAGCCGGACCTGCGGGAGTGGGACTACGGCGGCTACGAGGGGATCACCACCGCGGAGATCCACCGCACCCGGCCCGGCTGGGACCTGTGGACCGACGGGGTGCCGCCCGGCCGGGAGTTCCCCGGCGAGTCCCCGGAGCGGGTCGGCGAGCGCGCGGACCGGGTGCTGTCCCGGGTGGCCGGGGCGCTGGAGGAGGGGGACGTGATGCTGGTGGCGCACGGCCACCTGCTCCGCGTCCTGACGGCCCGCCGCCTGGGCCTGCCGCCGTCCGCCGGACGCCTGTTCCGCCTGGAGACGGGCACCCTGAGCCGCCTGTCGCTGGAGCACGGCAGCCCGGTGATCGCGGAGTGGAACACGCGGCCGTGACCCATGGGCCGGGCCCTTCGGCAAGGTGACGGCCCGGCGAGGACCCGGGCGCTCAGCCGCCCGCGCGTGTCTGTGCCGCGTGCTGGGCGGCCAGGCGGACCGGGGCGTTGCGGGCGCCGTAGCCGCGGTGGGCGCCGTCGCGCTGGACGAGTTCGAAGAAGACGCGGCCGACGGTGAGGGTGTAGCAGTGGCGCAGGGTGCCGTGTTCGTCGGCGTCGTGGAGGATGCCGAGGTCCCGGTAGGTCTCCAGCTCGCCGTCGGCGAACTCGTGGCGGGCGGCGAGGTCGTCGTAGTAGTTCGCCGGGATGGGCAGCAGCCGGCCGCCCGCGTCGCGGAAGCGGCGGGCCGCGGCGACCACGTCGTCGGTGGCGAGCGCGATGTGCTGGGCGTGCACGGTGTCGTCCGTGGGCGCGGCACCGACACCGAGGGCGATGCGGACGCTGCCGTCGGCGTTGCCGACCGCGCGGCTGCGCTGCAGGCCGTAGGGGTCGGCGAGGTCCACGCTCTCGTCGGCGCGCAGTCCGAGCACGCTGCGGTGGAAGAGGGCCGCCTCGTCGAAGTGGTGCCAGGGCTGGGTGAGGGCGAGATGGTCGATGTGCCGTACGGCCGTGGCGGCGGGTGCGTGTTCCACGTCCGCGAAGTCGGACCGCCAGCCGCCGGAGGAGGACGGCCGGGTGCCGCAGAAGAACAGTTCCGTGCCGTCGGGCGCGGCCACCGCGTCGAGCGGGGCGTCCTCGGGGGCACGGCGGCGTGGCAGTACGGGCGCCAGCAGGGCCTCGGCGCGGCGGGCGGCACCGGCGGCGTCGGGTGACTCGAGGCCGACGGCCG
>NZ_NCTE01000786.1:3689-6538 GCF_002114215.1 Streptomyces sp. 13-12-16 | reverse complement strand
GGTGACGGTGACCGCGCGGCGGGCCGCCGTGAGGCCGATCTCCGGCTCGGGCTCGACGGCCGCGGCCGGGGAGCGCCGTACGCCCGCGGTCCAGTCGGCCAGGGCGCGCACCCGGGCGGCGGCGTCGGCGAGCCGCTCCTCTGGGAGCTCGCCGGAGCGTACGGCGTTCACCAGCGCGTCCTGGAGGCTCTGTACGGTGCCCTCGTCGCACAGCCCGCCGCCCACGCAGATCGCGTCGGCGCCGGCGGCGATGGCCAGGACGACCCCGTGCTCCAGGCCGTAGGTGCCGGAGATGGCGCGCATCTCCATGCCGTCGGTGACGATCAGGCCGTCGTAGCCGAGTTCGCCGCGCAGCAGGTCGGTGAGGATGCGCCGGGAGAGCGTGGCCGGGCGGTCCGGGTCGAGGACCGGCACCCGGATGTGGGCGCTCATGACGGCGCGGGT
Organism: Streptomyces sp. 13-12-16; assembly: GCF_002114215.1. Classification (GTDB taxonomy): domain Bacteria; phylum Actinomycetota; class Actinomycetes; order Streptomycetales; family Streptomycetaceae; genus Streptomyces. Next base: position 6,094 of record NZ_NCTE01000786.1, on the reverse strand, counting down.
GCCGGCCGCGATCGCCGCCCGGAACGGCTGGAGTTCCCGTTCGTGCAGCGTCGTGGCGTCGAGGTCGATGTGCGGGATCGCGTGGTGGGAGTCGACGCTGGTGTCGCCGTGGCCGGGGAAGTGCTTGGTGCAGGCGGCGACGCCGGTGGACTGCAGGCCCTCGACGTAGGCGGCGGTGTGCCGGGCGACCAGGGCGGTGTCCCCGCCGAAGGAGCGCACGCCGATCACCGGGTTGTCGGGGTTGGCGTTGACGTCGGCGGACGGCGCCCAGTTGAAGTTGACCCCGCACTCGGCGAGCCGGCGGCCCAGTTCACGGGCGACGCCCCGGGTCAGACCGGTGTCGTCGACCGCGCCGAGTGCGTGGTTGCCGGGGAAGGAGGAGCCGGTGCGGACCTCCAGGCGGGTGACGTCGCCGCTCTCCTCGTCGATGGCGACCAGCAGGTCGTCCCGTTCGGCGCGCAGTTGCGCGGTGAGGGCGGTGACCTGTTCGGCGGTGGTGACGTTGCGGCCGAAGAGGGCGACGGAGGCGAGGCCCTCGGCCAGCCGCCGGCGCACCCAGTCGGGCGCGGTGGTGCCGGCGAAGCCCGGCTGCAGTACGGCGAGCGCGTCCCGGGTGAGGGTGTCGGTGCCGGTGGTGGTTGTCGTCATCGGGGGGCGTTATCCCTTCACGGCGCCCGCGGTGAGGCCGCTGACGGCCTTGCGCTGCAGGTAGACGAAGAGGATCAGGATCGGGATGGCGAACAGGGAGGAGGCGGCCATGGTCGCGCCCCAGTCGTCGCCGAAGACGGTCTGGAAGCTGGACAGCCACAGGGGCAGGGTCTGCGCCTCGGCCTCCTTGTTGAGCACCAGCACGAGCGGGAACTCGTTCCAGGCGGTGATGAAGCCGAACATCGAGGTGGACATCAGGCCCGGCGCGAGCAGCGGCAGGATGACCCGGCGGAACGCGGTGAAGCGGCTGCAGCCGTCGACCATCGCCGCCTCCTCCAGCTCCTTCGGCACGGCGGCGACGAAGCCGCGCAGCGTCAGGATGGTGAAGGGCAGGATCATCATCATGTAGAAGGCCGTGAGCGGCACCAGGCTGTTCAGCATCGAGGCGTCCCGCACGATCATGTAGATCGCGATGACCATGACCTCCCAGGGCGCCATCTGGGCGAGCATGAAGCCGATGATGAAGCCGCGCCGTCCCTTGAACCGCATCCGCACCAGGGTGAAGGACGTGACCAGGGCGATGATCAGTGAGAAGACGACCGCGAGGACGGTGACGATCAGCGAGTTGCCGACGAACGTCCAGAAGTTGTCGACGCCGATCGCGGTCTCGAAGTGCTCGAGGGTGACGTCGGTCGGGAACCAGACCGGGTTCTCCGAGATGATGTCGCCGGTCGGTTTGAACGCCGTGGCGAACATCCAGTACACGGGGAAGACGAGGCCGATGAACAGGACGACGGCCGTGACGTTGGGCCACAGGCGGCCGAAGAGCGAGCGCTTCACAGCTCGTCCTCCTCTTGCTTGAGCACGATCCTGAGGTAGTAGGCGGTCAGGCCGAGCAGGATCAGGATGGTCAGGACGGCGATCGCCGCACCCATGCCGTAGTGCTGGTTGCCGACGCCCTCGACGTAGGCGTAGACGGGCAGGATCTCGGTGAGCCGGTCGGGGCCGCCGCCGTTGAAGGTGAGGACCTGGACGAACGCCTTGAAGACCCAGATGATCTCCAGGAACGTCGTCGCGTAGAGGAACGGCCGCAGGAACGGCATGGTGACCGTGGCGAAGCTCCGCCAGGCGCCGGCGCCGTCGAGGGACGCGGCCTCGTAGAGCTCCTTCGGGATGGTGGTGGTCGCCGCGTAGAGGTTGATCGCGACGAACGGGACGGACATCCACACGATCAGCAGGGTGATGACGAAGAACGTCGACATCTGGGTGCTGGTCCAGCTGTAGTCGGCCATGGAGTGCCAGCCGAGCTTGTCCAGGACCCAGTTGACGACGCCGAAGCGCTGGGCGAACAGCCACTGGTAGACGGTGGTGGCGGCCACGACGGGCATCGCCCAGGCGAGCACCAGGCCGAACAGCAGGGTGAACCTCATCCGCTTGCCGAGGCGGGCGAGCAGCAGGCCGATCAGCGTGCCCAGGACCATGATCAGGGCGACGTTGGCCGCCGTGAACAGGAGCGAACGGAGGGTGACCCGCCAGAAGTCCTCGCCGGTGAGGACCTCCTTGTAGTTGTCGACGCCGTTCCATTCGGTGACGTGCTGGATCAGCTGCGCCATGTTGAGGTTCTGGAAGGACAGCAGCAGGTCCTTCACCAGTGGCCAGCCGAGCAGCAGCACGGTGGCCGCGACGGCGGGCAGCAGCAACAGGTACGGGGCGAGCGCGCCGGTGCGCGACGCGGCTCTCGGTTTCTGCCTGCCGGG
>NZ_NCTE01000786.1:0-3480 GCF_002114215.1 Streptomyces sp. 13-12-16 | reverse complement strand
GGCCGGCCCCCGCCCCCATCCGTGCGCTCGCGCGCCTACTGCTGCTGCGCCAGGCGCTTGTTGAACTCGCCCTCGACCTGCTCGGCGGCGTCGGCCGGGGACTTTCCGTTCAGGACGGCGGTCAGGTACGCCTTGATCGGGTTGGGGTCGTTCTCGACGGCGGCCCACTCGGGGATCAGCGGCGTGGTGCCACCGACGGCGGCGGCCGGCGCGGCGGCCTCGGCGGGGGCGTTGCCCTCGAGGTTGCTCTGCAGCGACTCCTTGTTCGGGATGACGCCGTTGGCCTTGGCCAGCGCGCCCTCGAACTTGTCGGAGAGGGCGATCTTCAGGAACTCCTTGGCGAGCTCCTGCTTCTTGCTGCCCGCGGCGACGGCGAGGTTGGAGCCGCCGAGGAAGACGCCCTCGGGCTTGTCGGCCGTGGCACCGGGGATGGTGAAGTAGCCGATCTCCTTCTCGATGTCCGGGTTGGCCTTGATCGCGATGCCGGCTTCCCAGCCCATGCCGATGAACGCGCCGGTCTTGCCCTTGGAGAAGATCTCGCCCTGCTGCGGGGTGGCCTCGTCCTTGTCCTTGGGCGCCTTGGACAGGGCCTGGAACTTCTTGTAGGTCTCCGTGGCGGCGGCGACCTTCGGGTCGGCGAGGTTGGAGACGTACTTGTCGCCGTCCTTCTTGACCAGCTCGGCGCCCTCGCCGATCACCAGGCCGACGAAGTGGTACCAGTTCTGGCCGGGCAGGTAGATCGGCTCGGCGTCGGTCTTCTCACCGATCGTCTTGAGGGCGTCGTAGAACTCGTCGCGGGTCTTGGGGGTGTCCTTCAGCCCCGCGTCCGCCCAGATCTTCTTGTTGTAGAGGACGACGCGGTTGGCGAAGAACCAGGGCGCCGCGTACTGCTTGCCCTCGAAGATCGACGACTCGTTGAGGGACTCGGTCCACTCGCCGCCGATCTCCGCCTTGAGGTCGGCGAGGTCGGCGAGGCCGCCGGTCTTGGCGTAGGCCGGGGTGTGGGTGTTGCCGACCTCGAAGACGTCCGGCGGGTTCTCCTCGGACAGGGCGGTGGTCAGCTTCTGCTGGATGCCGTTCCACTGCTGGACCTCGAACTCGACCTTCGCCTTGGTCTTCTTCTCGAACTCGGTGGCGAGGTCCTTCTGCCACTGGTCCGGCGAGGAGCCGTCCATCACCCACACGGTGAGCGTCTCGCCGGCGTAGCCGTCCGCGCCCGCCTTCTTGTCGCCGTCACCGTCGTCGCCGCCGCACGCCGCGACGGAGAACAGCATGCCCGCGACCCCGATCGCGGCTATCAGCTTGCGCTTCACGCGCCACCCCTCCTCAGGAATGCCTTGCTCACCCACGCCCTCGGCGGTGACCCCCACAACGGCGCAACAGCTCGGCGGGCTGGGACCCGGCTTCCTCTAAATGGTTTAGACCAGCAAGGGGAGCTTGGCCTAGACCTATGGCCCTGTCAAGGGTCGTGGACTCACACCTGGATAACGGCTTCGACAGCCCTGACGGAGCGCAGAACTCCACCCAAAGAGGGACGGGTTGAAGCTTGGACTAGACCAAAGCGAGAACGCACGGTTATAACGGGATCGCCGAGCGTGCGGCGCCGAACCCGGCCGTCCGCCGACGTGCACCGCGGTCGGCACCTGCCGTCCGCGCGCCGGACACCGCAGCCGGAAGGCAGGTCATGAGCACGGACGTCAGCAGCGCCCAGGCCGACACGGGGGCGCCGGGCCCTATCGGGCGCGTACCGAAGTACTACCGCATCAAGCAGCGGTTACTGCAGATGACCGACGAGCGCGCCCCGGGCGCCCCGATGCCGGCCGAGCGCCTGCTCGCCGTCGAGTTCCGCACCTCCCGCACCACGATCCGCAAGGCTCTGCAGGAGCTGGTCGGCGAGGGCCGGCTCGACCGGATCCAGGGCAAGGGCACGTTCGTCGCCCGCCCGAAGGTCTACCGGACGCTCCAGCTCACCTCGTACACCGAGGACATGCGGGCACAGGGGCTCAGCCCCACCTCGCAGGTGCTGGACATCGGGTACATCGCCGCCGACGCGGACCTGGCGGCCCTGCTGGAGGTGGATCCGGGGGACAGGGTGCTGCGCATCGAGCGGCTGCGGCTGGCCGGCGGGGAGCCCATGGCGATCGAGGCGACCCACCTGTCCGACCGGCGCTTCCCCCGGTTGCGCCGCAACCTGTCCCGCTACACCTCGCTCTACACCACCCTCGCCGAGGTGTACGGGGTGCGGCCGGCGGAGGCCGACGAGACCATCGAGACCTCCCCGGCGACACCGCGGGAGGCGGGGCTGCTCGCCACGGACGTGGGCCTGCCGATGCTGCTGCTGTCCCGCCACTCGCGGGACGAGACGGGAACGCCGGTCGAGTGGGTCCGCTCGGTGTACCGGGGCTCGCGCTACAAGTTCACGGCGACGCTGACGCGTCCGGCGCCCTGACCGGGTGGTTCGCCGCCAACACCGCGTTTTTCCAGGGGTGTTCGGCCGCCTTGCCGAAAGGGCGTTCCTTGACAGGGCCCAATGGTCCAGTCCAATATCCCAGTGGTCTGAACCAGTCGTGGCGGGTTCCCACCGCAACCGCCGCGTGCACAACCCCGCACGGAGGCCCGCATGACCGAGAGCAGCCACCCGCGACTGCTGCGGTGGGCGCACTCCGTGCTCCAGCCGGGCTTCGAGGGGACGACGGTGCCGGACTGGGTGCGCCGTCGGATCTCCGAAGGGCTCGCCTCGGTCGTCCTGTTCGGCCGGAACATCCACGGTCCCGAACAGGTGGCGGGGCTCACCACCGCCCTGTACGCCGAGAACCCCGGACTCGTCGTCGCCGTCGACGAGGAGGCGGGCGACGTCACCCGGCTCGAAGCCCGCACCGGGGCGTCCCGGCCGGGCAACCTGGCGCTCGGCACGCTCGACGACATCGATGTCACCGAGCAGGTGGCCCGGGACGTCGGCCGGGAACTGCGCGGCCTCGGCATCACCCTGAACTATGCGCCGAGCGCCGACGTCAACACCAATCCGCTGAATCCGGTCATCGGGGTGCGCTCCTTCGGGGCGCGCCCCGACGTCGTCTCCCGGCACGCCGCCGCGTGGGTGCGGGGGCTGCAGTCGGCGGGGGTCGCCGCGTGCGCCAAGCACTTCCCGGGCCACGGCGACACCGTGGTCGACTCCCATCTCGGGCTGCCGCAGGTCTCGGCCGACGCCGGGACCCTCGCGCTGACCGCGCTGCCGCCGTTCATCGCCGCGATGGACGCGGGCGTGCGGGCCGTGATGACCGCGCACCTGCTCGTGCCCGCCTACGACGCCCGGTGGCCGGCGACCCTGAGCCGCCCCGTCGTCGGCGACCTGCTGCGCGGCGAACTCGGTTTCACGGGCCTGGTCGTGACCGACGCCGTCGAGATGGGCGCCGTGGCCGACCGCTACGGCGTGCCGGGCGCCGCCGTCCGGGCCGTCGCCGCCGGCGCGGACGCGGTCTG
>NZ_NCTE01000785.1 GCF_002114215.1 Streptomyces sp. 13-12-16 | reverse complement strand
CCGCGGTCCGTGCGCACCCCGCGCACCGCGCCGCCGGCGGTGCGCAGGACCCCGGTCACCTCGTGGCCGGTGAGCAGCCGGGCCCCGGAGGCGCGCAGGAGTTGGGCGGCGGCGAGGGCGGGCATCACCTGGGCGTCCTGCGGATAGCGCACGGCGCCCGCGAGGCCGGGCGCCAGACGCGGTTCCAGCTCGTGGAGCAGATCGCCGGGGACGGGGTCGGCCGTCACTCCGGCGGCCCGCTGGGTGTCCGCGAACCTCCGCAGCCCGTCGAGCGTTTCGGGGGTCTCGGCGACGACGAGTCCGCCCTTCGCCTCGTACTCGACCGGCCCGCCCAGTTCCTGTGCCACCTGTGCCCACAACCGGTTGGACAGCAGGGCGAGTTCGAGTTCGGGGCCGGGCGCCTTGTCGGAGACGAGGAGGTTCCCCTCGCCCGCGCCGGTCGTGCCGCCGGCCACGGGGCCCCGGTCCACCACGGTCACGGCGAGGCCCGCCCGGGCCGCGTACAGGGCGCAGGCGGCGCCCGTCATCCCGGCGCCCACCACCACGACATCGCAGGTCAGCGGCTCGCTCACGCCGGTAATATGTCACACAGCACTGCTGCGGGGAAGAGGGCGGACGTCGTCGGCGAAGGGCCGCCTCAGCCGGTGGAGCGGACCACTCTCAGGTGGGAGGCGGCGCGTCGGTGCCCGCGCACCCCGGACGGGGTGCGGCGCGCCTCGCGCAGGACCAGCGTCAGCCGGGTGCAGTCCATGTCCTGGAGGGCCGGGGTCGTCTCCGTGACGATCCGGCAGTCCGTGGCGCCCCAGCGCGGGTCGGGGTGCAGCAACGGCCGTACGGAGCCGTCGTGTTCGGCGGCCTGCTCGCCGACGGCCCGCAGCCAGTGCGGCAGTCCGTGCCGGTAGGCGGCCTCCATGATGGGGTCCTGGGCGATGTCTCGGCGGATGGCCGCCAGGCCGTGGTCGTGGCCGTACCGTTCGACGGCCCCGGCGAAGTGGGCCAGCATCGGCAGGCACCAGCTCGACTCGTGGTCGCCGAGCACCGTGGCCGCGTCCGGGTGGAAGAGGACGAACCGGAGGAAGTTGTCGGCGGGCAGGGCCGTGGGGTGCGGCTCGACACCCTGGAAGAGCGTCCGGAAGGCGGTGTTGGTGAGCAGCACGTCCCAGCGGTGGTCGACCACCAGGGAGGGGAAGGGGACCGCCTCCAGGAGGACGGCGTAGTCCTGCAGATAGGCCTGGGCCCCGGGAGTCCCGGGGACGGGCCGCGGTACCGGCCGCTGCCCTCCTGCCTGATGTGCCATCGGGAGGTCACCCCTCTTGCCTGTGCGGCCCTGACGCGGCGCCCCGATCCTGCTGCCCACACGTGAGGCGTGTCAACTATCGTGGCATTTCATGCCGGTTGACGGCTGAAATTGGCCACAGTTGTGGCGAGACCTGGATGTGGGTTCGAGACAACGGCTAGTCTCCGTGAAGTTCACGGCAATCGCTTGTGAGAAGCCTGTGAGAGACGTAGGAGATCTTTCGGTGACGGGTGGCTTCGAGGGTCCGGGTGCCACGCCGACGACCGCGCTGCCGGCCGTCGTCGCCCGCGTCACCGCACTCGCCGACCGGCTCGGCGTGGCGCACACCGAGGTCTTCGACGTCGGCCGGCTGTCCGCCGCCTCCGGTGTCCCCGAGCCCGTGGTCAAGGCGCTGCTGAGCGGCCGGTCCGCGGGCGAGCCCGATGTGCAGGCGCGGTTCGTGCAGCGGCTGGACCTGCTGCGCCGCACCCGGCTGAAGCCGAACGGCCGCAAGTACACGCAGCAGGAGATCGCCGACGGCGCGGGCATGTCCCGGCAGCAGGCCGGAGCACTGATCAACGGCGACCGGCGCCCGACCATGGAGCACTGCGACGCCATCCAGCGGTTCTTCCGGGTGCACGCCGGTTTCCTCACCGCCGAGGACCCCGAGGCGCTCGCGGGCGCGCTCCAGCACACCGAGCAGGAGCTGCTGCAGAAACTCGCGGACCGGAAGCGGGCGGCGACGGCACCGGCCGACGACCCGCTGGAGCGGCTGCTGCAGGACCACGGGGTGCGCGGGATCGCCTGGCGGGCCGCCCAGCTGCCCACCGACCAGCACCGCGACAAGGTCGCGGAGTGGCTGGACATGCTCCTGGAGAGCGTCCAGCGGCCCAGGACCTGACCCGGGGGCGACGCGCCGCCCGTCCGGCGGGTTCCCGGCGGAGCCGACGCTTCCCGGCACGGCCGGCCGACCCGTACGCGGCTCCGCGCGAGGCGGTGAACAGGCGCCGCGGCCGGCCCGTGCCATTCCGTACGGCGGTCCGCCCGCCCGGGACAGCGAGCGG
>NZ_NCTE01000784.1:7005-13204 GCF_002114215.1 Streptomyces sp. 13-12-16 | reverse complement strand
CTCGGAGGCCGTCGCCCGGGGAGCGACCGGCGCCCGGATCCGGCGGGCGGCCGGCGGCAGGCCGTCCAGGTCCGCCGTGAACCTCTCCCGGCACTCGTCGAGCGTGGGCCTGACGCCGGTGCGCCGCCCGCCCCGCATCACCGTCTCCAGCAACGGCATGCCACCGTCGGGGGGCTGCTCGTCGGCCAGAGCGATCACGTCGACGCAGCCGGGGCGGCGGAACACCTGCTTGGGGCCGGGGGCCGTCACTTTCGCCGACGACAGCTTCATCACCGGCCGGCCGTCGTACTCCACCAGTTTGTAGGCCGAGTCCAGGTACGGCGCGTCGGCCGAGACGCCGACGCGGGTGCCGACGGCGTACGTGTCGATCGGCGCCCCGGAGCGGACCAGTTCGTCCACCGCGTACTCGTCGAGACCGCCGCTCGCGATGACCCGTACGTCGGGCAGGCCCGCGTCGTCGAGGAGGGAGCGTGCCCGTACCGCCAGGGCCCCGAGGTCGCCGCTGTCCAGGCGTACCGCCGAGCCGGGCCCGCGGGCCGCGTGGTCGAGCTCCCGCAGCACGCGCGCCGCGACGCGTACGCCCTCCTCGGTGTCGTAGGTGTCCACCAGCAGGGTCACCGGTCCCGGGTGGGACCGCGCGAAGGCGCGGAAGGCGTCCTCCTCCGTGGCGAACGCCTCGACGAAGGAGTGGGCCATCGTGCCGACGGCCGTCAGGCCCAGGGCGGTGGCGGCGGCCACGTTGCTGGTTCCGGCGAAGCCGGTCATCGCGCCGAGGCGGGCGGCCTGGAACCCTGCCTGCGGGCCGTGGGTGCGGCGCAGGGAGAAGTCCACGACCGGACGGCCTGCCGCCGCGAGGACGCACCGTGCGGCCTTCGAGGCGACGGTGGTCTGGTGGCTGAGCTGGTTGAGTACGTACGTTTCGGCCAGCTGTGCCTGCGGCAGAGGCGCGGTCACCTCCAGCAGGGGCTCTCCCGCCAGGACGATCCGTCCCTCCGGAACCGCCCGTACGTCGCCTGTGAACTCCAGGCCGAGCAGAGGGCGCAGGTCACGCGGCGGGCGGTGCAGCGCGGACGCGAAGGCGTCGACGTCCTCCGGGCCGACGTGAAGGCCGGACAGGTGGTCCAGGGCCGACTCCAGCCCCGCCGCGACCAGGAAGCCGCGCTCGGCGGGCAGGTCGCGGACGAAGAGGCTGAACGTCGCGGGGCCGGTCATGCCCTCCCGGAGGTAGGACATGGCCATCGTCACCTCGTACAGGTCGGTGGTCGTCGCGTCGGACATCGGCGTCGCCTCCTCGGTCCTGTCCGGCTCGTCCTCACGTCACCGGCGGAACCGGCCGGCCCACAGGGGCTCCACCCGGTCCCACTCGGCGTCCCACTGCGCGTACCTCCTCCGGTCCAGCGCGTGGCGCACGCCCACCCGCGCCGCGAAGACCCCGGCCGCCACGCCGACCGCCGCCGCACCGCCCGCGAACCAGCCGGTGGTCACGGCCTGGTTCTCGGTCATCGGCGGGCTGGTGACGGCCCCCTCGCCGGTCACCCACACCCGCACGGTGGTGCCCTCGGGCGTGTCCGGCGTCACGAGGGTGGTTCCCGTCCGCGCCGTTCCGTCGTCGTCGGTCCAGCGGACCCGCGCCTGCTGTTTCGCGTTCTCGCCGACCTCCTCGGTGATCGACGTCACCCGGGCGTCGACCTGGTGCCGCTCGGCCGACTGCGTCTGCACGGTGCGCATCGACGACTCGTACGCCGTCAGCCCCGCACCGAGCGCGGCCACCGGCAGGCCGAGGACGAGGACGAGCATCAGGAAGCCGCGGAACCAGGACTCGAACCTGTCGGACGGACGTCGCAGAGGGTTCACCCTCTTCGGGGTGCGCTCCCGGCGCGACGGCGGCGGACCGGACGCGTGCGGCGGATTCCATGCAGTCATGACTCGGCCTCCAGCAGGTCGCTGGTCCGTTCCCCCCACCGTCCTGGTCCCATCATGGGACGGCGCGGGCTCCGGTCACAGGGCCGAAGGTCCCTGTGGGGGACGGCTTCCGAGTCCACAAGGACCGGCCGATGACGTGGTCCGTCCCAGCCCGTCCGGTCATATCCGGGGAACGACCGCGACCGGACACGGCGCGTGGTGCAGTACCGCATGGTTGACCAATCCGAGTTGCAGACCCAGGTGTCCTTGTCGTCTGCGGGCGCCGACGACCAGCAGGTCCGCCTCCGCTGCCGCTTCCAGCAGGGCGTGGCGCGCCGGCCCCTCGATCACCCGCCGGTTCACCGGGGCGTCGCGGTACCGCTCCGACGCGCCGCACAGGGCGTCGTCGAGCACCCGCGCCGGCGGGCGCCGGCGGGTCTCCGGGGTGTACGAGGGCAGGGCTCGTGGTGAGTCGGAAGCATCGAGCGGTGCGCTCCAGGCGTGCACCGCCACCAGTCGGCAGTGCCGCACATGGGCCTCACGGAAGGCGAACTGTACGGCCGTGCCGCTGCCCTTCCCCTCCTCGACACCGACGACGACACTCCCGAAGCGGGCATAGCGGTGCTCCGCCGCACCGCGCACCACGACGACCGGGCAGTCCGCTCGCGCCGCCACGGCGAGGCTGACCGATCCCAGGAGCATTCCGGCGAGGTCTCCGAACCCTCTGGATCCCAGTACCGGTGCGAAGGCGTTGCGCCCTTTGCCGAGCAGGGCGGCGGTCGCGTCCTCGTGCAGCACCTCGTTCGACAACCTCACCGTGGGAGCACCCTTCCTGACCCGTTCCGAGGCGGCGTCGATCACGTCGGACGCCTCGTGGTCCCGCGCCGCCGCGTGCAGGAGGTGGAGCGGGACGCCGTGCCGGACGGCTTCTCCGGCGGCCCAGTCCACCGCCTCCAGGCTCGCCTCGGACCCGTCGACGCCGACCACCAGGGGAATCGTCACCGCCGCTGTCTCCTCCCGGCCGGATCACGCGCCTGCCTCCCGCCTCCGGTCCGCATGCGCCGCGGAGGGGATTGGGGTACTCCTCGAACGAGGGAACCCGCCCCGTCCGGCGGGCCGACGGCCTCCCGGCCGTCCGCGTCGTCGGGCTCGGGCACCGTCATCCATCCCTCTTCCAGCTTCTTACGAGACGGAGGGCACCGCCATGCGGCCAGTCGTCACCGTGGGCCTCGACGGCTCACTCGAGAGTTCCGCCGCCGCCGAGGGTGCGGGCCCGCCGGCCGCCTGCCGCCGGGAACGCCGGTACGTCCCAGCACCGCGTCCGGGCCCCGTGGCCCGGGCAGCCGTCCGTCACGCACGCCGCCCCGTCGCCGTCGTCCCCCATGACTGAGCCGGACCTCACCGGGAGGACGGCGCCCCCGGCGCCTGCGGCCGACACGTCCCCGCTCCAAACCGGTGGCCGGCACGACGGCGAGCCGCTGCCGCGCGCGCAGGTGTGCGAGACGCACACCGCGATCGTGTTCTTCGCCGGCGACCGCGCCTACAAGCTGAAGAAGCCGGTGGATCTGGGATTCCTGGACTACACGACGGTGGTGGCCCGCCGGGCGGCGTGCGAGCGTGAAGTCGCCCTCAACCGCCGCTTCGCCCCCGACGTCTATCTGGGGCTGGGTGAGCTGCGAAGCCCCGACGCACAGGCGCCGGAGCCGCTCGTGGTGATGCGCCGGATGCCCGCGGACCGCCGGCTTTCCCGCCTGGTGCGGGAAGGGGTAGCCGTCGACGACGTCCTGCGGGCCGTCGCCCGGCAGCTCGCGGCGTGGCACGCGGAGGCGCCCCGGAGCCGTGGGGTGGACGAGCAGGGCACGCGGGACGCCCTGTCCTCGCGCTGGGAGGCCGGCTTCCGGCAGGTCCGCGCGTTGGCCGACGACGGCGCCGTACCGGAGGGGGTGGCGGAGGCGGAGCGGCTGGTGCGCCGCTACCTCGCCGGCCGCACGCGTCTGTTCGACTCCCGCATCGAGCAGGGGCGGGTGGTCGACGGCCACGGCGATCTGCTCGCCGAGGACGTCTTCTGCCTCGACGACGGTCCCCGCGTCCTGGACTGCCTGGAGTTCGACGACCACCTGCGTCACGTCGACGGACTCGACGACGCCGCCTTCCTCGCCATGGACCTGGAACAGCTCGGCGCCCCTCAGGCCGCGGCGTACTTCCTCGCCCGGTACGGAGAGTACTCGGGCGATCCGGCGCCCCCTTCCCTGTGGCACCACTACGTCGCCTACCGCGCGTTCGTCCGCGCCAAGGTCTCCCTGATCCAGGCACGTCAGGGCGCGCCGGGCGCGGAGGCGGCGTTCCGGCGGCTGGTCTCGACGGCGCTGCGCCACCTGCGTACCTCCGCCGTCGGCCTGACGCTCGTCGGTGGGCTGCCGGGAAGCGGGAAGTCCACCCTCTCCGGAGCACTGGCGGACCGGCTCGGGGTCACGCTGCTCAGCAGCGACCGTCTCCGCAAGGAGCTGGCGGGAATCCCCGCGGAGCAGTCCGCGGAGGCCGGCTACGGCGAGGGAATCTACACACCGGAGTGGACGGCCAGGACCTACTCCGCCCTGCTCGACCGCGCGTCCGCCCTGCTGTCCTCGGGGGAATCCGTCGTCCTGGACGCCACCTGGTCCGATGCGGCACAGCGGGAGGCGGCCGTGCGCATGGCGGAACGCACCAGCGCCGACCTGGTGGCCCTGCACTGCCATGTGCCGGGGGACGTGGCAGCGACCCGCCTGGGCACCCGTGCCCCCGGAGCGTCCGACGCCGACGCCTCCGTCGCCGCCGTGATGGAGGCCCGGGAACAGCCGTGGCCGGAGGCCGTCTCGGTCGACACCAGCGGCTCCCTGGAGTCCGCGGTCGCCCGGGCGCTGGCTGCCGTACGCCCGTGGGGTACGGGCCAGGCGCCGGTCTTCCGTCGCCCCTACATGGAGCCGGACTAGGCGAGCGGGTGTGCCCGCCGGTGCGCCCCGGGCTCCATCGCCGGCTGCCGGTCCGCGCCACCAGGTCTCGCGGGGCATGGCGCATTGCCGCATGGTGGGGTGTACGGGGAACTCCGGCCCGGCCGGCGTGGCGGAGCCCGGCGGCGTATGCCCGTCATGGCTCCTCGAAGGAGGCCACCATGGGTGAACAGGGACCACTCGCCCCCGGCGAGGCATGGCGGGCCGTGGCCGCGTGCTTCCTCACCACCTTCGCGCTGCTCTCGCGGCACCGGATCCACCTGCCGGAAGAGCGCGTGGGCGTGCGACTGGACTTCGCCGACGGCACCGGGGCCCGGGTCTACCGGGAGACCCGCCTCGGCAGCGGCCTGGCGAAGGACCCGTGCACGCTGGTGGTCACCTTCCGGCTGCGCCTGGTGCGCGGCCCCGCGCACGCGCTGTTCCGCCGCGAGAGCCTGCTGAACACTCCCCTGTTCGTCGGATTCCCCGGTTTCACCTCGAAGCTGTGGCTGGCCCACGACGAGCGCGGCCGCTACCGCGGCGTGTACGAGTGGGACGGCCCGTGGCGCGCCGAACACTACGCGCGCTCCCTGTGGCGGGTCCTCGCGCTGGTCAGCGAGCCCGGTTCGATCCGGTACGCGATCGTGCCGGGGCTGCGCCGCGACGCCGTGATCGCGGACCCCCGACTCGTCGAGGCCCCGGAGCCGGAGACCTCCGCGTGGTGGCGCACAGCGGCCGGGACGTGACCACGACGGTGGACGTCCTGGTCGTCGGGGCCGGCACGACCGGCCTCAGCCTGGCCCTGCAGGCCCACGCCCACGGAGCACGGGTCCGGGTCGTCGAGCGGCGGCCCGAGCCGTTCCGGCCCTCCCGTGCGCTCATCCTCCACCCACGGACCCTGGAGGTCCTGCGACCGCTCGGTGTCACGGACGCCCTGCTGGAGTCGGCGGACACCGCCCCGAGGGTCCACCTGCATCTCGGCTCCCGCGTCGTCGACACCGGGCTCGCGGACCTCGCGCTGCCCGACACGGCGTTCCCCCACCTGACACTCATGCGGCAGACGGACGTCGAAACGGTGCTGGCGCGGGCGCTCGCCGACCGCGGGGTGACGGTCGAACGGGGCACCGAACTGCTCACCACCCGCGACGACGGGGACGGCGCGCATGCCGTGCTGCGCTCGCGGCACGGCGTCGAGGAGGTCCGCTGTCCCTTCGCCGTCGGCTGCGACGGCCCGGCCAGTACCGTGCGGGCCTGCGCCGGCATCGGGTGGCACGGCAGGCCCTACACCGAGGAGGTGGTCCTCGCCGACCTGGACCTCGACGGCATGCCCC
>NZ_NCTE01000784.1:3252-6800 GCF_002114215.1 Streptomyces sp. 13-12-16 | reverse complement strand
GGCCGGGCGGGACTTCGGCCAGCCCGGCCCCGCCGTTCCGGAAGCCGAGCTCCAGTGTCTCCTGAACGACGCCGGGACGACAGCACGGATCGGGCATCTCGCCTGGTCGGCGCGGGTTCCGCTGCAGTGCGGCCTCGCCCGGCGGTTTCGCCGGGGGCGGCTCTTCCTCGCGGGGGACGCGGCGCACACCTACTCGCCGGCCACCGGCCAGGGCATGAACGCCGGTATTCAGGACGCGGTGAACCTCGGCTGGAAGCTCGGCTTCGCGGCGAGCGGTTCCGCGGGCGGGTTCGATGCCGAAGTGCTGCTCGATTCCTACGAAGGGGAGCGCAGAGCGGCTGCCCATCGACGGCTGCTCCTGACGCACACCGCGTTCTGGGCGGAGGCGTCGACGGGCTGGCTCCCCTCATGGCTGCGCGCGGTGGCCGCTCCGCGCGCGGCCCCCGCCATTCCCGTGCTCCTCGGCCGGCGACGACTGGTCGCCGAGGTCGTCCGCATCATCTCCCAACTGCGCGTGAACTACCGGCACAGTCCCCTGTCGGTGGAGGGGACACCGCCCCTGCGGGGGGCTCCCCGCCCGGGAGACCGCCTGCCCGACGCGGCCGTCAGCGTCGGAGGGCCCGCCCAGCGGCTGCACGGGCTGCTGGCCCGCCCGGGTGTGCACCTGCTGCTGCAACGCGACGCCGCTCCACCGCCGGACACGGCCGACCCTCGGGTGACCGTCCTGCGGCTGTCGAACAGCCCCGGCCACGGTCTGGTGGCCGTCCGCCCGGACGGGCACGTCGGCTTCCACTGCGGGGCCACCGACCCCACCGGGCTGACCGGCTGGCTCTCCCTGATCGGCGCGGCGCCGTCCCCGCCCGTCCGGCCATGAACACTGGGCGACGGAGCCCCTCCTCCCGGCCACAGGGGTCCGGCTGTCCTGCGGAACAGACGGTCTGGGGGCCCCGGTTGCCCGGGCGTCCGCCCGGGGCGACGGTGGAGGGAGCCGGCTGAGCCGCCAGGGAGTGGGTGACCATGCGAGCCCTCGTCTACCACGGTCCCGGACGGATCTCCTGGGACACCGTCACGGATCCGGCGATCGAGGATCCCGCCGACGCCGTCGTGCGCGTCGGGGCCACCACCGTCTGCGGCACCGACCTGCACATCCTGCGCGGGGACCTGCCCGAGGTGAAGGCGGGGACGGTCCTCGGCCACGAGGCGGTCGGCGAGGTGGTCGAGGTCGGCCGGGACGTCCACCACCTGCGCCCCGGGAACCAGGTGATCGTCTCGTCCGTCTCGGCCTGCGGTCACTGCCGGCCGTGCCACGACCGCATGTTCGGGCAGTGCCGCGGGGGCGGTGGATGGGTCCTGGGGAACCTGATCGACGGGACCCAGGCGGAGTTCGTGCGGGTGCCCTTCGCCGACCACTCCACCCACCGTCTGCCCCCCGCCCTGCCGCTCGACGACGCGGTCCTGCTCGCCGAAGTCCTCCCCACCGCCTACGAAGTCGGCGTGCGGAACGGAGAGGTGGGCCCGGGGGACACCGTCGTCGTGGTGGGCGCCGGTCCGGTCGGCCTCGCCACGGTGGCGATCGCGCGGCTCTACTCGCCCCGCCGGGTCATCGCGGTGGACCTGTCGGCCGCCCGGCTGGAGGCCGCCGTCCGCATGGGCGCCGACGCCGCCGAGGTGCCCGGGAGGATGATCGCCGAGCTGTACGACGGGCCCGGCGCCGACGTGGTCGTCGAGGCGTCGGGCGAACCGGAGGGCTTCGTCCTGTGCACACGCGCCGTCCGTGCGGGAGGGCACATCGCCGTCATCGGCACGCCCGGCAGACCCGCCACACTGCACCTCGAGTCCCTGTGGCGCAAGAACGTGACGATCAGCACCGGCCAGGTCGACACCTCCTCCACCCCCTGGCTGCTGGGGCTGCTGAGGTTCGGGCGCCTGCGCGTGTCCCCGCTGGTCACCCACACCTTCGGTCTCGACCGGGTGCTGGACGCCTACGAGGTGTTCTCCCACGGCGCGACGTCCGGCGCGCTCAAGGTCGCACTGCGCCGTGAGTGAGGGGCCCGGCCCACAGGAGTACGGAAGACCGGCCGGTTCCCAGAGAGTTCGCCGATGAAAGCGGTAGTGCTGTGGAAACGAGCCGGGGCCACGAAAATACGGCGACGCGGAGCGACACCACACGCCGTGCGATGCAGGACCGCAAGAAGTCGACACCTCCCTGGAACACGGCTGACAAGCCCTGCTCGCCCCACCCCGCAGACGGCTCTCCGTGCCTCCCGTCTCCCTCCTCGACACCCACCGGGCGAAGGACATCCCGGACTCGGAGGCGTCCCGATGACCGGCACACGCCGTACGCCGCCCGGTCGTGCGGGGCGCCTTCGGCTACGGCACAGCCTCGATGTCGCCGGGCTCGGGGCCGACCCGCTGGTACAGAAGCTGCGCATCCTGCGCTCCGAGCACCAGCGGCCGCTGCGCGCGGAGCAGTGAGCCGCCCGCGCCTGGCGGGAGTTCCTGGCGGAAGCCGGGAGCCGGCTGCTGCGGGGACTGCTCCCGGACGGGGAGCAGTCCCTCGACCAGGTTGCCGCGGCGTCGGCGGCGCCGGGACACCTGGGATCCGGTCGACGGCCGTGGTGGCCCCTCGTCCCCGTGCAGCGGAGCGTGACCGGGGTGAACCTGGACGTGAGAGGTGACGGCGTCGATGTGAGGGAGGCACGGTGAGCGGTCTCGTGGTCGTGGGCGTGGACGGTTCGGCGTCGAGTCTCGCCGCGGTGGAGGCCGCCGCGCGGGAGGCACGTCTGCGCGGGGCGGGGCTGCGGCTGGTGCACGCGTTCGTCTGGCCCGCGATGCACGCGCCCCTGGGGCCGTCGCCGTTGGGACCACCGGAGGGCGGGCTGCGGAACATGGTGGATCGTCTGGTGGCCGAGGCGGTCGAACGGGCGCGGGCGGTGGCGCCGGAGGTCGAGGTCGGTCATGTCGTGTTGACCGGCGAGCCGTTGACCGTTCTGGAGGCACAGTCGCGGGCCGCGGAGCTGGTGGTGGTCGGACACCGGGGCACGGGCGGGTTCGTCGGGCTGCTGGTGGGGTCGACGGCGGTGCATCTGGCGGCGCACGGCCGGTGCCCGGTGCTGGTCGTGCGCGAGCAGCCCCTCCTCGACGGTCCGATCGTGCTGGGCGTCGACGGCTCTGCCGTGGGACAGAAGGCCGTGGACTTCGCCTTCTCCGAGGCCGCCCTGCGGAACGCGCCGTTGGTGGCGCTGCACACCTGGACCGCGTGGAACGCGCCGATGCCCGCCCCGCAGGATGCGTCCGTGCCGTACGCGAACCCGCCGGGAGCGCTGGCCGGGGAGGAGGAGAGGCTGCTGTCCGAGGCGCTCGCCGGACGTCAGGAGCACCACCCGGGCGTCGTGGTGGAGCACAGGGTGGTGCACGGCGGGACGCGGGAGGCGTTGATCGAGGCCAGCCGCTCCGCCCAGCTGGTGGTGGTCGGTGCGCGGGGGCGCGGCGGTTTCGCCGGGCTGCTCCTGGGCTCGGTCAGCCAGGCCCTGCTGCATCACGCGCAC
>NZ_NCTE01000784.1:0-3140 GCF_002114215.1 Streptomyces sp. 13-12-16 | reverse complement strand
GGTCGTGGTGGTGCGGGGAACGGGAGAGCGTCACTGGGGCGCCCGCCGCACGCTCCGGCCCCGGTCCCGCCGCAGTGGCGGGCGGCCCGGCGTGCCGGCAGGGGGCGGGTCACTGGAACGCCGCGTGGATCTCGTGTTCGGTCGCGGAGTGCGGGACGAGCAGGAGCTCGTCCCCGGCCCGCAGGCGGACGGCCGGGTCCGGCACGGTGGGCTGTCCGTCACGGACGATCGTGGCGACGACCGTCCCTTCGGGCAGCCGGATGTCGCCCAGAGCCCGGCCCACCGCTCCGGACCGCGGCGTGATGACCGTTTCGATGACGTCGATGCCGGCTTTGCTGAGCCGCAGCGCCTCCGTCAGCACCTGCACCGGATGGCCGCGGACGACTTCGTGGCGCAGCTCCACGTCCGGGTGTGCCGCGGTACGGCCCGCGACCGTCTCCGACAGCACGCGGCGGCACTCCCGCACCGCGGCGTCCTCGTCCAGGGCACCGAGGAGCGGCGGATGCCACACGTACAGCGCCCGCAGGAGCGCTCTGCGCAGGGCCGTCTCCTCGAACGCCACGTCCACCGCCGCGGCCGCATGCTCACTGCCGTCGACGCCGACCACGACGTACGCGGGCTGCTGAGCGATGTGCTCCGGCTCCGGCACGACCACGACCGGGCAGGAAGCGTGGGCGGTGAGCGGAAGCGCCACGGATGCGGAGGAGAACATCCCACGCCGTTTGCTCAGGTGCCAGGAACCCACCACGACCAAGGAGGCGCTCCGTGCCTCCTCGTGCAGGCCCCACGCCGGCTCCCCTTCCGCCAGCAGCGTCGACGTCTCCACCGTCGGCCGCCGGGACCACGAAGGAGGCCGCTTCCTTGAGTACCTGATCACCCAGGCCGTGCAGCGCCCGGTTCCATTCCTCACACGCACTCACCCGTGGCCCGAGGGCAGACGAGCGGCCGGCCGGCGGTTCCGTGCACCGTTCGGCCCTGGGCCGTGCGGGCCGTCCGACGAACACTGGAAGCAGAACACGCAGTACGACGACCACCCGTGCTCCGCCCCGTGATCGTCACCGGATCCGAAGGGACCGGTCCCATGAGCACGAAACCCTTGCCCCCGGCGGTACCTCCCGCCATGTCGCCGCCGGCCCATCCCGCGCGGCTGACCGCGGTCCTCGACGCACCGCTGTCCCGCTGGCTGTGGCTGGTGAAGTGGTTGCTGGCGTTCCCCCACTGCGTCGTCCTGTTCTTCCTGTGGGTGGCGTTCGTGGGAACCAGCGTGGTGGCGTTCTTCGCCATCCTCCTCACCGGCCGCTACCCCCGACCGCTGTTCGACTTCGGCACCGGCGTGCTGCGGTGGAGCTGGCGCGTGGGCTACTACGCCTACGGCACGCTCGGTACCGACCGCTACCCGCCCTTCACGCTCGCCGACGTCCCCGACTACCCCGCGCACTGGGACCTGGCCTATCCCGAGAGGCTGTCCCGCGGCCTCGTCCTGGTGAAGTGGTGGCTGCTGGCGATCCCGCACTACCTGATCCTGGGCTTCCTCCTCGGGGACGTCCGGGCCACCTGGTTCGCGGGTGGCCTCATCGGACTGCTCACCCTGTGCGCCGGGGTGGCCCTGGCCGCGACCGGCCACTACCCGCGCGGTCTGTTCGACCTGGTGGTCGGGCTGAACCGCTGGGTGCTGCGGGTGGCCGCCTACGCGGCCCTGCTCACCGACGTGTACCCGCCCTTCCGGCTCGACCAGGGCGGCGGGGAACCGGAGACGGCGCCATGACGGCGGTCCTCGTGCCGGCCTTCCCGTTCCCGCACGGCTTCGTCGGCCTGCCGGTGCGACCGCTGCCGGACGCCGGTGGCACCACCGCCGTCCTGGCCGACCGACCGCCGTCGCCGTGCCGAACCGCCCCGCGCATCCGCTCGGGATGGTGCCCTGGCCGAATCCGTGACCGACAGGCGATCGCCGTGGTCACCGACGCACCTGACCGGGAATCGACCTGGTTCCGGTCGCGTAGGTCCACGCCGGTCACCGCATCCGCGACCGGGCGGGCGGAACGCACCGTCGACGGGGTGACGTCATGAACGTACTCGTCGGATACGCGACCGCCCACGGTTCCACCCGGGCGATCGCCGGGAGAACGGCCACCGTCCTGCGGCACGCGGGGCTGGTGGCGGAGGCCAGGCCCGTGACCGAGGTCGAGGACGCCTACCGGGCGTTCGTCCTCGGCAGCGCCGTGCACGGGCAGAGCTGGCTGCGACCGGCCAAGGACTTCGCGCGGAACCACCTGGACGTGCTCGTCGCCCGCCCGGTGTGGATCTTCAGCGTCGGGATGCCGGCGGCGCTGCGCGGCCCGTGGCGACGCATGGCCCCCAAGGAACTGCCGGTGATCGAGAAGGATCTGCCGCCGGGCCTGGTGTACCGGAGCCACCGCCTGTTCTCCGGCGTCGTCGAACGGGACCAACTGCCCCGCACCGGACGTCTGCTGTTCCGCCTGGTGGGCGGACGGTTCGGCGACTTCCGCGACTGGGAGGCCGTCGACGCCTGGGCCGCGGGCATCGCCGGGGAGCTGCGAGCAGGTGGATGAGGGCGTCGACGCCGACCGGCCGTCCCCGCACCCGCCTGACCGCCTCCACTGGCGCGACGGCGCGGGTCCCGGCAGCGTGGAGGTGCGCGGAGTGACGACTGCTGAGTGAGGTGGCCATGCAATCCTCCGAGGTACCACGGGTGGTCGTGGGCGTGGACGGATCCCCTTCGTCGTACGCCGCCCTGCGGTGGGCGGACCGCTACGCGCGGGGCGTCGGCGGTGCCGTGGAGGCGGTCTGCGTCTGGGACACGCCGTCCTCCAGGGGCTGGAGCGGACCCGCGATCGATCCCGAGTTCGACCTGGGGCAGGCCAGGGAGCGTTTCACCCAGGAGTTGCACGCGGTCTTCCCCGACGGTCCTCCCGCCGGGCTGACGGAGCACCTCGTCGAGGGCGACCCGTCGGAGGTGCTGATCCGTGCTTCGGAGGGGGCCGCGCTCCTCGTCGTGGGCCGCCGGGGGCGGGGCGGCTTCGCCCGGGCGGTGCTGGGGTCGGTCAGCCAGCGCTGCGCCCAGCACGCGGCCTGCCCCGTCGTCGTGGTCCGCCAGGAGGACGATCCCGCCCGCTGACCCG
>NZ_NCTE01000783.1 GCF_002114215.1 Streptomyces sp. 13-12-16 | reverse complement strand
TGGGCGGCTGGGCGGCTGGGCGGCTGGGCGGCTGGGCGGCTGGGCGGCTGGGCGGCTGGGCGGCTGGGCGGCTGGGCGGCTGGGCGGAGGTTATTCGCCCAGGCCGGCCAGGTCGCGCAGGCGGCGGGACTGGGCGGCCCGTTCGGCGGTGCGCTGGTCGTCGTAGGTGCGGGTCTGGGCGCCTCGGAGCAGCGTCTTGGTTTCGATGACGGCGTCGCGGGGGGCGGCCAGCAAGGCCGCGGCGAGGTCCTGGGTCGCCGCGTCCAGGTCGGCCGCGGGTACGGCGAGGTTGGCCAGGCCGGTGTTCACGGCCTCCTCGGCCGTGACGAAGCGCCCGGTCGCGCAGATCTCCAGCGCGCGGGCGTATCCGACGAGGCCGACCAGCGGATGCGTACCGGTCAGGTCGGGGACGAGACCGAGGCTGGTCTCGCGCATGGCGAACTGCACGTCGTCCGCGACCACGCGCAGGTCACAGGCGAGGGCGAGCTGGAACCCGGCTCCGATGGCGTGTCCCTGGACAGCCGCGATCGACACGATGTCGCTGCGCCGCCACCAGGTGAACGCCTCCTGGTACTCGGCGATGGTCGCGTCCAGTGCGGCGTCGTCGCGACGCGCCAGGTCGATGAACGACGGCTCGCCCTCGATCCCCTCGGGCGTGAACATCTGCCGGTCGAGCCCGGCGGAGAAGGACTTGCCCTCCCCGCGCAGCACCACGACCCGGACGGAGCCGGGCAGCAGCCGGCCCGCCTCGGTCAGCGCCCGCCACAGAGCGGGGCTCTGCACGTTGCGCTTGGCCGGGTTGGTCAGCGTCACCGTGGCGATCGCGTCGTCGACGGTGAGCCGTACGCCGTCCTTGTCGAGTACGGGACCGAGGTCCTGGGCGGACGAAGCCATGGGGCGCCTCCGATGGGTGCGGTCGACCTAAGTGACTGCACAGTAACCACCCGGCCGGTCAGTCGGCCGACCGGGTGGTCACCATCGGGTTCCCGGGGCGCCCGGGGTCAGGCCGAAGGGGCCCTTTTGCCCCGTGTCGCCCCGCCACGCCCTCGCAGCGTGACACCCGATTCGCTGAGCATGCGGTGCACGAAGCCATACGAGCGGCCGGTCTCCTCGGCCAACGCCCGGATGCTCGCACCGGCGTCGTACTTCTTCTTCAGGTCTGCCGCGAGCTTGTCGCGCGCGGCGCCGGTCACCCGGCTGCCCTTCTTCAGAGTCTCGGCCACCCGTGCCTCCTCATGGGAAGTGCGCTCTGGTCTCCTCATGATCACCCCTCCGGGCCTTCATGGCCACCCATTCGGCAAGGTCGATGAGACAAGGTTGTGACGACGGGAGCGCATCCCCACATACGGAATGAGGTATTCCGCGATGTGCGGGCGGTACCTCCGAACGGGTTCTTCCGTGAAGTGCCAGGTCAGAAAGGTGCGACGGCCGAGCCCCGGTTCACCGGGAGCTCGGCCGCGAAATCCGTGTAGGACACACCTCGGGATGAGGAGATCTCACACGAATGATGGATCACCGATGGGCCGAATGATCCATACGCAGTGGATCACACCTTCGGTCAACCCCGGCTGACGTCCCTCAGGCGAGGGCGACCAGGTCCGCGTAGTCGGCGCCCCACAGGTCCTCGACGCCGTCCGGCAGCAGGATGATCCGCTCCGGCTGGAGCGCCTCGACGGCGCCCTCGTCGTGCGTGACGAGGACGACCGCGCCCTTGTACGTGCGCAGCGCGCCGAGGATCTCCTCGCGGCTGGCCGGGTCGAGGTTGTTGGTCGGCTCGTCGAGGAGCAGCACGTTGGCCGAGGAGACCACGAGCGTCGCCAGCGCGAGACGGGTCTTCTCGCCGCCGGAGAGGACACCGGCCGGCTTGTCGACGTCGTCGCCGGAGAACAGGAACGAGCCGAGCGTCTTGCGGATGTCGACGAGGTCCAGGTCGGGGGCGGCGGAGCGCATGTTCTCCAGGACCGTGCGCTCCGGGTCGAGGGTCTCGTGCTCCTGCGCGTAGTAGCCGAGCTTGAGGCCGTGCCCCTCGATGACCTGGCCGGTGTCGGGCTTCTCGGCGCCGCCGAGGAGGCGGAGCAGGGTGGTCTTGCCCGCGCCGTTGAGGCCGAGGATGACGACGCGGGAGCCCTTGTCGATGGCCAGGTCGACGTCGGTGAAGATCTCCAGCGAGCCGTAGGACTTCGACAGTCCCTCCGCCATGAGCGGGGTCTTGCCGCACGGGGACGGCTCGGGGAAGCGCAGCTTGGCGACCTTGTCGGACTTCCGCTCCGCCTCCAGGCCGGACAGCAGCTTGTCCGCCCTGCGGGCCATGTTCTGCGCGGCGACGGTCTTGGTGGCCTTGGCGCGCATCTTGTCGGCCTGCGAATGCAGGGCGGCCGCCTTCTTCTCCGCGTTCTGCCGCTCGCGCTTGCGGCGCTTCTCGTCCGCCTCGCGCTGCTGCTGGTAGAGCTTCCAGCCCATGTTGTAGACGTCGATCTGAGCGCGGTTGGCGTCCAGGTAGAACACCTTGTTGACGACCGTCTCGACCAGGTCGACGTCGTGGGAGATCACGATGAAGCCGCCGCGGTAGGTCTTGAGGTAGTCGCGCAGCCAGACGATGGAGTCGGCGTCGAGGTGGTTGGTCGGCTCGTCGAGGAGCAGGGTGTCCGCGTCGGAGAACAGGATCCTGGCGAGCTCGACGCGGCGGCGCTGACCGCCGGAGAGGGTGTGCAGGGGCTGGCCGAGCACGCGGTCGGGCAGGTTCAGCGCGGCGGCGATGGTGGCGGCCTCGGCCTCGGCGGCGTACCCGCCCTTGGTGAGGAACTCGGTCTCCTGGCGCTCGTACTGCTTGAGCGCCTTCTCGCGGGTGGCGCCCTGGCCGTTGGCGATGCGCTGCTCGTTCTCGCGCATCTTGCGGATCAGCACGTCGAGGCCGCGGGCGGAGAGGATGCGGTCGCGGGCGAGGACGTCGAGGTCGCCGGTGCGGGGGTCCTGGGGCAGGTAGCCGACCTCGCCGGAGCGGGTGACGGTACCGCCGGCGGGGATGCCCTCGCCGGCGAGGACCTTGGTGAGGGTGGTCTTGCCCGCACCGTTGCGGCCGACGAGGCCGATGCGGTCGCCCTTGGCGACGCGGAAGGTGGCGCTTTCGATGAGGACGCGGGCACCGGCGCGCAGCTCGATGCCGGAGGCGGAGATCACGGACAGACTCCAGGGCGGGTGTGGGTGGCGGTGGACGGCTGAGGGCGTTCCCGCCGTCTAATGCGCGAGGAGAATGGCCATGCGAGCCATTCTAACGGGGCCGTGCAACCACTTTTCCTGGGCGCGGGTGTGCCCTGCGGTCGCCGGGGCCCGTACCGGCGCCGTCGTACGCCGACGCGGGGCACGGCGTGGTGGTGCCGGGCGCAGAGGGGCGCGGCAGGGCGTTCGCCGCGGCGGTGCGGCGTGCGGGCCCGGCCGGTGGTGTG
>NZ_NCTE01000782.1 GCF_002114215.1 Streptomyces sp. 13-12-16 | reverse complement strand
ACCCGGGCGCAGCCCCCGCCGCCCCGGCCGGCGCGCCGGAACCGCCCGCGAAGCGGCCGCGCCGCGGCCGGCCCTTCTTCTCTTCCATCCTCCGTGACAACAGGGAGATTTCCATGACGGACGCATTCGCCCCGATCGACGTGGCCGGCCGGCCGATGGCCAACCGCATCGTGATGGCGCCGATGACCCGCAGCCGGGCCTACGGACCGGGAGCCACCGCGACCGGTCTGATGGCGACCTACTACAGCCAGCGCGCGAGTGCCGGCCTCATCGTCACCGAAGGGATACAGCCCTCGCCGGTCGGCCAGGGATACCCCGACACGCCGGGCCTGCATTCGCCGGAGCAGGTGGCCGCCTGGCGCAAGGTCACCGATGCCGTCCACCGTGAAGGCGGAGTGGTCTTCGCGCAGTTGATGCACACCGGCCGCATCGGCCATCCCAGTCTGCTTCCTCCCGGTCTGCACCCCGTCGCGCCCTCACCCGTCGCCGCGAAGGGCCAGGTGTTCACCCACCAGGGGCCGATGGACTTCGTCACCCCGCAGGAACTGGACGCCGACGCCATCGCCCGCACCATCGCCGACTTCGCCGACGCGGCACGCAACGCGATCGCCGCCGGCTTCGACGGGGTGGAGATCCACGGTGCCAACGGCTACCTGATCCACCAGTTCCTCGCACCCAACACCAACCGGCGCACCGACGACTGGGGCGGCGACGTCGCCGGCCGGATCCGCTTCGGCCTGGAGGTCGCCGCCGCCGTCGCGGAAGCGATCGGCGGCCACCGCACCGGCTTCCGCATCTCGCCCGGAAACCCCTACAACGACATCGCCGAGACGGACGCGGTGGACGTGGAGAACACCTACACCACCCTGGTCACCGAGCTCGGCGGCCTGGACCTCGCCTACCTGCACATGATCGAAGGCGCCGACCGGACACTGACCGCACGCCTGCGCAAGACCTGGCCCGCCACGTTCGTCCTCAACCCGCTCACCCACCCCGAGCCCACCGGCCCGGACGCACTCGACCTGGTCCAGGACGGCACCGCGGACATGATCGCCTTCGGCACGCTGTTCCTCGCCAACCCCGACCTGCCCGCCCGTCTGGCCGCCCGGGGTCCGTACAACACACCGGACCCCGCCACCTTCTACGGCGGCGACCACCACGGCTACACCGACTACCCGCACCTGTAGGGTGCCGGCCCGGAGCGGGGAAAGCCGGGGCGACGCCCTCGCCCCGGCTCTCGCCGCCCTCGGCCCGCACCGACGCTGTGACCTGCGGCTTCAGGCCGGATGTCGCCCCATCGTCGGTGCGGTGCGCTTCACTGTCCGTGAGGCCTGGACGAGTACCTGTCCGGCCTGCCTGCGCCCCCCTCACTCCAGATGGAGAGCCGCCAAGCGGGGCAGTCGGCGGGTCATTTCGCCGTGGTCGCCGAAATCGAAGTTCCAGGCGGGGTCCGGCTCCGGGTAGCGGATGGTGAACGCGTCGTCGGGGAGTTGTCCGCCGGTCGCCACGATGTGTGCGTTCCAGACGATGCCCAGCGTCTCCTCGCACTCGAGATCGAATCCGCCGGCCGCCGCCGCCCGCACGACGGGCAGTTCTGCCAGGGCATCGGGGTCGGCGACCACGCGCTCGAAGGTCTCGCGTCCCTGCGCGATCAACCAGCCACGGAAGTAGTCGAAGCCGTCGTCGGAGCATCCACCGTTGATGACGTAGGCGGCGGCCCACAGAGGGTCGGGAACTGCTGGAGTTCGACTGAGCACGAGTGCGTTCTGGCGCGGGTGGGTGAGTGCTGTGGCGGCAGGAGAGTGCGAGATGGCACCCCAGGGATGGGGTGAGAGTTCGCC
>NZ_NCTE01000781.1 GCF_002114215.1 Streptomyces sp. 13-12-16 | reverse complement strand
CGGGCAGATGCGCCTGGTGGGGCACCTCGCCGCCGAGCGCGACGGCGAACCGCAGGGTGGCGCGGGCGGAGGCGCTGAGCCGGGAGGCGAGCAGCGGGGCGGGGGCGGCGGCCTCGCCGAGCGAGGGCAGGGGCACCTCGTCGCCGTCCGCGGGGTCGTAGGACGCCTCGTCGGGCCGTACGTCCTCGAAGACGCCGAACTCGTCGACGGCGTCGGCGCCGGCCCGCAGCCGGTCGCGCTGCCGCAGCAGGGCACCGGCCTGGACGAAGCGCAGCGGCAGGCCCTCGGACTCGAACCAGAGGTCGCCGGCCCAGTTCGACTCGTCCTCGGTGAGGTCCCGGCCGACGGCGTGCTTGAGCAGGTCGAGACTGTCCGCGCGGTCGAGGCCGGGGAGGGCGACCTCCTCGATGCCGGCGTCGGCGGACGGCTCGGGCACGTCCGGGGTGGCGCCGAGCAGGAAGGCGCACTCGGGGGTGGCGTCCAGCAGCTCGTCGAGGGCGGCGCCGCCGAACTCCAGGTCGTCGAGGACGACGACGGCGCCGATCTCACGGACGTGGTCGGCGAGTTCGTCCCGGTCCGGGCGGTGCAGCGGGGCGTCGTGGACGGCGTAGAAGAGGTCGTACAGCAGGTCGTCGGCGGAGCGGCGGTGGCCGTTCAGCCGGACGACGCCGTCGGGGGCGAGGTCCGCGCAGTCCTCGGCGACGGTGTCGAGGAGCCGGGTGCGGCCGGAGCCGGCCGGGCCGGTGAGGCGCACGGAGCGGCCGCGGGCCAGTAGCCGGACCAGCTGCTCGCGCTCGTCCCGGCGGGCCAGCAGCGGCAGCGGGAGCTGCGCGGGTCCCGGCGGGACGGGCG
>NZ_NCTE01000780.1 GCF_002114215.1 Streptomyces sp. 13-12-16 | reverse complement strand
CCCGACGGGTCCGGCCTGGCGGGCCGTGCCGGAGCGGCCGCCCCGGGCGCCACCACCCCGGCGGCCCGCCGCCGGGTCCGCGCTGCTCGTCCATGTCCGTCACGCTAGACGCCGGACGCCCGGTGCGACGTCGGCCCGGCGTGGTGATCACATGTACTCCCGGCGGAGTACGTCCGTCCGCCCGGCCCCTACGACGGCTCGGCGGCGGGCCCGCCCGGCGCGGCCTCGGGACCCTGCTGCGGGTACACCAGACCCACGGAGTGGGCGAGCTGCCCCACCGCGTGGCGGAAGAACGTGTCACGGTCCTCCACCACCCGGTTGAACTGCCCGAACAGCTCGAACCCGATCAGCCCGAACATCTGGGCCCAGGCGGCCACCATCGTCGCCACCACCTCGGGCGGCAGGTCGGGGGCGAGATCGGCGGCCATGCGCACGGCCTCGGGCCTCAGCTCGGCCGGCAGCGGGGGCTTGGCGAGGCCGAGGCCCTGGTGCGCCTCGCGGAGGATGCCGATGACGACGAGGACGGAGCGGGCGGCGGCCGGCACGGTCGTCTCGGGCGCGGTGTAGCCGGGCACCGGCGTGCCGTAGATCAGCGCGTACTCGTGCGGGTGCCCGAGCGCCCAGCCGCGCACGCCCTCGCACACGGCGGTCCAGCGGCGCACCGGTCCGACGTCGGCAGCCGCGTCCCGGGCCGCTTCGGCCGCCGCGCCGAGGGAGTCGTAGGCGTCGATGATGAGCGCGGTCAGCAGGTCGTCGCGGCTGGGGAAGTAGCGGTAGAGCGCGGAGGAGGCCATGCCGAGCTCGCGGGCGACGGCCCGCAGCGAGAGCTTGACGGCACCCTCCTTCGCGAGCTGGCTGCGGGCCTCTTCCTTGATGGCCGCGGTGACTTCGATCCTGGCCCGGGCGCGGGCGCCATGTGTGGTGCTGCTCATGCGGACCAGTGTTCCACGAATCCAGAGCGGTGCACACAAACGAGAGCGGTGAGCACAAGCGAGAGCAGCACACACAAAAAAGATCAGCGCACAAAAACGAGAGCAGTGCTCTTGCTTTGCCATGCCGACATCGTGCAGACTGAAAGCACACCGCGAGAGCAGTGCTCACAAAAGAGAGCAGCGCTCTCGCCACCACTCCGACCCGGGGGTCACCGATGCCGTCGTCCGCGCCGTACTACCTCAAGGGCAGCCCCATGGCCATCCGGCTCAACAGCGTCATCGGCTGGCTGGCCCGGCACGGCGTCAGCCTCGCCGGCTCCGCCGAGATGTCCGTCCGCGGCCGCAAGAGCGGACGGATGCAGCGCATCCCGGTCAACCCGCACACCCATGACGGCGGGCAGTACCTGGTCTCGGCACGCGGTCGCTCCCAGTGGGTGCGCAACATGCGCGCCGCCGGCGGCGGGGAGCTGCGCGTGGGACGCAAGGTCCGCGCCTTCACCGCCGTGGAGCTTCCCGACGAGGAGAAGCTCCCGATCCTGCGGTCCTACCTGGAGAAGTGGGGCTGGGAGGTGAACCAGTACTTCCAGGGGGTCACCGCCCGGTCCTCCGACGAGGAGATCGTCGCGGCCGCCCACGACCACCCGGTCTTCCGGATCACGGTCAGGAGCTGACCTCGTCGCCCGCGGGACGCCGGTCCAGCGCCATCAGCGCGCGGTGCGCCAACGGGTGGGTGCGGACCAACTCGCCGAGCGTCGTCGAGCCCTGCGTGATGTCCTTGAACGCATTCCAGGCCGGGCGGAAACCGGTGAGGACCGCGTGGAACACCCCGGGACGCCGCTCGAACGCGGCCAGCATCCGCTTGCCGACGCTCATCTCCACGCCGAGCCCCGCCTTGACGGCGAAGGCGTAGTTCAGCGCCTGCCGGCGCGTGTCCACCGCGTCGTGCGCCTCGGCGATCCGCACCGCCCACTCCCCCGCCAGCCGGCCCGAGCGCAGCGCGAAGGAGATGCCCTCGCGGGTCCACGGCTCCAGCAGCCCCGCCGCGTCCCCGCACACCAGCACCCGCCCGCGCGACAGCGGCGAGTCGTCGGCCCGGCAGCGGGTCAAGTGGCCGGAGGAGATGCTCGGTTCGAAGCCGGCGAGGCCGAGCCGCCCGATGAAGTCCTCCAGGTAACGCTTGGTCGCGGCGCCTTCGCCCCGCCGCGAGATCACACCGACGGTGAGCGTGTCGCCCTTGGGGAAGACCCAGCCGTAACTTCCGGGCATCGGGCCCCAGTCGATGAGCACCCGCCCCTTCCAGTCCTCGGCGACCGTCTCCGGCACCGGGATCTCCGCCTCCAGGCCCAGGTCGACCTGGTCCAGCTTGACGCCGACGTGGGCCCCTATGCGGCCCGCGCTGCCGTCCGCGCCGACCACGGCCCGCGCCAGCACCGTCTCGCCGCCCTGGAGGACGACGGCGACCGTGCGCCGGTCCGGTACGGCCGAGCCGTGCTGTTCCACCCGCTGCACGGCGACGCCGGTACGCAGCTCGGCGCCCGCCTTCTGCGCGTGCTCCACGAGTTGCTGGTCGAACTCGGGCCGGTTGATCAGCCCGAACAGCATCTGCCGGGAGCGGCGGGTGCGGCTGAAGCGGCCGTTGTGGGAGAACGTCACCGCGTGCACCCGGTCCTTGAACGGAAGCTCGAAGCCGGGAGGGAGCGAATCGCGGGAGGGGCCGATGATGCCGCCGCCGCACGTTTTGTAGCGCGGCAACTCCGCCTTCTCCAGCAACAGCACGCGCCGTCCCGCGACCGCCGCCGCGTAGGCGGCCGAGGCCCCCGCGGGTCCCGCGCCCACCACGACGACGTCCCACACCTGCTGTACGTCGTCCGCCGAAGAGTTCTCGCTGCTCACGATGGTCTACTGCTCCCGATCCAGCCGCCTGCCGCTGATGTCCTCCCGCATCCTACGGCGGCGATCACCTCGGGCCACTGTGGGAGGATCGGCGGCGTAAGTGCCCCGTACACGGGTCCTCACGCACACCGCACGATCATCTCGTACAAAGAAGTACGCAGAAGTTCCAACGTCGCACCCACAAGGAGCGTGCCCATGTCGTCGAATCCGGTCGCCGCGACCGTCGCCTCGCTGATGCCCAGGGCGAAGGAGGAGCTCACCGAACTGGTGGCCTTCAAGTCGGTGGCGGACTTCGGCCAGTTCCCGCGCGAGGAGAGCGAGGGTGCCGCGCGCTGGATCGCCGACGCGCTCACCACCGAGGGCTTCCAGGACGTGGCGCTGCTCGACACCCCGGACGGCACGCAGTCGGTGTACGGCTACCTGCCGGGCCCGGAGGGCGCCAGGACCGTGCTGCTGTACGCGCACTACGACGTGCAGCCGCCGCTGGACGAGGCCGGCTGGGCCACTCCGCCCTTCGAGCTGACCGAGCGCGACGGCCGCTGGTACGGGCGCGGGGCCGCCGACTGCAAGGGCGGCGTGATCATGCACCTGCTGGCGCTGCGCGCGCTGAAGGCGAACGGCGGCATACCGGTGCACGTCAAGGTGATCGTCGAGGGTTCGGAGGAGCAGGGCACCGGCGGTCTGGAGCGGTACGCCGAGGAGCACCCCGACCTGCTGACGGCCGACACGATCGTGATCGGCGACGCGGGCAACTTCCGCGCCGGTCTGCCGACGGTCACCTCCACCCTGCGCGGCATGACGCTCGTCCGGGTGCGGATCGACACCCTGGAGGGCAACCTGCACTCCGGCCAGTTCGGCGGGGCCGCGCCGGACGCGCTGGCCGCGCTCGTCCGCGTGCTGGACTCGCTGCGCGCCGAGGACGGCAGCACCACCGTCGACGGACTGGCCGGCGACAGGGCGTGGGACGGACTGCAGTACGACGACGAGCGGTTCCGCGAGGACGCCAAGGTGCTGGACGGTGTGGAGCTGATCGGTTCCGGTACGGTCGCCGACCGCATCTGGGCGCGCCCGGCGGTCACCGTGCTCGGCATCGACTGCCCGCCGGTGGTCGGCGCCACGCCGTCGGTGCAGGCGAGCGCCCGCGCGCTGATCAGCCTGCGGGTGCCGCCGGGCGTCGACGCGGCCGAGGCGACGAAGCTCCTCCGGGCGCACGTGGAGGCGCACACGCCGTGGGGCGCGCGGGTGAGCACCGAGCAGATCGGCCAGGGGCAGGCGTTCCGCGCGGACACCACCAGCCCGGCCTACCAGGCCATGGCCGACGCGATGGCGGTCGCGTACCCGGGCCGGGAGATGCAGTACGCGGGGCAGGGCGGCTCGATCCCCCTGTGCAACACCCTCGCCGCCCTCTACCCGAAGGCGGAGATCCTGCTCATCGGCCTGAGCGAGCCGGAGGCGCAGATCCACGCGGTGAACGAGAGCGTCTCCCCCGACGAACTCGAGCGGCTGTCGGTCACGGAGGCGCTGTTCCTGCGCAACTACGCGTCCGGCGCGAACTGACGACGAAGGGAGCGGTCCGCCGCTCTGCTGACGGCAGAGCCCCCGTCCATGGGCGGGGGCTTCGCCCTACGGTCGTCCCATGGACGTCGTAGAGCTCCACCCCCGCCTCCATCTCTTGCGCTTCTCCGTCGGCCAGGCGTACCTCTGGCGCGACGGCGGGGAAGGGCACGAGGAGGGGCTGACACTGATCGACGCGGGGCCGGCGGGTTCCGGGGCGGCGATCGCCGAGGCCGTGACCGCGCTCGGCCGGCACCCGCGGGACGTACGCCGCGTGGTGCTCACCCACTTCCACGAGGACCACGCCGGCGGGGCGGCCGAGGTGTCGGCGCTCACCGGTGCCGAGGTACTGGCCCATCGGCTGGACGCACCGCACGTACGCGGTGAAGTTCCGGGCCCAACCCCGGTGTTCGAGGAGTGGGAGCGGCCCCTGCACGAGCGGGCGGCGCGGCTCCTCCCTCCGGGAGACTTCGAACGCCCGGCCAGGGTCGTGGAGTTGTCGGACGGTGACGTTCTCGACGTGGGCGGCGGGGCGCACGTCGTGCACGTGCCGGGACACACGCTCGGCAGCGTCGCGCTGCACCTGCCCCGGTACGGCGTGCTGTTCACGGGCGACACGGTGGCCGCCTCGCCCGTGGACGGCACCGTGATGCCGGGTGTGTTCAACCTCGACGGTCGGCAGGTCCTCACCGCCTGTCGCCGGCTGGCCGCTCTCGACGCGGAGGCGGCCTGCTTCGGCCACGGCGAACCGGTGACCGAAGGCGCGGCCCGGGCACTGCGTGCGGCGGTGGACCGGGCGGACAGGGGCGCGGCGGAAGCCGGCGGAGCGGGCCGGGTCCCGGACTGACCGACGGCCTCAGCCGACCGGCACCCCGGCCTCCAGGTACATCGCCTTCCCGCGTTCCCGCGCCCGCAGGGCCCCGCGCAGCCGTTCGTAACGGACCGGGGGCAGCAGATCGGCGGCCTCGGCCTCGGAGGCGAAGCGCCAGCCGCGCAGTTCCGGGCCGGGCAGCAGGAGGCGTCCGGCGTCCGCGGAGTCGAGACGGCCGCCGTCGAAGAGCAGCCTCAGGCCGCCGAATCCGGGGGGCGCGGGCGGTTCCCAGTCGACGACGAGGAGCGCCGGTACGTCGTCGAGGCGGATCCCGGTCTCCTCGGCGACCTCGCGCATGCCCGCACGTGCGGGGGCCTCACCGCGTTCCACGACCCCGCCCGGGAACTCCCAGCCCGGCTTGTAGGTCGGGTCGACGAGCAGCACCCGGTCCTGCTCGTCGAAGAGCAGCACCCCGGCGGCGACCGTCTCGGCGGTGGGCTCGGGCGTCTGCACGATGTCGCAGGCCGGCGCCTCCCCGCTGCCGACCGCCTCGGCTATCCGCAGGGCGGTCTCGTAGGGACTGAGGGTTCCGCTGTCGACCGGGTAGGCGTCGGCGGTGAGCCAGGCGGCGAGGGCCGCCTTGTACGGCTCGATGTGGTCGTACGACCATTGCCGGGCGCGTATCTCTCCGTCGGGGAGGCCCGCCGGGATCTCGCGGGCGGCTATGCGTTCACGCAGGATCGTTTCCGCCGGGGCGAGGAGGACATGCCTCACCGGTATGCGCCGGGCGGCGAGCCCGCCGAAGATCTCGTCGCGGTACTCCTGGCGCAGCAGGGTCATGGGGACCACGAGGGTCCCGCCGAGCTCGGCGAGCATCGCGGCCGCCGTGTCGATCACGAGTCGTCGCCAGATCGGGAGGTCCTGGAAGTCGCCGACCTCGGCGAGGCGTTTGGGCGGGAGCAGCCGTTCCAGCGCTCCGCCGATGACCTCGGGGTCGAAGAGCGTGCTGTTCGGGATCAGCTCGATCAGTTCGTGCGCGGTGGTGGTCTTTCCCGCACCGAACGCGCCGTTGACCCAGACGATCACGTTTCCCCCTCTTCTGTTGGCCCCCTGTGGCTTGCCCGCTCCACCCTGCCACGGAAACCAGATCCGGGAGAGAACGCGCGAGAACGGCGTCGGCGGCCCCTGTGGTCCAGGGGCCGCCGGCGCCGTACGGCCGCGCCGTGTGGGGTCTCCTCAGGCCTTGGTGCCCCGGTCGACGTCCAGGTCCAGGGTGTTGTCCTCGGCGACGGTCCGGTCGAGGGTGCCGAGGGTGTCGTCGACGCCGAGCGGGGCGGCACCGTCGGCGACCGCGTGCGACGGGGTGACGGCCGCGACGACGAAACCGGCGGCGAGGGAGGCGATGGCCAGCATGCTGCGCTTCTTCATACTCGCCACAACGGCCGGAACGGCCTCGGGGTCACGCACGTGTCCCCGGTACCGCCCGGCGGCCGTCACGGCGTCGCGCACGACAGGCTGTGCCGCGAGGAGTACCGGCCGGCCGTGAGCGGCCGACGGCCGGACGTCACGACGCCCGTGCCCGGACCCGGCCCTCCTGGATACGGACCGGGGACCTCAGACCCCCGCCACCGCCGTGTCCGTCCTGCCCGCCAGTGCTGCCGCCGCC
>NZ_NCTE01000779.1 GCF_002114215.1 Streptomyces sp. 13-12-16 | reverse complement strand
CGCCGCGCTCCCGGCCGCGACGACCACGGCCGACGAATAGCCCGCGCCGGGCGGGCGCCGTGCCCGTGGTGCGGAGCCACCCCGTTCGGCGGCGACGGGGGACGCTGCCCGCCGCTCCGTCGCGGGCGGGGAAACGCCGTGCGGCGTCCGACAGGGCGGGCCCGGGGAAAGGGTTTCACGGGCACGGCCCGCCGCCCCATAGGATTGGGGACTGGCGTCACATTCCCGCCTGCCCGCGACGCCTGGCACGCACGCTCGCCGCGTTGCCGAACCGCCCACGTGGCTCCGCCACGAGGACGCTCCGGCGCCTTGCGATCGCACGCACCAGACGCCGCGGGGCCCGCCCTGCGGGCGGACGACGGGAATGCGACGCCAGCCCCCAGCCCCGAACCACACACACTCACCCCAGAGGATCGCTGCATGCCTGGCATTACGCGCGAGGAGGTCGCCCACCTCGCCCGGCTGGCGCGTCTGGAGCTGAAGCCCGAAGAGCTCGACCACTTCGCGGGCCAGCTGGACGACATCATCGGCGCGGTCGCCCGCGTCAGCGAGGTCGCCGACCAAGACGTACCGCCGACCTCGCACCCGCTCCCGCTGACGAACGTCATGCGCGCGGACGAGGTCCGTCCCTCGCTCACCCCCGAGCAGGCGCTCTCCGGCGCCCCGGCCCAGGAGCAGCAGCGTTTCAAGGTGCCGCAGATCCTGGGGGAGGAGTAACCCGCCATGAGCGATCACATCATCAGGCTCACCGCCGCCGAGACCGCCGAGAAGATCGCCTCCGGTGAGCTCACGGCCGTAGAGGTCACCGAGGCGCACCTGGCCCGCATCGAGGCCGTCGACGAGAAGGTGCACGCCTTCCTGCACGTCGACCGCGAGGGTGCCCTGGCGCAGGCGCGCGCCGTCGACGAGAAGCGGGCCAAGGGGGAGGAGCTCGGTCCGCTGGCCGGCGTTCCCCTCGCCCTCAAGGACATCTTCACCACCGAGGGCATCCCGACCACCGTCGGTTCCAAGATCCTCGAGGGCTGGATCCCGCCGTACGACGCGACGCTCACCAAGCGGCTGAAGGCCGCCGACGTCGTCATCCTCGGCAAGACCAACATGGACGAGTTCGCCATGGGGTCCAGCACCGAGAACAGCGCCTACGGGCCGACCGGCAACCCGTGGGACCTCACCAGGATCCCGGGCGGGTCCGGCGGTGGTTCGTCCGCCGCGCTCGCCTCCTTCCAGGCCCCGCTCGCCATCGGCACCGACACCGGCGGTTCCATCCGCCAGCCGGCCGCCGTCACCGGCACCGTCGGTGTGAAGCCGACGTACGGTGCCGTGTCCCGGTACGGCATGGTCGCCTTCTCCAGCTCCCTGGACCAGGGCGGTCCCTGTGCCCGTACGGTCCTGGACGCCGCCCTGCTGCACGAGGTGATCGCCGGGCACGACCCGATGGACTCCACCTCCATCGACGCCCCGGTCCCGCCGGTCGTCGAGGCCGCCCGCAACGGCAGCGTCGCCGGCATGCGCGTCGGCGTCGTCAAGCAGTTCCGCGGCGAGGGGTACCAGGCCGGTGTCGTCCAGCGGTTCGACGAGTCCGTCGAGCTGCTGAAGGAGCTGGGTGCCGAGGTCGTCGAGCTGGACTGCCCGTCCTTCGACCTGGCGCTCTCCGCGTACTACCTGATCGCGCCCTCCGAGTGCTCCTCCAACCTCGCCCGCTTCGACGGCCTGCGCTACGGCCTGCGGACCGGCGACGACGGTACGCGCTCCGCCGAGGAGGTCACCTCGCTGACCCGTGAGGCCGGCTTCGGCGACGAGGTCAAGCGCCGCATCATGCTCGGTACGTACGCCCTGTCGAGCGGCTACTACGACGCGTACTACGGCAGCGCCCAGAAGGTCCGCACCCTCATCAAGCAGGAGTTCGAGCGGGCCTTCGAGCAGGTCGACGTGATCGTCTCCCCGACGACCCCGACCACCGCCTTCCCGATCGGCGAGCGCGCCGACGACCCGATGGCGATGTACCTGGCCGACCTGTGCACCATCCCCACCAACCTGGCGGGCAACGCGGCCATGTCGCTGCCCTGTGGCCTCGCCCCCGAGGACAACCTGCCGGTGGGTCTGCAGATCATCGCCCCCGCCATGAAGGACGACCGGCTCTACAAGGTCGGCGCCGCCGTCGAGGCCGCCTTCGTGGAAAAGTGGGGCCACCCGCTGATCGAGGAGGCACCGTCGCTGTGAGCGCACTGTCCAAGGCCAAGGGATTCAAGAAGTCCAAGTCCGGTCTGTACGTCTCCATGGCCACCTCGGCGTTCGGCGCCGTCGGTGTGTACAAGCAGATCAAGAAGGCGCGTGGCGAGAACGACACGCTGCGGCTGCTCGACGCGGTCGTCACCGGCGCCGCCGTCATCACCAACCTCGCCATCCTCTACCGCGAGGTGAAGCGCCTCGGCGACGACGACGTCCTGCTGGGCTGAGAGGGAAGTTTCACCGTGACCACCACGACTGACCTGGTGTCGTACGAGGACGCGCTGGCGTCGTACGACCCCGTCATGGGCCTCGAGGTCCATGTCGAACTCGGCACCCGGACCAAGATGTTCTGCGGCTGCTCGACGGCGCTGGGCGCCGACCCGAACACCCAGACCTGCCCCGTCTGCCTCGGCATGCCCGGCGCGCTCCCGGTCGTCAACGCGACCGGCGTCGAGTCGGCGATCAAGATCGGTCTCGCGCTGAACTGCGAGATCGCCGAATGGTGCCGCTTCGCCCGGAAGAACTACTTCTATCCGGACATGCCGAAGAACTTCCAGACCTCCCAGTACGACGAGCCGATCGCCTTCGACGGCTACCTCGACGTGCAGCTGGAGGACGGCGAGACCTTCCGCGTCCAGATCGAGCGCGCCCACATGGAGGAGGACACCGGCAAGTCCACGCACGTGGGCGGCGCCACCGGCCGTATCCACGGCGCGTCCCACTCGCTGCTGGACTACAACCGCGCCGGCATCCCGCTGATCGAGATCGTCACCAAGCCGATCGAGGGGGCGGGCGAGCGCGCCCCCGAGGTCGCGCGGGCGTACGTCCGTGAGCTGCGCGAGCTCATCCGTGCCCTCGGCGTGTCCGAGGCCCGGATGGAGATGGGCCAGATGCGCTGCGACGTGAACCTGTCGCTGCGCCCCCACGGCACCGAGAAGTTCGGCACCCGCAGCGAGACGAAGAACGTCAACTCGCTGCGGTCCGTCGAGCGCGCCGCCCGGTTCGAGATCCAGCGGCACGCGGCCGTCCTCGGCGGTGGCGGGACGATCGTGCAGGAGACCCGGCACTTCCACGAGGACACGGGGTCCACGACCTCGGGCCGCGTGAAGGAGGAGGCCGAGGACTACCGGTACTTCCCGGAGCCCGACCTGGTGCCGGTCGCCCCGTCCCGCGAGTGGGTCGAGGAGATCCGTTCCGCCCTGCCCGAGCTGCCGCTGGTGCGCCGCAACCGGCTCCGCGAGGAGTGGGGGATCTCCGGCACCGACATGCAGGCCATCCTCAACGCCGGTGCGCTGGACCCGATCGTCGCCACGATCGACGCCGGTGCCGACGCGGCCTCCGCCCGCAAGTGGTGGATGGGCGAGCTGGCCCGCAGCGCCAACGAGTCCGGCACGTCGCTCGACGAGCTGGCGATCACCCCGGAGCAGGTGGCCCGGATCGCCGAGCTGGTCGTGAAGGGCGATCTGAACGACAAGCTGGCCCGTCAGGTCATCGAGGGCGTCCTCGCCGGTGAGGGCACCCCGGACGAGGTGGTCGACAAGCGCGGTCTGAAGGTCGTCTCCGACGAGGGTGCCCTGGGCACCGCCGTCGACGAGGCCATCGCCGGCAACCCGGGCATCGCGGACAAGATCCGCGGTGGCAAGGTGGCCGCGGCCGGTGCCCTGGTCGGCGCGGTCATGAAGGCCACGCGCGGGCAGGCCGACGCGGCCCGTGTGAAGGAGCTGATCCTGCAGAAGCTGGGTGTCGGCGAGGGCTGATCGACGAAGACGATCAGGGAGGGGGCGCATCGGTTCGATGCGCCCCCTCGCTCATGAGGTCATGCCGTCACGCGGTCAGGCGCGGCGGCCCACCACGCGCGCGAAGCCCAGCGTGCGGCCCCGGTCCGTGCGCAGCATCTCCGCGCTCTCCCGGCTCATCCGCACGTGGAACTCCTCCGTGCTCTCCTCTGCGACGACGTCGCACCAGAGCAGCCACTCCCGCCAGCCGTCCTCCAGCCAGTCGGCCGTCTCGACCTCCACGGCCCCGCTGCGGGTCCAGTGGCGGCGCCACCAGGCGGGGCTGTGGAAGCACCAGAACGCGGGGTCCCAGAAGGGCTTCATGTGCTCCGGCGGTTCGGTGCCCTCGATCTCCTCGGGCAGCGCGGGGACGACGACCCCGATCCGCCCGCCGGGCTTCAGCAGCCGGGTCAGCGTCGGCAGGTAGAGGTCGTCGGTGCCGAAGTACTGGTACGCGTCGACGGAGACGATCGCGTCGAAGCTCTCCTCCCCGAAGGGAAGGTCGTGCGCCTCGGCGAGGACCGGGAGGACCCGGTCGGCCACGCCCGCCTCCGCGATGCGGCGCGCGTTGTCGTCCGGCTTGATCCACAGGTCGGCCGCGGTGACCTGGAGGTCGTACTCCCTGGCCAGGAAGACCGACGTCATGGCGCGGCCGCAGCCCAGGTCGAGCACGCGGGCGCCGGGGCGCAGGGTGTCG
Source organism: Streptomyces sp. 13-12-16 (assembly GCF_002114215.1). Classification (GTDB taxonomy): domain Bacteria; phylum Actinomycetota; class Actinomycetes; order Streptomycetales; family Streptomycetaceae; genus Streptomyces. The sequence goes on along the minus strand of NZ_NCTE01000779.1, from coordinate 5,093 downwards.
AGGCCGAGGGCCGGGGCGAGCCACTCCAGCAGCCACAGCGCGTGCGGGCCCATCCCGTTCTCGATGGTCCAGCGGGCGTCGTAGGCGCTGCTGCGGGGGTACCGGGGCAGGGCGAGGCGGCTAGCGAGGTCGTCGTGCGGGGTGTTCGATGTGATGTCCGACATCGGTGAACGGGCTCCTTGGGGCCGTGAAGGGGGAAAGGGTCTCGTCGGAGATCGGGCGGACAAGCATCAAAGCACCTGCTTCGGTCGGTGGCGGACTGCCGCGGGACGGCGGAACGGCGGACGGTAGCAGTCGGCCCGCACCCCCGCATCCGGTTTTCCGGGCCGCGGGCGCTACGCTCCCGCGCCATGAGTGGACGTGCCGATTCCGATGACTCGACCGCGGACCTCCGGGCGGAGGACACCGGGCGGGACGACGAAGCCTCGCGGGAGGTGCGGCGCGCCCGGTGGGCCGCGACCGGCGCCGGGGCCGTACTCGCCCTCGCGGGTGTGGCCGCCGCTCTGCTCCGTCTCGCGGGTCCCGTGCCGGCCCTCGTCCCCGTCGCGTACGCCTGCGGAGCCGCCGTCTGCGCCCTCGCCGCGGTGCTGGGCTCCCGGGGGCGGACCCGCAGGGCGCTGTGGCTGCTGGTGGCGGGGCTCATGACCATGGCGCTGGGGGACCAGTTCGACTGAGCGGTGCCGCTGCTCACGGAGCTGTGAACGCCGCTGCTCAGAGAGATGTGAACAAGGACACGAAAGCGACAAACGATCAGTTGTGCCTGCGAGAGTGGGCAGTGCGTAGCTCATGCGTTCTTTGCGGGATGTTCGGTCCGCGTTCGGCTGTTCCCGGTCAAAGATCCACACCTCAGTCACTCCGGGAGCACGTTCGTGGCAGCCCTCGCACGCTGGTGTGTCCAACGCCGTCTGATCACCGTTCTGCTCTGGCTCCTCGCCCTCGGCGGGGTCTCCGCCGGCGCCCTCGCCGCCGGCTCCGCCTACTCGAACGACTACGGGGTGCCCGGCACCGAGTCGGGGCGGGCCGCCCGGCTCCTGGAGGAGGGCTTCCCGGACCTCGGCGGCGACAGCGGCAACGTGGTCTGGCACACCACGTCCGGCAGCGTCCGGGACACCGGCGTCGAGCAGGCCATGACCCGCACCTTGGACCGGATCGGGGACCTGCCCGGCGTGGCCGCCGTGAGCGGCCCCTACGACGGCCAGGGCGCCGGCCGGATCAGCGCGGACGGCCGCACCGCCTACGCCACGGTCACCTTCGACGACCGGTCCGAGGACATCGACGCGGGCGAGGCCGCCACCGTGGTGGAGACGGCCGTGGCCGCCCGGACCGACGGACTCCGGGTCGAGCTGAGCGGCAGCGCCGTCGAGACCGTCGGGACCTCCGGCGGGCACACGGCCGAGATCGTCGGTGTGGCCGTCGCCGCCGTCGTCCTGTTCCTCGCCTTCGGCTCGCTCGCCGCCGCGCTGCTGCCCATAGCCACCGCCCTGGTCGGCGTCGGCACCGCCTACGCCGGGACCGTGCTCCTCGGGCACGTCATGACCGTCGCCGACTTCGCCCCCATGCTCGGCATGCTGATCGGCCTCGGCGTCGGCATCGACTACGCGCTGTTCATCGTGACCCGGCACCGGCGCGGACTGAAACGCGGCCTCACCGTCACCGAGGCCGCCGTCAACGCCGTCGCCACCACCGGACGGGCGGTCGTCTTCGCGGGCGCCACCGTCTGCATCGCCCTGCTGGGCATGCTGATCCTCCGGCTGAACTTCCTCAACGGCGTCGCCGTCGCGGCCTCGCTCACCGTCGTCCTGACCGTCGCCGCCTCCGTCACCCTGCTGCCCGCCCTGCTGAAGTGCATCGGCATGCGCGCGCTCAGCCGCCGGGAGCGGCGCCGGCTGGCCGAGCACGGGCCCGAGCCGGAGCTGCCGACCGGGTTCGCCGCCCGCTGGTCGGCGTTGGTCGAGCGCCACCCCAAGCTGCTCGGCGCGGTCGCCGTCGTCGTCATGGCCGTCCTCGCGCTGCCCACCCTCTCCCTCCACCTGGGCACCTCCGACCAGGGCAACGACCCCGAGACGTCCACCACCCGCCGGGCCTACGACCTCCTCGCCGACGGCTTCGGCCCCGGCGTGAACGGCCCCCTCACCCTCGTCACCCACGTCGACGGCGCCGGGGACCGGCTCGCCCTGGACAACCTCGACACCACCCTGCGCGCGACCGAGGGCGTCGCGTCGGTGTCGCCCGCGACCTACGGCACGGGCGGCGACACCGCGTACCTCACCGTCGTACCGGAGTCGTCCCCGCAGTCGAAGCGGACCAGTGACCTGGTCGACCGGCTGCGCGACGACGTGCTGCCGCGGGCCGAGTCGGGCACCTCGCTCGATGTGCACGTCGGCGGCGTGACGGCCGGATACGACGACTTCGCCGACGTCATAGTCCAGAAGCTGCCGCTGTTCGTGGGCGTGGTGATCGGCCTGGGCTGTCTGCTGCTCCTGCTGGCCTTCCGCTCGATCGGCATCCCGCTCAAGGCCGCCGCGATGAACGTGGCCGCCGTCGCCGCCGCCTTCGGTGTCGTCGTCGCGATCTTCCAGTGGGGCTGGGGCAGCGAACCGCTCGGCCTCGGCAGCGCGGGCCCCATCGAGCCCTTCCTGCCCGTGATCATGGTGTCGGTCCTCTTCGGGCTCTCCATGGACTACCAGGTCTTCCTGGTCAGCCGGATGTACGAGGAGTGGCTGGAGACCGGCGACAACCGGCGCGCCGTCCGCGTCGGCCTCGCGGAGACCAGCCGGGTGATCAACTCCGCCGCCGTGATCATGATCTCGGTCTTCCTCGCCTTCGTCCTCAGCGGCGACCGGGTGATAGCCATGTTCGGCATCGCGCTCGCCGCGGCCGTCGCCCTCGACGCCTTCGTCCTGCGCACCCTGCTCGTCCCCGCCCTCATGCACCTCCTCGGCGGCGCCAACTGGTGGCTGCCGCGCTCGCTGGACCGGATCCTGCCGCGCATCAGCATCGAGCCGCCCGAGGCCCGGGCCGCCCATGAGAGGCTGGCCGCCGCCACGGACGCCGAGGCGGCGGACGTGCTGGCCGAGGAGGAGCAGCAGCGGGATGTACGCGATACGACTGGGTGACGACGGAGCCGAACTGCGCCCCCTGGAGCCCTGGCACGCCGAGGAGTTCCTGGCCCATCTGGACCGGGGCCGGGAGTTCATCAACCAGTACGTCCCCTTCGGCTCCAAGGCCACGGACGTGGCCGGAGCCCGGGAGGTGCTCCGGCGGTACGCCGACTGGCGTGCCGCCGACACCGCCTCGCTGCACGGGCTGTGGCTGGACGGCACGCTGGTGGGCGGGGTGCTCACCCTGAACTTCGACGCCGGGAACGGAAGCTGCGAGGTCGGCTGCTGGCTGGAGCCCGCCGCCACCGGGCGCGGGCTCGTCACCCGCGCGATGCGGGTGCTCATCGACTGGGCCGTCGAGCAGCGCGGCATCCACCGGGTCGAATGGGTCGCGGCGGCCGGCAACGAGCCGAGCGTCAACATCGCCCGCCGGCTCGGCATGACCCGGGACGGTGTGCGCCGCGAGGCCCACCTCCACCACGGGGTACGCCACGACCTGGAGGTGTGGTCCGTGCTGGCCCCGGAGTGGCGCGCGGCGCGCGACGGTCATTGAGGCGCACAACGATCATTAAGCGGACTCTCAGAGAGCGTCCGTACGGTGCGGGGCATGGGAACGAAGACAGTGGACGGAACCGGAGCCGGCACCGGGCGCGACGAGACGGCGGTGGACGCCACTGAGCCGGACGACGCCACGGACGCGGTGCAGGACGCCCCCGAGACCGAGACCGAGGCCGAGGCCGGCAAGGAGGACGGTCCGTCCGGTGTCGGACAGGGCGCCGCCGCGGTCGTCTCCGCGGCCCTCGGCCTCGTCTCGCTCACCGGTGGCTGGCTGGGCACGGTGGCCGCCGCGCGGGAGACCCTCATGGGCCAGCTCGGGACGGCCGCGGACGCCACCGTCGCCACCCAGGTCAAGGAGGTGTACGGCGACGCCTGGCGCACCAGCGCGCTGTGGGCCGGCCTGTTCGCGCTGACCGCGCTGATCGTGGGCGTGGTGGTGCTGGCGAGGCCCGCGTTCGGGACGCCGGGACGGACCGTCCAGGCGCCCTGGATCAAGTCGGTCGCCTGGGCGGGCGTGTCGCTCGGCGTCATCGGACTGCTGCTGGCGGTCCTCAAGTACACCGACGTACTGCTGGGCCTGCCGGCGACCGGCTGAGCCGGGCGGTGAGGGGTCTTCCGGGCGCCCGGAAGACCCCTCACGCGCGTTCAGGAGGCGAGTACGGCGCGTGCCTCGGCGCGGCTGCGGCTGGCCCTCGTCGGACGGGTCCCGGGAGCGGCCGCGGGAGCGCTGCTCGTGGTGGCGCTGCCGGCGAAGTACCTCGCGCTGCTCATCGCCGGGGTGGTGCTCACCGGCGTCGCGGTGAGCGCGGCGGGGTACGTACCCCGGGCGCGGCGCTCCTCTGTGTTCCTGGCCGGGACGGCGTCGGGGCTGATGGGCACGGCGACCTCCATCGGGGGCCCGCCGATGGCGATGGTGTGGCAGCGGCTGAGCGGGCCGCGGCTGCGGGCCACGATGAGCGCGTTCTTCCTGGCGGCTCGCTGATGAGCCTGGTCGCGCTGGGGGCGGCGGGGGCGGTGGGCACGCACACGTTCCAGCGCACGGTGCTGCTCGCGCCGACGGCGGTCGCCGGCGTGCTGCTCTCCGGTCCGCTGACCCGGCGGCTGGACGCGCGGCACACACGTACGGCGGCCATGGCGCTCGCGGTCGCCGGTGCGGCGGGGCCGGTGGTACGGCAACTGAGGGCTTGGGCGGCCTAAGTACCTTCTAAGGCCCCGCGCCGGCCGGAAGATACGGAACCCTCCCGATGTGGCGGACCCGCCCGGGAGACGAAGGTGGAGGCATCGCAGAGAGCGATGACCGGCACCGATTCCTCCGGGGGACACGTCATGTTCGAGTACGCACTCCACCGCCTCCACCACGACGACCTCGTCCGCCAGGGGGAGGAGCACCGCCTGGCCCGGGAAGCCACCCGGCTCCGCCGTACCGGCCGCCAC
>NZ_NCTE01000778.1:919-9558 GCF_002114215.1 Streptomyces sp. 13-12-16 | reverse complement strand
CCCCGGCGCGGTGTTCGGCATCAGGAGGGCGCCGACGACGAGGGCGGCGGCGAGGACGTGGACCGTCCGGCGGAGGGCGCGGGCGGCGGCGGGGTGCGCGTCCCGCGCGCCGCGCAGGCGTGTGCGGACGCGCGGGACGAGCAGGCGTGTGAAGACAGGCAACCCGGAGGTTCCTTCCGTACCGAGCCCGGTGGGAGGCGGACCCGGCGTGGGGGTCCGGGTCCGCCGTCCTTCCGTACGGGCGGCGGCGACGGTGTGTTCACCCGGTCCGCATGGTGGAACCCGGTCCGCTGTGGCAGCGTGATTCTCGCCACCCTTGATAAGGGTTGCGCTCAGATGAGCGGATCTTGGGCGACTGCACTTCTCAAAGGATGGCACTCAGTGCCATCTCTTGATCGTTCATCGAGCGAAATCAGACGTGGCGATTGCCGCTCATGTGAGCGCTCAAGAGTGGGCGGGAAGGGTTGTGCGTTCGAGAAGTGAAAACATTCGGCCGCCACGGCTTGCCAAGCTTTGACTTTCGATCCGCTGGCGGACGACTGGTTACGGGCGCATGACGCACAAGTGGACGTACCCAGAAGCCTTTGATCTGGGTACATTCTCGCCGTCAGGGCAGCCACCGCGTCCTCGAGGAGTCGAGACCCGTGTCGGAAAACAAAGATCCCCACGTAACGAAGTTCGTTTACGACTTCACCGAGGGCAACAAGGACCTGAAGGACCTGCTGGGCGGCAAGGGTGCCAACCTCGCCGAGATGACCAACCTGGGCCTTCCCGTTCCGCCCGGCTTCACCATCACCACCGAGGCGTGCAAGACCTACCTCGACAGTGGCGAGGAGCCGGCGGCACTGCGTGACGAGGTGAGTGCGCACCTCGACGCCCTCGAAGCGACGATGGGCAAGAAGCTCGGCCAGGCCGACAACCCCCTCCTCGTGTCGGTCCGCTCCGGGGCGAAGTTCTCCATGCCGGGCATGATGGACACCGTCCTCAACATCGGCCTCTCCGACAGGTCCGTGCAGGGCCTGGCCGCGCAGGCCGGCGACGACCGGTTCGCGTGGGACTCCTACCGGCGCCTCATCCAGATGTTCGGCAAGACCGTCCTCGGCGTCGACGGCGAGCTGTTCGAGGACGCGCTGGAGGCGGCGAAGGCGGCCAAGAAGGTCACCGTCGACACCGAGCTGGAGGCGGCCGACCTCAAGAAGCTCGTCACCAAGTTCAAGAAGATCGTCAAGACCGAGGCCGGCCGGGACTTCCCGCAGGACCCGCGCGAGCAGATGGACCTCGCCATCAAGGCGGTCTTCGACTCCTGGAACGGCGACCGCGCCAAGCTCTACCGCCGCCAGGAGCGCATCCCGCACGACCTCGGCACGGCCGTCAACGTCTGCTCCATGGTCTTCGGCAACCTCGGCCCCGACTCCGGCACCGGCGTCGCCTTCACCCGCGACCCCGCCTCCGGCCACCAGGGCGTCTACGGCGACTACCTGCAGAACGCGCAGGGCGAGGACGTGGTCGCGGGCATCCGCAACACCGTGCCGCTCGCGGAGCTGGAGTCGATCGACAAGAAGTCGTACGACCAGCTCATGCAGATCATGGAGACGCTGGAGAACCACTACAAGGACCTCTGCGACATCGAGTTCACCATCGAGCGCGGCCAGCTCTGGATGCTCCAGACCCGCGTCGGCAAGCGCACGGCGGGCGCGGCCTTCCGCATCGCCACGCAGCTCGTCGACCAGGGCCTGATCGACGAGGCCGAGGCGCTCACCCGCGTCAACGGCGCCCAGCTCGCCCAGCTCATGTTCCCCCGCTTCGACGAGGACGCCAAGGTCGAGCAGGTCGGGCGGGGCATCGCGGCCTCGCCGGGCGCGGCGGTCGGCAAGGCGGTCTTCGACTCGTACACCGCCGTGAAGTGGTCGCGTTCCGGCGAGAAGGTCATCCTGATCCGTCGCGAGACCAACCCCGACGACCTGGACGGCATGATCGCCGCCGAGGGCATCCTCACCTCGCGCGGCGGCAAGACCTCCCACGCGGCCGTGGTCGCGCGCGGCATGGGCAAGACCTGTGTCTGCGGCGCGGAGGAGCTGGAGGTCGACACCAAGCGCCGCCGGATGACGGTCCCCGGCGGGCAGGTCGTCGAGGAGGGCGACGTCGTCTCCATCGACGGCTCCTCCGGCAAGGTCTACCTGGGCGAGGTCCCGGTGGTCCCGTCCCCGGTCGTGGAGTACTTCGAGGGCCGGATGCACCCGGGCGCCGACGACGCCGACGAGCTGGTCGAGGCCGTGCACCGGATGATGGCCTTCGCCGACCGCAAGCGCCGGCTGCGGGTGCGGGCCAACGCCGACAACGCCGAGGACGCGCTGCGGGCGCGGCGCTTCGGAGCCCAGGGCATCGGCCTGTGCCGCACCGAGCACATGTTCCTCGGCGACCGCCGCGAACTGGTCGAACGCCTGATCCTCGCCGACACCGAGGCCGAGCGCGAGGAGTCCCTGAAGGCCCTGCTCCCGCTCCAGAAGCGGGACTTCGTGGAACTCTTCGAGGCGATGGACGGCCTCCCGGTCACCATCCGCCTGCTCGACCCGCCGCTGCACGAGTTCCTGCCCGACATCACCGAGCTGTCGGTCCGCGTCGCCCTCGCCGAGTCCCGGCAGGAGCCGCACGAGAACGAGCTGCGCCTGCTCCAGGCCGTGCACCGGCTGCACGAGCAGAACCCGATGCTGGGCCTGCGCGGTGTCCGCCTCGGCCTGGTCATCCCCGGCCTGTTCACCATGCAGGTGCGGGCCATCGCGGAGGCGGCGGCCGAGCGCCGGGCGGCCAAGTGCGACCCGCGCGCGGAGATCATGATCCCGCTGGTCGGCACGGTCCAGGAGCTGGAGATCGTCCGCGAGGAGGCCGACCAGGTCATCGCCGAGGTCGAGCAGGCCACCGGCACCTCGCTCAAGCTCGCCATCGGCACGATGATCGAGCTGCCGCGCGCCGCGCTGACCGCCGGCCAGATCGCCGAGGCGGCGGAGTTCTTCTCCTTCGGCACGAACGACCTCACCCAGACGGTGTGGGGCTTCTCCCGCGACGACGTGGAGGCCTCGTTCTTCACGGCGTACCTGGAGAAGGGCATCTTCGGGGTGTCGCCGTTCGAGACGATCGACAAGGACGGCGTGGGCTCGCTCGTCGCCGCCGCCGCGAAGGCCGGCCGCGCCACCCGCCCCGACCTGAAGCTCGGCGTCTGCGGCGAGCACGGCGGCGACCCGGAGTCGGTCCACTTCTTCCACGAGGTCGGCCTGGACTACGTCTCCTGCTCCCCGTTCCGCATCCCGGTCGCCCGCCTGGAAGCCGGCCGCGCGGCCGTCACGTCGACGGGCAGCGACCACCGGTAGCCCTCACAGGGCGAGTCGAGCCCCGGAGCCGTCGTCTGTCACCCGACCACCCTCACCGATCGGCGACGGCTCCGGACCACGAAGAAGGGCGGGCCCCTGTGCGGGGGGCCCGCCCTTCGGCAGAAGACGGACCGGCACCCGCGTGAGGCGACCGCCAACGAGTACAGGAGCGAGCAGCGGAACCGACTCGTCGTCTTCTGTGCCCGCTTCAAGTACCTGGAGGCCCGGAAGACGGGGAGATTCCCGGCGCTTCGGTGATGGTGGCGCCGGTCAGTGCCGAGGTGACCACGCGCCCGTCGGGGTGAGGGCGTCCCGCAGCGCTTCGGGGAGGCGCAGCAGCCCTCTGACGGAGGCCTGGTCGCCGTCGGCGGCGACCGCGATCCTTCGGCCGCCGTGCCGGACCGTCAGCCGGTGCGTCTCGACCGGCAGGGGGCCCGGGCGCCGGCTCCTCCGATGGGGTCCCCGGTGGACACGGCCGTCACACGCTGTCCCCGCCGGGCAGCCCGTCGCCGTCCGGCCCCGGAGCCACCACCTGTGTCCGCGTGCCGGAACGCCCGGTGACGGGCGCTCAGGAGGCGGGAGCCGACCGGGCCGAGCTCTGCGGGCGCGGACCCCCACCCGTCCAGGGACCGAAAGCTCTGAGGGTCGCGTCGACGAGCGAGTCGGCGTATGCGGTGGTCAGCGGACCGCTGCGGTGCAGCCACCGCTGGAAGAGGGGGGCGTAGAGCATTTCGAGGGCCAGGTCGAGGTCGGCGCCGGAGTCGAGCTGGCCGGCCTCCTGGGCACTGCGCAGGCGTGCCTTCTTCGCCTCGTCCAGCGGCCGGGCCAGCTTCTCGCGGTACTCGGCCGCCAGCGCGGCGTCGTTGGCGATCTCGGTGTTGAGGGCGCGGATCAGCCTGTCGAAGGACGGGTCGGCGAACTCCTCCGCCGTGGCTCGCATGACGAGCTTGAGGTCGGCCTCGAGGTCGCCCGTGTCCGGCAGCGTGACCGACTGCCCGTCCTCATCCTCGCTCAGGGCCAGCAGGGCGGCGAAGACGACCGCACTCTTCGACGGCCACCGCCGGTAGATCGTCTGCTTGCCGACGCCGGCACGGGCGGCGATGGCTTCGACCGTGACCTTCTCGTACGCCTCCTCTGCGACCAGGGCGCGGGTGGCCGCGAGGATCGCCTGCCGGGACCGTTCCCTGCGCCGGGAGTGGTCCGGCCCCTTCTCGTTGGACATGCGTCCAGCCTATCCGCGGAGCGAAACGAGACGATCCGTATTGATGAACTCGAGGCGATGCTCTACGTTTGAAACGAAACGAGACGAGTCGTTTCCTTTACTGAGAGTGGGGAATCGTGACGGACGCGAGAGTCTGGCTCATCACCGGAGCGTCCCGTGGCCTGGGCAGGGCTTTCGCCGAGGCCGCCCTGGCGGGCGGCGACCGCGTGGTGGCTGCCGCCCGCAACGTCGGGCCCCTGGCGGAACTGGCCGAGAAGTACCCCGACCACCTGGTCCCGCTGCCTTTGGACGTCGCCGACCGCCAGGGCGTGTTCGACGGGGTGGCGCGGGCGGCGGCCGCGTTCGGGAGGCTGGACGTCGTCGTCAACAACGCCGGCGGAATGCTCTACGGCATGGTGGAGGAGGCTACGGAGGAGCAGATCCGGGCGCATATGGACGTGAACTTCTTCGGTGCCGTGTGGGTGGCTCAGGCGGTCCTTCCCCACCTGCGGGCCCAGGGCGGGGGACGGCTCCTCCAGATCACCTCGATGGGCAGCGGCGGCGGCATGGCCACCGTCGGCTACTACGGTGCGGGCAAGGCCGCACTGGACTCGGTCAGCGAGGCACTGGCGATGGAGGTCGAGGGGTTCGGCATCAGGGTCACCATCGTGCAGATGGGCGGCTACAACACCGGCCTGTTCACCGCAGGCACCACGAACACCGAACCCCTGGCGCGGTATCAGCCCCTGCGCGCCGAGATGGAGGAGATGTGGGGCGATGCCGTCGCCCCGGAGCCGGACACCGCCGCCCCGGTCGTCATGGAGTTGGCCGCACTGCCGGACCCGCCCCGACGGCTGATAGTCGGCAGCCAGTCCTTCGACCACGTCCTGGAGATGGGCCGGGCCCAAGCGGATCTGTACCGGTCCTGGGAGCACCTCAGCCGCCTCGCCCCTGGCTGACGGGGCCCCGGGCCAGGACTTGCCGGCGCCGCCCGGCTGCCTGGAACGAGGCCGGTGTGCGGGACCACACCCGGGCGCCGTCGATCCCATCGGATCCGAGGTGATCGATGACGGGTTCGACGACGGAGGGTCCGCTCCTCCCTGCGGAAGGGTCCGTGGGCGGACCCGTTCTGCAAGCGGGTCCCGGCCGTCCGGCAGCCGACCGCCGGCAGGACCTCGTCCTCCGCGAGCCGGGCGACGAGCCGGTCGTCTTCGAGGAGGAGGCCGGTGCGGCCGCGCCTGTCACAGCCGAGGAAACGAGACCTCCGGCCGGTCGGCCGTGGGGCCGTCGAGCAAGGGGCGTGCCATGCCGCGCAGGTGCGTGTCGAAGAAGGCGGCCGTGTAGTCGCGCGTGAGCTGCCACGCGCGCTCGCCCGAGAGCGGCGCGGCGGGATCGGACAGACCCAGTCGGTCGGCCAGGACCGGTAGGTCCGTGAAGGTGAAGTGTTCGGCCCCGGCGACCGTCAGCCAGCGCTTCCAGCCGTCCAGGCGGGTCCAGGCCTCCCGCCAGTCGCTCCCCGGGCTCGCAGGGCTGTGGGTGGCGGAGGCGCCCATCATCATGAACGGGCGCCCGCCCGGACCCGATCCGGCGAGCGGGGCGAAGAAGTTGCCGTCCAGGTTCACGCCGGCCCGCACACGCCGATCGCGCTGCATGACCGCAGCGGCGGCCGCGCCGCCGATGGAGTGTCCCGCCACCCCGGTCCGCCGAGGGTCGACCATGAGCGCAAACGGAAAACTCGTCCGCCCCTGGATCGTCCTGGACGGTGCTCGAAGCGTCGTCAACCAGTCGATGACGAAGGAGAGGTCCTGCGCTCGGCCCGCGGCCACCTGCGCCCGCTCCACGTCCGTGGCGACCCGCTCGCACGCGAGGCAGGTGAGCACGCGTCCGCCGGGGAAGGCCGTACCGACGGACTCATGGGCGTGGTCCACGGCGGCGACGACGTACCCCCGGCTCGCCAGGTCGTCCGCCAGAGTGGTGAGCGTGCTGCGCGGCATCGAGAAGCCCGGTGAGAGCAGCACCAGCGGGAAGCGGCCGTACACGGGGCGGGCGTCCACGCGGGCGTGGGTACGCACACCGCTGACGGTCGCGGCGGACACGACCCCGGCAAGGCCTCGTGCCTCCAGCAGCAGCCGGGCCTCCTCCTCCGTCGTGTAGGCCGCCGGAGCGCTGCTTCCGGCGTGGGCGGGATAGTGCACCGACACCATCAGCTCCCTGTGTGCCGAGGGCACCCACGGGTCGCGGCGCCGGTGATCGGACAGGTGCAGCGTCTGTGTCCCGACCGCGTACCGGCCCGCGGGCCGCGGCAGCTCGACCCCCGCTTCCGCCGTTCTCCGGGCGGATGGGACGGGCGCGGGGGCGGCCGCGGCGGCACCCGCGCCCCGGAACGCGAGGGTCGACGACAGGCCGAGCAGTGTGAGGACGGTGGTACGGCGGTTTATGTTCACGACACCGAACGGTAGGTTGCCGTGTAATCCGAACTCGTCATTCTGCAGCGGTAGTTGGATGTAAGCCCGTGGAAGGGGGCACCTCCGTCCCAGGTCTCGTGTCCAGCCGGATCACGACCCGGGCCGGCGCCTGCCGCTCTTCCCGTCCGGATGCTCCCCGGGGCCCGCCCGACGTGGGGCATTCACGACCGGCCTCCGGTCGAGCAGCGGCACTCCGAGACCAACACCCCGCACACGTGCGGCGAACCACTGCCGGGTCGGGGCGGGGCCCCGGAGGTGCTTGCTCGGGCCGTCGTCCTTCGACGGCGGGTCCCGATGTAGTGTCCCGTGCCGGACGCACACAGCCGCCACGGCGGGGAACACGGGGGACGCGGTGCCGTTTCGGATACGCAGGAGCAGCATCAGGCCGCTGAGCGCCATGGGCGGGTACGCCGTCGACCCCTGGCGGTCGTTCCGGCGCACGGTCGGGGTGGTGCTCTTCGGGTGGGCCGCCGCGGCCGTCACCGCGGGGGCGTCCTACCTGGCACTGCGGTGGGTGTGGGTGCCCATCGCCGTGGGGGTCGTGCTGTGCCTGGCGTTCGTCCTCCTGCTGATGCTTCTGCACCGCGCGGGGTGGATCGCCCTGCTGTCGTTCGTGCCCGGGCTGTTCGTCCTCGTCGGGGCCGTCCAGTACGCGCCCGAGGCGGCGCTGGAGGTGCGCGGGGTGCGGGAGAGCGTGGTGATCGTGGCGGACAGTGTGGACGAGACGGGCGGCGACAACCACCGGTTCACGCTGCGCACGGCGGACGGGGAGGAACTGGAGGAACGGCTCACCTACAACGGTGACGGCTCGGGTCTTGACGTGGGCGACCGGCTCGACGTCCTCCGCGACCCGGAGGGGGTGGCGCCCATGGAGCAGGCGGACGAGGTGGACGCCGCGGGGCGGCTGAACGGTCTGGTCGCCGGGCTCGTGGCGTGGACGCTGATGGCGGTCCTCGCCGGGCGGCGCGGACATGTGCGCCGCCGGCAGGGGAAGACCGACTCCCTGCTGCTGTCCTTGTGAGCCGGGGAGCCGGTCCTCGCGCGGAACGGCGTCAGCGGGCGTCGTCGCGGCGCCTGCGGGCCGCGATCATCACGCCGCCGCCCAGGAGGACGACGGCGGCACCGCCGGCCGCGATGTACGGCGTGGCGTCGCCGCCGCCGGTCTCGGCGAGGTCGGTGCCGCCGCCCTGCTCTTCGCCGTCGGATCCGGTGTTGCCGGCTTCCGTGCCCTCCTCGGCCTCCACGTCGTCCTCGTGGGGCTTGAAGTCCGCGGGCGGCTGGTCGCAGCCGATGCCGTCGTCGTCGCGGTCCAGGTGCTTGCCGTAGTGGTCGTCGCCCTTGGCGATGTCGCTGTACCCGTTGTCGTACGCCTCGGTGCAGTTCTTGAACGGGTGACTGCCGTCGTGGGCCTCGGCGGTGGCCGGTACGGCGGCCAGGGCGAGTGCGGCGAGGACCGCGGCGGCGGAGGTGCGGAACGGGTGCATGGTGAAGAGTCCCCCAGATCGGGCGATTGCGTGTGCTTGGTACGAGGGTGACGAAGCTACTGGAGGGCTCGTGCCCTGTGAGGGATATGAAGAGCCCGTGATGCGAACGTGACGTGACCGGGAG
>NZ_NCTE01000778.1:0-786 GCF_002114215.1 Streptomyces sp. 13-12-16 | reverse complement strand
GGGGTCCCGCCACCGCCGTGAACGTCGTCTCCGGGGTCTGCGGGCTGGTGAAGCGGGCGTTGACCAGATAGAGGCGGTTGCCGAAGCGGGCGGCGGTGGCGGGGACGTCGAAGCGGGGGTCGGTAATGGAGCGGCGCAGGGTCGCCGTGGTGGCCCGGGCGTCCAGGTCGAAGACGGTGACGACGTTCGAGCGGTTCTGTACGACGTACAGGGTGCGGCCGATGCGGACCAGGCCGTCGCCGTTGACCACGTCGTCCGTTCCGGAGAGGGCGATGCGGGTGGCGTGACCGGTGCGGAGGCCCACGCGGTACAGCTCACCGGGCGTGCTCTTGACCACGATCACGTCGCGTCCGTCGGGCGTGCTCACGATGCCGTTGGCGTTGTTGACGTCCGGCAGTTGTTCCCAGTCGCCGGTGAGCGGGAGGGCGCGGACGCCGCCGCCCCGGCCGCGCGGGACGCCGTACAGGACGGCGTCGCGGGAGTCGGTGAACCAGGCGCGGTCGCGGAAGAGCACGACGTCGTTGATGAAGTGGCCGGTGGAGGCGGTGAGTCGGTGTGACCTCCGCAGTTCTCCGGTGCGGGCGTCGACGACGCGCGCGGTGCCGCCCCCGCCGCCCGTGACGTACAGCAGGCCGTCCCGACCCAGCTTGAGGCCGATGGCCACCAGGCCGGGGGCGCCCTCGTGGAGGATCGCGCCCCGGCCGGTGCGCAGGTCGGTGCGGTAGATCGCGCCGTCGGCGCGGGAGCCCAGGTAGGCGTACGGCGCACCGCCGATGGCGATGCCCT
>NZ_NCTE01000007.1 GCF_002114215.1 Streptomyces sp. 13-12-16 | reverse complement strand
GGGTGCCGGTGCCGTCCGCCGGGGCCGGCTACGGTGTCACGCAGCCGATCGTGCCCGCCGGGAGGTCATTGCCCGACGACGTGGCCGTGAAGCCGAACGTCACGCTTCCGTCGGGGTTGACCACTCGGTTGTGATCGACGTTCCGCACCGTCACCGTGCCGTCGGAGCCCTTGGTCAGGGAGCCGTTCCACGCGCTGCCGATCGTGGTCCCGGCGCCGGGCTTCCACTGCACGGCCCAGCCGTTGAGCGGTGACGTCCCGTGGTTCATCACCTCGACGGAGCCCTGGAAGCCGCCGCTCCAGGAGTTCACCACCTCGTAGACGGCCATGCAGGAACCGGTGTGCGGCGGGGGGTCCGTCGGGTCCGGGTCCGGCGTGCCACCGGAGTCGCCGATGCCGGTCACCTCGCCGTTGCCGCCGTCGAAGACGACGTCGGAGCAGGAGAAGAAGTTCTCCTGGCTGTCCGAACGCACCCACTGCATGAAGATCAGCGCGTCCCCGGAGCGGCCGGAGGGCAGCTTGAGATCCCAGTAGTAGTGGCCCCCGTTGGCGCCGGCCGAGCCCTGCTGGGGCGGGTTGGTGACGGTCTGGATGAGCTCCAGGTCGTTCCAGCCGAGCTGGGACGTGGGCGACCAGCCGGGCTTGGTGAGGTAGACCCGGAAGTCACCGGGATGGGCGGCCCAGTTGCTGTACTGCACCTTGACCGTCGCTCCGGACGTCAGATGCGTCCGGGGCCAGTCCGCGCGGGCCGCGTTGTAGGCGGAGAAGTCGTACGGGGAGCGGTCACCGGCGCTGCAGAGCGTCCCGTCCGGCACATAGCCGGCGCCCCGCCCGCCCGCTCTGGAGTCGAGGACGGCGAACCAGTTGTACAGCGCCGTCGAGCCGCTCCGGTTCAGCGCGTCCCGGCACGCCGGGTTGCTCGGGTCCAGCCCGCCGGTGCCGGTGAGGGCGTCCAGCTGGCAGAGGTAGGTGCGCGATCCGGGCATCATCGCCACGCCGTGCGCCCGCGCGTCGTCCTGCCAGAGGAAGCTCAGGCCGAGCCCTCCGAGGAGGGTGGCCAGTACTGCTGCCAGGGAGACGAATCTCCGTCGTAAGAGCATGGGGATCTCCTGTGCCGGTAGTGGATGGGTCGGGGAGTGGCGGGAGGTGGAAGCCCCGCCCGTCGGGGAGGGGCGTCAACCGGACGGGCGGGGAGTTCGAGGGACGGGCCCCGGGGCCCGTCCTGTCGGCGCAGGAAGGAGGAGCGGGCCCCGGGTCGGGGGACACGGCGGGTGTGCGGCCCGCCGGTCGGGTCAGGCGGCCGTGCAGGCGGTGCCGTTCAGGCTGAATCCGTTCGGCCGGGCGAAGGTGCCGCTGTAGGTTCCCTGGAAGCCGAAGCTCTGGCTTCCGCCGGGCGCGATCCGCGCGTTGCCGCCGAGCCCGCTCGCCGTGACCGCGCCCGAGGAGGGACTGACGGACGCGTTCCAGGCGTTGGTGACGCGCTGCCCGGAGGGCAGGGTGAAGGCGAGCTTCCACCCCTCGACGGCGGACGAACCGGTGTTCCTCACGGTGACGTCGGCGGTGAAGCCGCCCGGCCAGACGTTCGTGGCGTACGACACGGTGCACGCCGCCGGGCCACCGGGTTCCCCGGGGTTGCCGCCGCCGGTGTTGACGGTGGAGGAGAAGGAGTTCACCGCGAGCCCGGCGCCGTTCTGCCAGGGCTCGAAGCCGGCCTGGACGCTCGTCAGGTACCAGTCGTTCTGTGCCATTCCACGGGCGACGGTCTCCTCGACGAAGTCCATCACGTCGAAGCTCCAGCTGCTGATCGCCGACGGCGCGACGAACGACAGCACGTCGTTGGAGCCGTTCCCGCCCGACCACACCTGCCAGGTGCGCCCGCCCACGGTGGCCGTGCCGACCTGGGAGCCGATCGGCTGGATCGGGCCCACCTTGTTCAGCCAGATCATGATCTCGGTCCGGTTCACGCCGTCGGTCCGGGGCGTCGGGTCCAGCCAGATGTCGTACGAGGCGTTGTACACGGCGTCGCTGACATAGCCGTACGAGATGCTGCTGGGCGCGCTGGAGATCGAGCTGATCCGCGCGGGGAGGGCGGTTCCCGGCGAGCAGTTGGTGTAGTGGCAGCCGTTGAAGACCGACGGGTACGACTTCGGGGCGCCGTTGGTGGGCACCGAGCCGTCGGCCTGGGTGAGGCGGAACCCGGTGTCCGTCGCGGTGACGCACTGGGTGGCGCTGGTGCCCCAGCGGTTGTTCTGGACGACGTAGCGCCCCTGGATGGTGGTCGAACCGTACTGTTCGCAGATCGTGGTGTCGGCCTGGGCCGGCGCTGTCGCGGTCACCAGCGCCGCGACCACGGCGAGAGCGGTGAGGAGCGTCGCGAACAGGCCGCGCAGGGCCCGGGTGTGGTGCGGTAACCGTCGCATGCGGGGGCCTCTCCAAGAGGGTGCGGGGGCGACCGGGAGGGAGCGCTCCCCTCTCCCCATTGATGGGAGCGCTCCCATTGGTGTTTCGGAACGGGACTGTAGGAGCTACCCATGTCCCTGACAAGGCTGTGCGCGGGAAACTGTCGAATTAAATTCGAAGACGCAGGTCAGAGAGTTGATCCACAAGGGGCGTCCGCCTCGGGAGCGCTCCCGAAACATTCGATGACGCCGTGCCCCGTGGGGCTCGTGGGGAAGTCGTGGGGAAGGGGGAGGGCGGGTCAGGCGGAGCCGCGCAGCACCAGTTCCGTGCGGAGGATGACGTGCCGCCAGGCCACCTCCGGCTCCTCCATCTCCTCCAGGAGCAGCCGCACCATCGTCCGGCCGATCTCCTCCAGCGGCTGGCGCACCGTCGTCAGCGTCGGAGCGGTGTGCTGGGCGAGCGGGAAGTCGTCGAACCCGATCACCGCGACGTCCTCCGGCACCCGGCGTCCCGCCGCGCGCAGGGTGTCGAGCGCGCCCGCGGCCATGGTGTCCGACGCGGCGAACAGACCGTCGATCTCCGGGGCACGCTCGATGAGTTCGGCCATCGCCCGGCGTCCGCTGTCCGCCGAGAAGTCCCCCTCGACGGTCCAGGCCGACCTGCTCTCGGCGCCCGCCCGCTCCAGTGCCTCGCGGTAACCGCGCAGCCGGCACTGGGCCACGTACATGTCGAGCGGCCCGGTGATGGTCGCGATCGAGCGGCGGCCGAGACCCAGCAGGTGCGCCACCGCGCCGCGGGCGCCGCCGGTGTTGTCCGCGTCGACGTAGGTCACGCTCTCCTCGCCCGAGCGCCGCCCCAGCAGGACGGTGGGCAGCCCCACTTCGGCCAGCATGTCGGGCAACGCGTCCTCGGCGTGCACGGACATCAGCATCACACCGTCGACCCGGCCGCCGCGTGCGTACTCCACGAGGCGCTGCCGCTCGGCGTCCGTACGCACCAGGGTGAGCAGCAGCTGCACCTTGGTGTCGGTCAGCGCGTCGCCGACGGAGCGGACGATCTCCGAGAAGAACGGCTCACCGAACTGCCGCCAGTCCGGCTCCGTCATGACCAGCGCGACGGCGTCGGCACGCCGGCCCGCCAGCGAACGGGCCGCCAGGTTGGGGACGTACCCCAGCTCGGCGATGGCGCGCTGCACGGCACGGCGCGTCGAATCCTTCACGCCCGCCGCGTCGTTGACGACGCGGGAGACGGTGCCCCGCCCCACACCGGCGAGCGCGGCCACCTCCTCCAGCGTCGGTGTACCGGGACGCTGCCTGCGCATGACCACCCCCACGAGATCACTAGATCTTACGGCCACCGGGCACCGGAACGGCGGTTCTTGGCACACGCTTCACACCTGGACGGCGACCGGCTGGTGGACAGCCGCGCCCGCGCCCCGGCCGGCCGGGGAGAGGAACGGGCACTCCCGGGTCCGGTACTTGCGGTACCGCTCCGGCTTCCTACGGCGCGGACGGAGGGGAGAGCTGCTCGCGGACCCACGCGGGATCCGGGTTGACGTGCGGCCGGCCCCCGACGACGACCGTCGGCACGGTCTCGTCACCGTCGTTGGCCGCCCTCACCGCTGCCGCTCCGTCCGGGTCACGCCAGATGTCCACCCAGTGCAACCGCCCGGCGGCCCGGCCCAGTCGGACGCGCAGCCGCAGGCAGTACATGCAGCCGGGCCGCCAGAAGACGACCGGCCGGCCGTCGACCGCGCTGCGGCGTCGTGCCTCCGAAGCGCCGATCGACCTCGGGAAGAAAAGGGGCGAGTTCAGGCCCGCGAACGCCGACAGAGCCAGCAGAAGGGCCATGGCCGCACCGGGACGGCCGGCGAGGACCAGCCCGGCCGCGGCGACCGAGCCGCAGAGCACCGACAACACCGGCAGGACCCACACGCGCATCATGAGGACGCAGGTTACCGGGGCATCCGCGGACACCACCGCCGCGGCCCGGCCACGGCGCCGGAACCCGTACCGGCGGAAACCGCCGTCCGCCGGACCGGGAGGGCGGCCCCGGCCCGGAGCCGCCCTCGCCGGCGGAGGCGGTACGTCAGGACGGCGTACGGCGTGTCCCCGGCGCCGGTTCCTCCCGGGCGACCGGACGCGGCACGCCGGAGCGGGCGTCCG
>NZ_NCTE01000078.1 GCF_002114215.1 Streptomyces sp. 13-12-16 | reverse complement strand
CCGGGCCCCCCCCGCCGGCCCCGGCCCGCGGCAACGGCCCTCGCCCGCGGCAACGGTCCTGACCTGCGACGCCGGTCCCGGCCCGCAGCGCTGATTCCGGCCCGCGACACCGGTCCCGGCCCGCTCCGTCGGTGCCGGCCCGCGGCGCACGAAAATCCCGCGCACCGCGCGCACCGGCCCTCTACGGTTCTCGATCACGAGCCGTGCGCGCGCACGCCGCCTCCGCACCACCACGGCACGTCCCTCTCGTCCTTCCGGCACGCCGCCCGCGTCCGGCCCCCGCAGGAGAACCCCGCATGCACCAGCGCCCCGCGCGTCTCGCCCTGGCCACCGCCACCGCCGTCGCACTGACCGGCGGCCTGCTCGCCCTGTCGGTTCCTTCGGCCGCCGCCGCCTCCGGCCTGGCCGGCGACTTCAACGGCGACGGGTACCGGGACGTCGCCATCGGCGCGGCCAGCGCCGACGTGGGCTCCGTCCAGAGCGCCGGCGCCGTCGTCGTGCTCTACGGCTCGTCCTCCGGCGTCTCCGCCGCGAAGAAGACCGTGATCACCCAGAACTCCACCGGCGTCCCGGGCGCGGCCGAGAGCGGCGACCGCTTCGGCCAGAGCATGGCCGCCGCCGACCTGGACCGCGACGGCTACTCCGACCTCGTCGTCGGCTCCCAGTACGAGGCCATCGGCGACCGCGACGGCGTCGGCTCGGTCACTGTCCTCTGGGGCGGCAAGTCCGGCCTGTCCGGCGGCTCGGGACTGCCCCAGCCGTCCGGCCTCTCCGAGTGGGGCGGCTACTCCTCCGGCATCGCCACCGGCGACTTCGACGGCGACGGCGACACGGACGTGACCGTCACCGGCCAGAGCCACACCCACCTCCACAACGGCCCCTTCACCCGCACCGGCGCCCCCGTGAGCCACCAGGGCGTCGACGAACTCGGCTCCACCTACGAGGTGTTCGCGGGCGACATGACCGGCGACCGCAAGGCCGAGCGCGTCTACCCGTTCGGCGTCGACGGCGACCCGGCCGGCGACATCAGCTACTTCCGCCACGACCCCGGCAACTGGGACGCCCACCCCGAGTCCGACTACGCCCGGGTCGAGCTCCCGCACGCCGACGGTTCGAACGGCGTGATCGCCGACGTCGACAAGGACGGCTACGGCGACCTCGTCCTCGGCGACTACGGCGACCCGAGCGACGGCAACTCGGTCAACGGCCACAAGGGCGGCCAGATCACCGTCTGGTACGGCGGCCCGGACGGCCCCGACCCCGACCAGAAGCCGACCGTGATCCACCAGGACACGGAGGGCGTGCCCGGCGGCGGCGAGTACGGCGACCTCTTCGGCGCCGCGCTGAGCGCGGGCGACGTCAACGGCGACGGCTACGCCGACATCGCGGTCGGCGCCCAGGGCGAGGACCTGGGCACCACGCCCGACACCGGCACGGTGACCATCCTGTACGGCTCGGCCTCCGGCCTGACCGGCAAGGGCGCCAAGCAGTACTCCCAGGACACCGCGGGCGTCCCCGGCGCGAACGAGACCAACGACGCCTTCGGCATCTCCGTGCGCCTGGTCGACCTCGACAAGAACGGCAAGGCCGACCTCGTCGCCGGCGCCGGCTACGAGAACGGCTACGGCGCCGTCACCGTCATGCGCGGCACCGCCTCCGGACTCACCACCTCCAACGCCCTGTTCCTCTCCGCCCGCGGCGTCTCCCTCCAGGGCGGCGCCGACTTCGGCTGGACGATCGCCCAGTGACCCCCCGCCCGCTCCCGCACACCGCACCGAGGTCCCCCATGCGCCTGCGCACCGCCGCGATCGCCCTCGCCGCGGCCACCCTGACCCCGCTCGCCCTCACGGCCCCCGCCGCGCACGCCGCCACGGCCGCCGTCCCGTACGACTTCAACGGCGACGGCCGCACCGACCTCGCGATCGGCGCCCCGGACGCCACCGTCGACGGCCACGCGAAGGCGGGCGCCGTCTCCGTCGTGTACGGCGGCGCCGGCGGCCCGAACACCTCGGCCCGCACCCTGATCACCCAGAACACCACCGGGGTCCCCGGCGCCGCCGAGGCCGGCGACGCCTTCGGTGCCGCCGTGGCCTCCGCCGACCTGAACACCGACGGCTACGCCGACCTCCTGGTCGGCGTCCCCGGCGAGGACGTCACCGGCGACGCGGGCAGCGGCACGGCCGTCGTCGTCTGGGGCTCCAAGTCCGGCCTGTCCGGCGCCCGTTCCCTCTTCAGCTTCTTCGACACGGACTACGACCACTACGGCCAGGCCTTCGCCACGGGCGACTTCGACGACGACGGCGACCCCGACGTCGTCGTCGGCTCCACCGGCCCGATCACCCTGTCCGTCGTGAACGGGCCGATCACCAGGACCGGGGCGCACAACGGCGGTTCCGGCTCGCGGTACGGGCTCTCCTCGCCCGGAGTCACCCACCTCACCTCCGCGGACGTCCCCGGCGACGGCCGCGGCCCGGTGGCCCTGCACAGCCTCGCCGAGCAGACCGGCGACGCGGCCACCTCCCTGGCCGACCTGCGGATCGGCAACTACACGGACTGGCTCCAGCGGATGCCGGCCGGGTACGTCTCCGCGGCCGGCGACATCGACGGCGACGGCCACCCGGACTTCGCCGTCGGCAACGACCGGGAGACCTCCGCCGACGCCGGGGGCGCAAAGGGCGGCAAGGTCACGGTGGTCTACGGCGGCCCGGAGGGCCTGGACGCCGATCGCGCCCCGCTCGTCCTCACCCAGGACACCGCCGGCGTCCCCGGGGCCTCCGAGACCGGCGACCGCTTCGGCAGCGGCGTCGGCGTCGGCGACATCGACGGCGACGGCTACGCCGACCTCGCCGTCGGCGCCGCGGGCGAGAACGACGGGGCCGGCGCCGTCACCGTCCTGTACGGCTCCGCCTCGGGCCTCACCACCGAGGGCAACCAGTACTACACCCAGAACACCGCGGGCGTCCCCGGCGCCTCCGAGGACGGCGACCTCTTCGGCGCCCGCGTCGTCCTCACCGACCACACCGGCGACGGCCGCGCCGACCTGTCCCTGTCCGCGCCGGGCGAGAACTCCGGGGACGGCTCGGTCTGGTCCCTGCGCGGCTCGGCGAACGGCCTGACGACCACGGGCTCCCTCAGCTTCGGCACGGGCACGACGGGCGTCTCCGCCACCGGCACCCCCCACCTCGGCTCGGTCCTCGGCGGCTGACCGACCCTTAGGGGATGTCACAGCTCGGCAGCAAAGCCGGGCCCTGAAGCCGGGGCCCGGCACACGACCGCCCGGGACCAGGTACGTTCGAGGACGTGGCTGGATTCAGGATCGGACGCGGCCGGAACAACAACGGCGCTCCTCACGCGCGACCGCAACACCCCCCGCACGGGCAGCAGACGCCGCAGGGGCCGTCGTACGGCTACCCGCAGGCGCCGCAGCCGTACCCGCAGCAGCCGTCGTACGGCCACGGCGGTGGCGGTGGCGGCGGCTGGCCGCAGACGAACGGCGGCCCGGGCGGGCCCGGCGGTCACGGCGAGCCGGAGTACTTCGGCGACGGCGCGTACCCGCACGGCGCCCAGGGCGCCCCGCACGACCCGTACGCGGCCAACAACCCGGGGCACACCCAGGCCTTCTCGATCAACGAGGACCCCTACCACCAGGGCGACGCCTACCACGCAGGCGCGGCCCCGGACCCCGGGCCGGCCGGCCCCCGCCTGCGCTGGAAGGACCTGCTCAAGGGCATCGTCCTGGCCCCCGCCCAGACGTTCCACCAGATGCGCGACTACTCGATGTGGGGCCCCGCCCTCGTCGTCAGCTTCCTCTACGGCCTGCTCGCCGTCTTCGGCTTCGACACCGCGCGCGAGGACGCGATCAACGCCACGCTGTCGAACGCGATCCCGATCGTCCTGACGACGGCCGTCGCGATGGTGCTCAGCGCCTTCATCCTCGGCGTGGTCACCCACACCCTGGCCCGCCAGCTCGGCGGCAACGGCGCCTGGCAGCCCACCGTCGGCCTCTCCATGCTGATCATGTCCATCACGGACGCGCCCCGCCTGGTCTTCGCCATGTTCGCCGGCGGCGACGCCTCCTTCGTCCAGATCCTCGGCTGGGCCACCTGGGTGGCGGCCGGCGCCCTCCTCACGATCATGGTCAGCCGCTCCCACGACCTCCCCTGGCCGAAGGCCCTGGGCGCCTCGGCGATCCAGCTGGTCGCCCTGCTGTCGATCGTGAAGCTGGGCACGTTCTGACGCGAACGCGCACGAAGTGAAGAGGGGCTCCCGGTGCCGGGAGCCCCTCTTCCTTTTCCTTCTCACCGCCCTCAGGCGTCGAGCACCTGACCGGACCGCTTGACGACCGGCGGCTGGACGCTCCAGAAGGATCTGAGCCAGTGGGCTCCAGCCCAACAGGTCAGGACCGACGAGACGCTGGTGACCGCAGATCGTCCCGCATCAGTCGTTGCAGGTCCTCCAAGGCAGCGAAGAACGGTCTTATCAGTTGCTGATACTCGCTCGATTCGGTTCCAGCTGGATGCACAGCCAGCACATCGCGGGCCGCCCGCAGCTGCTCATATGTTGACGTGGCCGCCCGGTAGACGCGGTCAGGTGCAGCTATCGCCAGCTCACGGAGAACCGACTTGGCGTCACTATGTTGCGGATCACTTAAGAAAGCGTCGTGGACCGCTTGCTGTCGACCGAGCCCGGGTTGCTCACGCCATGCAGCCACTGTCATACGACTGTGCGCCTGCGCCAGAGCAGCCAGGAAACGCACATAAACGGCCCGCTTCGCCTCCACCCACTGCTGTTCCTGCTCCCGCCTGGAACGAAGTCCATCGGTGACCAAGGTGGCACCAACACCGAGGACCGCCCCAAGTCCGACAACCGCCAGAGTCCCCCACTCCATGCCCGGAGAGTACGCAACCCGTCACTTTCGGTCCAGATGGGCTCTGGTTTCGGCGACGGAACCCCGGAGGTCAGAGCGCTTCCTTGTTTTCCTTTGGCGCCTCGCCCGACTTACGTACTGGAGGCAAGACACTCCACGGGAAGTTGATCCACTCGTCGGTGCGCTTCCAGACGTACTCGCACTTCACCAGCGACTGCGTCTTCTCGTAGATCACGGCGCTGCGCACCTCGGCGACGGCGTCGAGGCAGAAGTCGCGCACGAGCTTGAGCGTCTTGCCGGTGTCGGCGACGTCGTCCGCGATCAGCACCTTCTTGTCGGTGAAGTCGATGGCGTTGGGCACGGGCGCGAGCATGACGGGCATCTCGAGGGTCGTCCCCACCCCGGTGTAGAACTCCACGTTGACCAGGTGGATGTTCTTGCAGTCGAGCGCGTAGGCGAGCCCGCCGGCCACGAAGACACCGCCGCGCGCGATGCTCAGCACCACATCGGGCTCGTACCCGTCGTCGGCGATCGTCTGGGCGAGTTCGCGGACGGCGACGCCGAACTGCTCGTAACTGAGGTTCTCGCGCACGCCGCTCACACCTGCGTCCGGTGGAAGTTGAGGTAGGACCGCGAGGCCGTCGGCCCCCGCTGCCCCTGGTACCGCGACCCGTACCGCTCGCTGCCGTACGGGTGCTCGGCCGGCGAGCTGAGCCGGAACATGCACAGCTGCCCGATCTTCATGCCGGGCCACAGCTTGATCGGGAGCGTCGCGAGGTTGCTGAGCTCGAGGGTCACGTGCCCGGAGAACCCGGGGTCGATGAACCCGGCGGTGGAGTGCGTCACCAGCCCGAGCCGCCCCAGCGAGCTCTTCCCCTCCAGCCGCGAGGCGAGGTCGTCGGGGAGCGTGATGACCTCGTACGTGCTGGCCAGCACGAACTCACCGGGATGCAGGATGAACGGTTCGTCCCCCTCCGGCTCCACGAGCCGGGTCAGGTCCGCCTGCTCGACGGAGGGGTCGATGTGGGGGTACCGGTGGTTCTCGAACACCCGGAAGTAGCGGTCGAGGCGTACGTCGATGCTGGACGGCTGCACCATGGCGTCGTCGTAGGGATCGATACGCACCCGTCCGGCGTCGATCTCGGCCCGGATGTCCTTGTCAGAGAGAAGCACGCCCCGAGAATACGCAAGGCGCGCGGACCGGCCACAATCGGCCGCCCCACGCGCCCCCGCTGTTACCCCGCCGCTACCGCTTCTGAAGACTCACCGGCACGACACTGCGGAGCCGCGCACAGCGCGGACACCGCAGGAGCCGACCGGGGCCGAGTCGCTCGGCCTGCTGCATCGG
This sequence comes from Streptomyces sp. 13-12-16, assembly GCF_002114215.1. Classification (GTDB taxonomy): domain Bacteria; phylum Actinomycetota; class Actinomycetes; order Streptomycetales; family Streptomycetaceae; genus Streptomyces. The sequence goes on along the minus strand of NZ_NCTE01000078.1, from coordinate 30,775 downwards.
AAACGAGGCGGCGGTGAACACGTGCCCATCGGCACAGCGGACGACGGTGCGCTCCATCAAGTCCAAGAGTCCCTTCCCCAAGAGGCCGCGTCCGGCCAACTGCCCTGACGCCAAAAGCCACATTACGGGATCAAAGGAACGGCTCTCCAGGCGGCACCCCGCACGCGCGCCACGGCTTCACGGTACGCCCCAACACCTGCCCCCCGCAGCCGCATCCACGCCCTGAAACGGAGTCAGGCCCCCGGGTCCTGAGCACCGGGGGCCTGACATGGGGTAGAGTGAGCGAGCGTCCGGACACCGTGGATTCGACGGGGTCGGGATCTTACGCGGGTGTAGTTTAATGGTAGAACATCAGCTTCCCAAGCTGAGAGCGCGAGTTCGATTCTCGTCACCCGCTCCATGAAGAAGGCCCAGGTCATCAACCTGGGCCTTGCTTATTGTCTAGACCAATTTGATGGTCTTGTGCCCTCCGCGTGCCCTAAATCCCTTTTCAAGGACCACCCAGGGGCCCTAAAGCGCCGCCCTATCGACAGCAGCATCGAAACATCTCGAATGGCGAGACACTGTTAATGTGACCTGCGCCACCTGGCGATGCGGTATGGGTGAAGTTGCTCCAGCAAAAGGAGAGTTCGCACGAGCCATGCCCAATGGGCGGCGAGTAGGATCCGTTTAGCTTCGTTACCCGAAACTCCCGGTTGTCTTCCTCGACGTAGCCAGACTCCCCAGGGCTGCGCCAGGCGGCCAAGAGCGTGCAGGCAGGGTCGGCGGACGGGATTATCGCGGCCAGTAGCGAGGCGGTTCCTTGGCAGGATCGACCAGATCGAACCGCTGCTTACTGCCCGGGTTCAGACCTTTGATGTGGATGAGCTGCTGGCCTTCCGCCGTATCAAGTTCACGGACGATCAAAGGCATGGCGGCGATCACAGCGCCCATGGCCAGACCCAGGCCGGCCATGCCCTTGTGACCGTGACTGAACCGGATGTGGTGCATGCCGGACTTCTTGATGGCGGTCGTCTCCGACGGGTCCTCCAGCTGACGCCCATCCTTGGTGAGGAAGGCTTCGAAGCCTCTCTTCGCGGCGTCAGGGAGGAGGGCCAGATCCTTTTTCCCCGTCCACTTGATCTCGCTGACATGGCGCACGTCGTGCCCGGGCAGCAGCCGCCTGAGCATCTCCAGCATCTGTACCGGGACGTTCTCGTCGATGAGGATTCGCATCAGGCAGCGCGCGGTCCCGGGCTGTAGCTGTCCACATACAGCGCGAAGGACACCGCATCGCGGGCCGCCTCCGCAGTCACGCCGGGATAGTAGTGGGCGATGTCCTCAGGGGGGACGCCATCCTCCACCAGCTCGGCGACGGCGTCGAACGGGACGCGAGTGCCGGTGATGACCGGCTGCCCTCCTTGCGTCTCCGGGTCCACACTGACGTATTGCTTGGGCCGCAGAAGGTGTGGGACCACGACGCCGGCGCGGGGCGCGAACTCCTGGAGGATGTCGTCCATGGTCGCGATGACCCGCTGTCCGGGATGCTTGACGAGGTCAGTTGCGTGATCGTCATTGTTGTCGCCCACAAGGACGATGGAGTCGTCCTCGGCGACCAGGGAGTAGCTGGACAGGTGCTCGAACTCGCCGAATCGCTTGAGCGTGACCAGAGCCTTGCGGATCTTCTGCAGCGATACGTCTTGTCGGAGGATCGCGAACGCCCGTAGCGCCAGGACATCCCGGAAGGAGTACAGAGCGGGCTTGGCCGCAAGCTCAGGGCAGAGGATCGGTCCATTGCCTCGGTCCTGCCGCCATGAGCGCAGTTGCCCAGTGGTGGCTCCGGAGAGAGCCGCAGCCATGCGAGTCGAGTACGCCATGGTCCACTCCCTCCAGCCCTCGCGAGATCTTCAGCTCCCAGCATCCCAGCTGCGCACCTCAGGACGCTACAGGAAGTACGGAGAGGCAGGGGCGAAGGGCGGATTTCGCCTGCCCTCCCACACGAGGTACCAGCTGAAAGCCGGTACCCGGAACGAGGGCAGGCGATATTTACGCCTCGCGAGCACCTCCCCGCGCTCCTGGTGGTGTTTCGCTGAGCCTTGCCCGCACCTCGGCATCGATCCCCCGGGCCAGCCTCCGCTGATGCTTGGCCGTCGAGTGCTGGTAGATGAGCTGGGCCCGCTCCGAGGACTGGCCGGCGCGCACCATGAGGTCCTTCAGCTTGGCGCCGGTGTCGGCGGCAAGGGTGTTCCCGGTGTGCCGGAGGTCGTAGAAGCGGAAGTTGTCGGGCAGCCCCACCTTCGCCCTGGCCTTGCGCCACTTCCGTCCGAAGGTCGAGCGACGGAACGGGGCGCCCTTCTCCCCGACGAAGAGGAGCCCGTCCGGCTCCTTCTCGGCGAACCACTGCACGTGGCGACGAAGCTCGGGCAGGAGGAAGTCGGGCAGGTACACGGTGCGCTTGCCCGCTCGTGACTTGGGATCGCCGGTGACCCTCCTGCCGTTCGTCAGCTCCGGTGACGCATGCGTGATCCGCAGGGAGCATTCGTCGAGATCGACACTGCGGCGGCGCAGCTCGGCCAGTTCCTCGGGGCGGAGCGAGGCGAAAGCGCCGAGCAGGACCATCAGGCGCCAGCGCGGACCCATGGCGTCGGCGAGGTCGAAGACCTGCTCCACGGTGGCGGTCGGCCGCTCGTCGGCTTCCTCCCGACCGGCGCCCTTGATCCGGCACGGGTTGGTCCGCAGGAGGTCGTCATCGACCGCGGTCTGCAGGATGGCCTTCAGCAGCCGGTACGACTTGGCGACCGTCGTGGCACCCGTTGCCTTGAGCCGCTCGGCTCGCCAGGTGCGGACGGAAGGCGGTGTGATTTCGTCCAGGTCCTTGCTGCCGAAGGCCGGCAGGAGGTGCAGGCGTAGCAGGCCGTCGTAGCGGTCGACCGTGGTCGGGGCCAGACCGCGCTCCTCCACCCAGCGGAGGGCGTACTTCTCGAAGTTGATCGCGCCGGCGTCCGGGTCACGCCAGTGGTCACGCTCGATGTCGGCGCGGACCAGGTTCAGCCAGTCCTGCGCGTCGGTCTTCGTGTCGAAGGTCTCGGGGGCCTTGTGGCGCTGCCCGTCCGGGCCCAGGTAGCGGGCCTGCCATCGACCGGACGGGAGCTTGCGTACGGTGCCGAACTCCCGACGACGCGGGGGCTTGCGTGTCGGCATCAGGCGGCCCTCCCGTACCGAGTGCGGGTGCGCCGGGTCGGCTCGACCGTGCGCGCCTCGATGTACTCGGTGACGGCACGTTCGGGGACGCGCACGGGACGGCCGAGCTTGACGTAGCGAATGCGACGCTCGGCGATCAGGCGGCGGATGAACCGTTCGCCGGTACCGAGCAGTTCGGCGGCTTCGGCCACCGTCAGAAGGCGGTCAGTCATGGGCGACCGCCCCCTTTCGGCTGTGCTGCTGAGGGCAACGGGCCGGGGCTATTGCGAGTCGGTGCAACGGTGAGGCTTCCTTACCGAGGTCGGGAACTGGAGCGGGCACGGCGGACCGAAGGTGGCTTCAACAGATCGCGGAGTCCTGGAGCAGGGCGCGGGCCGGGACGCGAAGTGCCTGCGCGAGGGTGAGCAGGTCGTCGACGTCGCAGCGGCGCTGAGCGCGTTCGATGCGGGACAGCATCGTGTTGGACATTGGCCGGCCAAGGGCGGTGACGCGAGCGGCCAGCTCTCGCTGGGAGAGGCCGCGCTCGGTGCGGAGAATTTCGATCGTGCGGGCGGCCCTTATCCCGGCTGCGCCGATTTCCAGTGAACGTGCTGCCATGACTCCAATTCTCGGCTGTGTTCGCCGGTTTGGTTAACCGGCGATCGTCGGCTATGTTGCGCCGCCGTGCGTTTGGCAGGCGGGTGGCCATTTCGTCGATGGGTTCCCCGTGACGGCGGCCCGAGCAGTGCTCGAAAGCATCTCTGACGTGGGGTGTTGTGTTGTAGCTTCGCCACTCACCGGACGTCAACGCCTTGCCGGTGTGATCCTTCTGGCTTGACGCCCAGAACAACTATTTGGTCAACCGCCGATCGTGACCTACCGTTTTCACACCGCCCTCGCCGCCTCGATTCCCGACGGCCTTTCTGCCGACAGAGATTCGACAGGTCAGGGCTGGACTTGTGCCGCCCGGGTGTGGCTATGTTGACGACACCCCCGGAAAAGCGCGACCGGCTCTCAGCCAGCCTCGCGTCAACGGCCGACCAACTCGCCCGCCTCTACCGTCACGACCGACGGTGAGCCATGGGTGCCCGCCCATCGGCCACCGAGTGAGGAACACTCCGCTCTTGGCACGGATCCGCACCATCAAGCCCGAAGCCTTCGTCTCCGAATCCCTCGCCGTCGTCACCCTGACCGCCGAGCGCACCTTCTTCGGTCTGCTCACCCAGGTCGACGACCAGGGCCGCTACCGCGACCACGCGGCGATCATCGCCGGTCAGCTGTGGGTTCTGCGGCCGGAGCACACTCCCGCCGAGGTCGAGAAGGATCTCGCCCAGCTCGCCGACGCCGGCCTGGTCTGCCGGTACAAGGGCCCGGACGACAAGCGCTACCTGCACATCGTCAAGTGGCACGAGCACCAGAAAATCAACCGGGCCAGCAAGAGCCGCATCCCGGCCTGCCCTCGCCACAACGCTCCGGAGGGTGCCCCGGTCGGCACCGAGGCGATCGAGGCCGTGGCACCCGTGCCGTCCGTAACGCACGGAGCCGTCGCGGACCATGCGCCGAACCCTCAGGGAGGTGGCAGTGAAGGGGCACGGAACCCGCATGGCCCCTCGGCCCAACTGGACACCACCAGCAAAACCGCAGGTCAGGCGAGATTCAGTGAGCCCTCACGTGAACCTCAGGGACGCGTGCTTGAGGCCGCGGTGACACCTCACGGTCCGGATCTAGGACCTAGGATCATGGATCTAGGATCTACCCCTTCGGGGGGCGCAAGCGCCCCTGCGGCCAACACCGTCTCGGCCAAGCAGCTCATCGCCGAATACAGCGCGGCATGCGCCCACCGCCCGCCCCAGGACGTCCTGGGGCATCTCGGCCGAGAGGTGCGCAAGCTGCTCGCCGAAGGCATCGCTCCCGACCACATCAGGGCAGGGCTCGTCCTCCACAGGACCAAGGGCAGGCACCCCAGCATCCTGCCGAGCCTGGTGCACGAGGCCATGAACGCCACCCTCGCCCAGTCCGTCGTCCACAGGACGTGGACAAACCCCGCCGATGTCGAAGCCGCCTACGGAGAACAGCTCTGACCTCCACTCTCATCCGCGAACCCCAGCACGTCGGCCCCCTCGCCGACCGTCTGAACGGCATCCTGGCGGGCCGCGGCATCGACTCCGGCGCCGTAGCCGCGGAGCCGCCCGCCGAACCCGTCACCGCCCTGGAGCTGGCCGACGCCCGCATCCCGGCCCGCTACCGCCGCGCCCTCGCCGACCACCCTCAGATCACGGCCTGGGCCGACCACATCGCCCATGCCGGACGCCCCGGCCCCAGCGGGCCCGGCATCGCCGAGGGTCCCTCCCTGTTGATCGCCGGCCCCACCGGCACGGGCAAGACGCATCAGGCGTACGGCGCCGTCCGGGCCCTCCTCACCCGCGGGGTCCGCCTGCGCTGGGAAGCCGTCACCACCGCCGACCTGTATGCCCGCCTGCGTCCCCGTGCCGGCCACGACGCCGAACGCGACCTGCAGACCTTGGCCCGCAGCCCGCTGTTGCTTCTGGACGACCTCGGTGCGGCCAAGACCAGCGAGTGGACCGAGGAGCTGACCTACCGGCTCATCAACCACCGGTACGAGCACCTGCTCCCCACCCTCATCACCACCAACCTCCCCACCGCCGAGCTGCGCACCACCCTCGGCGACCGCGTCGCCTCCCGCCTCGCGGAGATGACCGACCGCGTCATCCTCAAGGGCCCCGACAGACGACGTCACCGCTCCTCCTGACGATCGATGAGGACCGGACACCGCAAGGGCAGCCTCCGAGCGCGCAGACTTTCGCCACGAGGACCGGCCTCGTGCCCCGTCGAGGACCGAGCGAGGGTGTCGGGGACCGGTCCCCAGTGGCCGGGGACCGGACAGCAGGCACATGCGGGGACCGAGCGTCCCGATTCGGGGACCGTGGCCGCCCGAGGTGGGGACCGGTCCTCACCAGACATCGGGGACCGGTCCCGTACGTCGCGGGGACCGGTCCCCGACGGTCCCGCCGGATACAGGAACGGCCCCCTGGCAAAGCAGCAGGTCAAAGCCCCCAGGTGGGCGGAAACAACGGTCCTGCACCGCGGATGAAAGTCAATCGTGAGGGGAGGACCGAGCCCCGCCGGGTCCCTGTCCTGCCGAGGACCGAAGACCCTCAGAACGCGGCACGCGGTCCCCGAGCGTGATGCGCAGAGGGAGAGAGGACCGGTCCCCGCGGACCGCTCCAACTTGGAGTCCGCCCCACACGGTCCCGTAACGAGCCCGCCCGGTGCCAGCCGCGTACGGCCGCCACTGCGGGTTCTCGCCGTAGAACACCCATCCTGAAAGCGACCCATGCACCAACCACATCAGCACACTCCCGACGACCCACGTCAGGAGGCCACCATCTCGGCCTCCGGCGGAGCAAGTTGGTGCAAGAGCATTGCTCCCGATGGGAGCAATGCTCTTGCGTCTCCCGCCCTGAGAGCGGTGGGACCGGATCGGCTCCCGGATGCGCCGATCCATCCGGATGCGACCGAGGACGGATCGCATGCCGGCGGGGAAGAGCCACACGCGAGCCACAACGTCGACTGCGCGCACACCTCGCCCTTGCAGCCCCGCATACAGCAGCGCGAACGTCTGCGCGACGAGAACAAGCGCCTGCACCAGCCCAGCTGCCGCATGAATGATGCCGAGTACCAACTGCTCGCCCGAGCAGCCGCCACCTGCCACATGAGCGTCGCCGGCTTCCTCGCCCGCGCCGCTCTCAACGCCGCCCACGACCTCGGCCGTACCGCCGCGGACATCGCGGGCGAGCGAGAGATGCTGCACGAGCTGTTCGCGCTGCGGCGCCACCTCGGGCAACTCGGCAACAACCTCAACCAGGTCGCCAAGGCGCTGAACTCCGGCGCCGACGCACCGCAGGCAGAGGCGGTCCTCGCCGCCGTCCAGCGCGCCGCCAAGCGCGTCGACGCCTTCACCCAGCACCACTTGGACAACAGGACGGCCGGGTGATCCCCCGCGTCCACGCAAGAGGCACGCGCACCATCGGCCTGCTCCACTACCTGTACGGGCCCGGCACGCACGAAGAACACACGGACCCGCACCTGGTGGCCGCCTGGGACAGCCTCGCCCCTGATCCCGGGCGCGACCCCGACGCCACGTACGGCGATCTCCAGCGGCTGCTCGACCAGCCGGTCAACGCCCTGCCGAAGAACCGACGGCCCGCCGAGCACGTGTGGCATCTGTCGGTACGCGCCGCTCCTGAGGACCCGGTCCTGTCGGACGAGCAGTGGGGCGAGATCGCGCGCCGAATGGTCGCAGCCACCGGCATCGCTCCCGACGGTGACGACGCCGCCTGCCGCTGGGCAGCGATTCGGCACGCCGACGACCACATTCACGTCATCGCCACCGTCGTACGAGAGGACGGCCGCCAAGCCCGTATCCGCCAGGACGGCAAGCGTTCCCAAGCCGAAGCCCGCGTGATCGAGATCGACTACGGGTTGCGCCGCCTCGCCACCGGCGATGGCACCGCGGCCCGTCGTCCGACCAGCGCCGAACGGCACAAGGCCCGGCGGGAAGGCCGGGAGCGCACCGCGCGGGATGAACTTCGTGAGTCCGTGCGCCGGGCAGTGGCCGGCGCTGCCTCGACGGACGAGTTCTTCGACCGCCTGGCCGCCGCCGGTCTGCTGGTCCGCAAACGTCTCGCGCCCTCCGGCGATCTCCTCGGGTACAAGGTCGCCCTCCCCGATGACCGGAACAAGGACGGCGAGCCGGTCTTCTACTCAGGCTCCAAGCTGGCGCCCGACCTGTCCCTGCCCCGTGTCCGCGAACGCTGGAGCCGGCCCCCGGAGACGCCCACCACCATCGACAGTTCATGGCCGGATCAGCCTGCACCGCCGCCCGTGACTGGCCCCGCGTTCGCGCGGCGGCGGGCCGCGGCTGCCACGTGGCAGGCCCTGCTGGTGATCGACCACGGCGACGACGGCACTGCAGCGGCCCAGATCGCCGCGACCGGAGAGGTCCTTGACGCGCTGGCCAAGACCTCCGCCGCCCACACCCGGGCTGAACTGCGCGATGCGGCCACCGCGTTCGAGCGCGCGAGCCGCTCCCACGTGAAGGCAGTACGCGGGCACGACCGGGCCCTGCGACAAGCCGCCCGTGACCTCGTCCACAGCGGGCCGGTCCTGGGCCGGGGCGAAGACGGCGCCTCCACGGCCATGCTCATCGACATGGCCTTCTTCGTCGTGACCGCCGCGGCGAAGTGGCACGCCAGGAAGCATCACAGCCAGCAGGCCGCCGCAGCCCGGCAAGCCGCCGAGCACCTCCGCGCCGCCTATCGGGCCGCCGCAGTCCAGCCCATGACAGCATTGAGCCAGCGAGGCCGGCGACTGGCTCCACGTGTCCGGCAACAGCAGGCGAACCTTCTCCACCAAGTGCTGCCGGAGCTGGCCGACCAGATCCAAGCCGAGTCCGGCTGGCCCGCCCTGGCCGTCACACTCGACGACGCCCGGAGGGCCGGCCATGACCCGGCCACCCTGCTGACCGAAGCCACGACACGGCGCGAACTACGCTCCGCCGGATCCATGAGCGACGTCCTCGTCTGGCGCCTGCGCCGCAGCGCTCACCTGCCCTCACTACCCGACGACCGCAACACCACGGTCCTCCGAGCCAACCGGCATACCCCGCACCCGGCGCCCACCACGCAGTCGGCCCCCGGCCCGACAGGGAACGACCCCCGCCATCGGCGCTGACGACCGCGTCCTGATCACCTGTACCGGGCCACGGTGTACGCGGTAGGCCCGTTCAAGGTGCCTGCTCCGATCCCGTCCGTGATCTGGATGACGTCGAAGCCGGCGAGGGTCGCGTACAGCTCCAGCTCACGCGGCCCGAGAACACGCCGACGGATCACGTCCCGTGTTTCCTCACCTGAGCCGAACGCCCAGTGCCGCCGCATGGTGTTCATCTGGGCCCGCAGGTCCCACTCGTAGCTGATGGTCACATAGGCCGTGCCCGATCCGGTCTCGACCTCTGCTTCCTGCGGCTCATCACGCTCGATCGGGGCTACGGGACAGCAGAGTACGAGGAGTGTCCCAGGATGGGCGTGCGCTGCGAAGGTTCGAAAGACCGCCTGGATGTCCTGGTTGTCGTGCACGTACGCGAGGGAGTTTCCCAGGCAGGTCAGGACGTCTGCGGTGTGATCGAGTCGGATGGTGCGCATGTCGCCGAGGCGGATGTCGAGGCCGGGCCGCGTACGGAGGGCGTAGTCGACCAGGCCGGGCTGGAGCTCGACGCCGATGCAGTCGAAGTAGCGGGCCAGCAGCTCCAGGTCCCTCCCGGTTCCACAACCCAGGTCCAGCAGATTGCGGGCGTCCGGGCGGTGCCGGTCGACGAGCGCCCGACAGGTGCTCGCGCTGGTGTTGTCGGACTGCACTCTGTCGTACAGGGCTGGGTCTCGGTAGAAGAGGTTGGAGGCTGCCAGGTGTCCGGGTTCGGCAATGTCCAGGCCGCTCATGCGAGACTCCGCAGTCCGACTTCCAGGGCGAGTGTGTCGCACAGCAGGTCGGGCACCGCGGGAGTCCGCTCGGCGTGGTCGCGGGCCCGGCTGAGGGCGTCGGCATCAACGTAGCCGAGATCGACCAACAGGGAGTCGGTCAGCATCTCGTCCAGGAGAGGGAGCCCGTAGGTGCGCAGACCCGACTCCATGACCGCGAGGAAGTTCTCCGGCTCGGTCGGAGCCGCGACGAACTCGGGCAGACCCGCCCGCCGAAGCCGGTCGCGGAACATCCTCTCAGTACCGCACTCAGCCAGGACGTCCTCGCTTCCGGCCAGTCCTTCCGGCGACGCGGTGCGGTCCTGACCGACCTCGCGGCCATCGGCGGCCGGCGCCAGGACCCCGACCAGGTACTCGCCTACGGCGGGGAGGCGCTGCGGCTCGCCCGCACGACCTCCTCCGGTTACGTCGCCCATAAACTTCAGGGGCTACGAACCGACCTCGGCCCGCTCACCCGCGACGCCCGTGTGGCGGAGCTGGGCGCCGAGATCGACGCACTGTGCACGACGTGACGAGAGGGGAAGGCATGTCGTAGTCCGAGGGCGCCCGACTGTTCCGCGAGGCTTGGATCACCGGAGTGCGCAAGCACTTCCCCGGCGAGCCCAAGCCCGGCTACGTCACCCCCTGGGAAGAGACCCCCGAGTGGGAGCGCCGGGCCGCCGGCGCCGTCCACGACCAGGTGCGCCAGTTCCTCGACCTCAGCGACCGCCACGCCTCCCGCCTCTCCCGCGAGCAGAAGAGCCGCTTCGTCGCCACCTGCTGGACCGCCCAGATGTACAAGCACTTCGAGAACCCGAAGCCCGGATACGTCGCCGACTGGCCCGGCCTGCCCGACTGGCAGAAGGAGACCGACGCCGACATCTTCGAGGCCATCGAGGGCTCCTCTGACGACCGCGCTCCCACGACCTCCTGACAGAGCTACCGCAACTGCTCGCCGCGTCAGCCGCCACCGCATCGGGCCATCACACCGGCCGCCGGCCCGACGCGCCGGCGGATCGAGCACGATTACCGCGAGCTCAGGCATGGCCCCGGACTGGATCACCTCGAGGACCGCACGCGGCGCGGCCGGCACCACCACGTCACCCCTCGTCACCGCCGCCCCGACATCGCTCACCCTCAGGCGGTTCGACCCAGAAGCCCGCACACCGGCCTGTCCGCCTGTCAATGCCTCACAGGAGAGAATCGCCTACAGCTACGGCACCCCCGGCATTCCGCTGGTCTCCGAGGACTCCGCCTCCGACTGCGTCGCGGCACAGGGTTTACGGCCGCCATCGGCGGCCCGGCCAGCCATTACGCAGGTGCGGACGACAAGCCTGGACACCTGAGCCAGAATTCTTGCAGGAGCAGGCTTCCACACCAGCCCTCGTGAGGGGTCTCTCGTGCTCGACGTGCCGTTCTGGCTGTGGTCTGTGTTCGCCGTCACCGTGGTCGTGTCGCTGGCCGTGGACCTGCTGGCGCACCGGGAGGCGCATGTCATCCGGTTCAAGGAGGCCGCCGCCTGGAGCGCGGTATGGATCGGTCTCGCCCTGGTCTTCGGCGCGGTCGTCTTCCTGGTCCTGGGCACGGCGCCGGGGGTGGAGTACACCACTGCGTGGCTCCTGGAGAAGAGCCTGTCGGTCGACAACCTGTTCGTCTTCGCGCTGATCTTCGCCTACTTCGAGGTGCCGCGCGCCTACCAGCACCGTGTGCTGTTCTTCGGCGTCATGGGCGCTCTGGTGTTCCGGGGCCTCTTCCTGGCCGCCGGGGTGGCCGTGGTCAGCCGGTTCACCGCGGTGCTCTTCGTCTTCGCGGTCATCCTCTTCTACAGCACCTACAAGATCCTCAAGGGGGAGGAAGAGAGCTTCGACCCGGGCAGGAGCATCGCGGTGCGGCTGCTGCGCAAGGTGGTACCCGTCCAGGACGAGTACGCCGGGATGAAGTTCTTCGTAAGGGAAGCCGGCAAGCGGGTCGCCACCCCCCTGCTCGCCGTCGTCGCGGCGATCGAGGCAGCCGACCTGGTCTTCGCCGTGGACAGCGTGCCCGCCGTCCTGGCGGTCAGCGACGACGCCTTCATCGTCTACACCAGCAACGCGTTCGCCATCCTCGGCCTGCGGGCCCTGTACTTCCTGCTCGCCGGACTGCTGGACCGGTTCCACTACCTCAGCAAGGGCCTCGCGCTGATCCTTGCCTTCATCGGCGTGAAACTGATCCTCCAGGCGTCCCACGAACTCTTCAGCAGCAGCATCCCGGAGATCCCGTCGCCCATCAGCCTCGCCGTCATCGTCACGGTCCTGGCCGCGTCCGTCGTACTGAGCATCCGACACCCCGGCCCGGCCGGGACAGCCGCCCCCGCGGACCGGGACGAGGACAGCTCTGCGCACGGCTCCGCCGGAGAACAGCCGCCCATCCGGGAGACGCGGAGTCGGGACAGACGGCGGAAGGACGACTGACCCCTGGCCCGAGCACTCCTTGCCGGGACCGGCGGGCCGTGCCGACGCGGTGTGCGCCAGGTGCCCCCGTCGCCCTGCGAGCAGGCCCGCATCGGAGGACCATCGACGGAAAGCCGGTCTGCGGAGGGTCCGTGCGTGCGTGATGCGGTGGGTGAGGACATGGGGCGGTGGCCGGCGGACGAGCCGGGGTTCTGGCGGCAGGTCGTCGAGCGGCTGGACACGGCGCTGCTGGTGCTGGACGCAGCCGGACGGGCGGTCGCCGCGAATCCGGCGGCCGAGCGGCTGCTGGGCCGCACCACCGCGGCGATGCGGGGCGCTGACGCGCACGACCTGCTGCACCGGGACGCGGACGGCAACGAGGTGCCCCGGGACCGGTGCCCACTGCTCCACGCGCTGGCCGAGGGGAAGGCGGCGCGCGGGGAGGGTGGCACATACCTGCGGGGCGACGGTCGCCTGCTGGCGGTCTCCTGGTCCGCCTCTCCCCTGACGGAGGACGGCTCCGTCAGGGGTATGGCGCTGCTGTTCACGGATGCCACCGGGGACCGCCACGTCCACCGGGAGCGAACGGCACGCACGCGCGCCCTGGAGGACCTCAACGAGCGGCTGTCCCTGGTCGCCGAGATCACGGAAGTCCTCGGGCAGACCCTGGAAACCGACGAGGCACTGGCCCGCCTGGTGCGCCTGCTGGTGCCCCGCCTCGCCGACTGGGCGGCGGTGGATCTCCGCACCGGCTCCGGGGAGATCCACCGTGTGGCGGTGACCGGTCCGGAGGGACGGAACGCCGGATTCGAGGGCCGGCGCGCACCCGTCCCGGAGGACGCCGGTGAGGTGGAGGACTCACCCCTGGGCCGGGCGCTGACCGGTGGTGAATCCGTACTCCAGGAGCGGGTGACAGCCGTCACCCCGGCCGCCGGACAATCCCCTCTGGTCGCCCTCCACGGCGGCTTCCTGGGTGCCGTGAGCGCAAGCTCCGCCGTCACGGTGCCGCTCGGCGCCGAGGAGCGGATCACCGGGGCGCTGACGGTGGTGCGCACCGACCCGGCACATCCCTTCGACGAGGGCGACCTGGAGGCGGTGGGCGATGTCGGCCGCCGGGTCGGCGTGGTCGTCGACAACACCCGCCGCTACGGCCGTCAGCGTGCCGTCGCCGAGGCCATGCAGCGCAACCTGCTCGCTCCGCTGCCCCGGCCCGGCCGCCTCCGGCTGGCCGCCCGCTACCAGCCCGCACCGGCGGGCTCCCAGGTCGGCGGGGACTGGTACGACGCCTTCACGCTGAAGGACGGCGCGCTCGCCCTGGTCATCGGTGACGTCGTGGGCCACGACCTGACCGCGGCGGCCGGCATGGCGCAACTGCACGGCATCCTGCGTTCACTGGCCTGGGACCACACGGGACCGCCCGGCGCCGTCGTCGACCGCCTCGACGCCGCCATGCCGGTCATCACCACCGTCCCGCTGGCCACCCTGATCCTCGCCCGCGTCGAGGGCGACCCGGACACGGGACCGTGGACGCTCCACTGGACCAGTGCGGGACACCCGCCTCCGCTGCTCCTCTCCCCGGACGGCACCGCGTGCTACCTGGAAGCCGGCCAAGGGCTGCTCCTCGGCACCGGTCCGGTCACCGGCGCGGGCCGGCCGGACGCCACACATCCCCTGGAGTCCGGCTCCACCCTGCTGCTGTACACCGACGGGCTGGTCGAGGCCCCGGGCAGCGACCTCGACACGGGCCTGGACCGGTTGCGCCGGCACGCCCTCGCCCTCGCCCGCGAACCGCTGGACACGCTGTGCGGCGCCGTGCTCGCCCACGTGCCGCCCGGCAGCACCGACGACGTGGCCCTGCTCGCCCTGCGCGTGCCGCCGCCATGAGACGGCGGTGGTGAGCGCCCACCGCTGCCGCAACCCCGCGGCAGGGGCCGCCCGCCGCTCCTACGGCACTCCTGACCGACCGTCACGCCGCCTTTACGCACCGAGGAGTAGGCTGGGAAGACCGAGGGCATCAGGCACGCCGGTGGCGGACCGGCTCCACCCCCGGTATCCACCGGCGTCCATCACGCGGGACGGGCTCCCCCCTTCACCCCGCACACGCCCGCCGACTCCCTTCCCCCGAACTCGCGGTGGTCGTCGGCGCCGTCCTCCGGAAGAGCGGCAGGCACGACCCTCAGTGCTCCGTCCCCCCACCGGCCCGCGCCCGGCGTCGGCCCGGGCAGGGCAAGTGGACCGCCTCACCGATCGCCGTGCCCGACCGGTCACCACCCCTCACCGTGCGGCCCTGCTCGCCCTGCCGAACCGCCTGGCAACCCACCTCGTCAGAGAGAACTCACGTGATCACCACAGTTCCACCCGCACCGTCCACCCTGCCCCTCCCCCTTCCCCTCGTCCGCCTGCGTCTCGCGCCCCGCGGCGTGCTGCCGCGCCGGACCGACGGAGTGTGGTGGCCGCACTCCCGCGACCTTCTGACGCAGCTCCCGCAGATGCTCGCCGCGCTGCCGAGCGCGTGGGGCGACATCACCGGCGTCACCGTGGACGCCGCGGCCTGGTCGGCGGCACCGGGACGCATGTTCGTCGCCAACCAGGTCGTACGCCTGCACAAGGCCCCCGCCTCACCGCACGCCCCGGACCGGGTCGTCCTGCTCTCCGCCGGACTCGGCCGTTGGGACCTGCTGGTGATCCCGCCGGACGCGACGGAGGGAACCGCCGCCCTCCTGACGGCCACCGCGCTGGACGACCGCGTGCCCGACACCGACGGAGAAGTCCGAGCTCCGTTCCCGGCGGCGGCAAGGGGACCGCGCGGCCGTGTGGGGTCCGCCGGGCGGGAAACCCGTGCCCCTCGGTGGTAGGCGCCGTCGCAGGCACGTCCGTGTACGCGCCCGGTCCCTGCGCCCGTCTCGCACTCCGAGTCATCCGCCCGCTTCTCAGAGAGCTTCGCCCTCATGACCATGGCCACCACCCCCGCCCCGCGTTCCGACACCCCCGGCAGCGACTTCGCCCGGCTGTCGAAGAAGATCGCGGATGCCGGACTGCTGGGGCGTCGCCCCGGCTACTACACGTTACGGATCACCGCGGTGACCGTGCTCTACGCCACCGGGTGGGCCGCGTTCGTCCTCGTCGGCCCCTCGTGGTGGACACTGGCGATCGCCGCCTTCATGGCCGTCATGTACGGGCAGGTCGCCCTGGTCGCCCATGACATGGCTCATCGGCAGGTCTTCCGCCGCCGCCGGGCCGGCGAATTGTCCGGGCGGATCGCCGGCGCGTCGATCGGCATGAGTTACGGCTGGTGGCAGGACAAGCACACCCGTCACCACGCCAACCCCAACACCGAGGGCCTCGACCCCGACATCCGCCCCGACCTGCTCGTCTGGTCCCCGGACCAGGCCCGCGCCGCCACCGGACTGCCCCGCCTGCTCGGCCGCCGGCAGGCGTTCCTGTTCTTTCCGCTGCTCACACTGGAGGGCTTCAACCTGCACGTGTCGAGCGGCATGGCGGTGGCCAACCGCCGGCTGGGGCACCGGAAGCTCGACGGCGCCCTGCTGTTCGCGCACTGCGCGGTCTACCTGACCGCCCTGTTCTGGGTCCTGCCGCCCGGCATGGCGATCGCCTTCCTCGCCGTCCACCAATGCCTGTTCGGCGTCTACCTCGGTTCCGTCTTCGCCCCCAACCACAAGGGCATGCCGATCCTGTCGGCCGACGACCGCCCCGACTTCCTCCGCCGCCAGGTGCTCACCTCGCGCAACGTCAACGGCGGCCGGTTCACCGACCTCGTGCTCGGCGGCCTCAACCACCAGATCGAGCACCATCTGTTCCCGAGCATGCCCAGCCCCAACCTGCGCAAGGCCCGCACCATCGTCCGGCGGTACTGCCGGGAACTGGGCGTGGACTACGCGGAGACGGGGTTGGTCGCCTCGTACCGGCTGGCGCTCTCCAGCCTCCACGAAGCCGGCGCACCCCTCCGGCGGGCCCGTGTCCGGGCCTAGTGTGCCGGTTTCCTGTGGGTACGGCGTCGAGGACGCAGCCGTCCGCGTCCGCCGTCCCGACGCTCGCCGGCATCGTTCGCCGCAGCGACCCGGCGGCGTGCGGCCGACCCGTCAGTGGTCTTCCGGCCCGGTGCGACCGCACCGCCGCGGCCGTAGTGGAAGGCGGCGCTCCTGTCCCCGTGCTGAGCGTTCAGCCGGTGGATGAGGAACGCGCCTGCCGCGACGACCGCCAGCAGCACGATCACCGTCACGACGATGTCCATCGCCCTCACACCGTCTCCGGCTGGTCCGTCGGCGCGGCGATGGCCACTCGATGCCACGGAGAAGTGACGGAAGCACCGGCTCCGTGTCCCCCTTCGGACTCCCACACCGCTTCCCCGGTGCGGTCGGCCTCGGCGGTCACCAGATGCGCGGCGTCCGCCACCAGGCTGCTCGCGGTCGCTGTCCGGCACGGGTCGCTCGCGGCGGCCATCAGCCAGGCGGCCGCGGCCGGCCCGGCGTATTCGATCACCGAGGACGGCACAGGCGCGAATGCTGTGCGCGGAGTGTCCCCGGTCCTGTCAGCCTACTCTTCGCGGCGTCCGAGCAGGCCGTACGCCGAGTCTCCGAGAGGCACGGCGGAGTACAGTGACCGGCACCCCGCCCCTGTCGCACAGCGAGGTCGTCATGACGTCCGAGGAAGCGCCCCCCGCCGGGTACGCCGAAGTCCAGGTCGTCGCCGCGTCACCCGAGGTCGCCCGGCGAGTGGCGGAGGTCCTCCGCCGAAGCTTCGCCGCGACGGAGCAACGCAGCTACCCCGCGGGCGGTGAAGGCGGCACCCGTCTCGAACTCACGGTGGACACGACCCGTGTGGAGGAACCGGCCCGCTCGTGGCTGGAGTCCAGCCGATGAGGCCGGTGCCTCTTGTCAGGGCGCCTCGAGGAGTAGCCTGAAGGTATCGAGGGCTTTCGCGAGCCGGCGCCGCCGCTGGTCCCGTCCTCGGTGAAACACCACCCCCGGGCGCTCCGTCCATCGATGGACGGATGCCCGCAGTCAGGCCCGTCACCATGATCTTGAACACCACCCGGCCTCGTCCGCAGGCGGTGCCCTTCCGGCCGCGTACCGCGCGCCTCGTCCTCGGGCCCGCCAGCCGTTTCGGACGGCCGGACGGCGCTTGGTGGCCCCGAACCCGCGATCTGGCACGCGAACTCGGCGAACTGGCCGACGTGATCGATCCGCTGTGGGGCCGGCTCACCCACGTCGCCGTCAACCCCCGCCACTGGCGGCTCGCCCCGCGCGGTGTGGTGGTCGTCAATGATCATGAGGTGGTGGTCGACCGCTTCGCCGAGGCACTCGACCCGCACAGGATCCTGCTGCAGTCCTACACCGCGGGAAGTTGGGATCTCCTCGTGGTTCCACCCCTGACCAGCGCGTCGTCAGCTGCCCGCCTCATGGCCGCGGCGGGGTAGAGCGGCGTGAGGGGCGCGTGTCCTCCGCGCCCGAGCCGGCTCCGGCCGACGGCGAAGCCCGCCGCACCGGTCAGGAGGTCCACTCCGGCAAGTACATGCACGATCAGGTCGGGTGCCCCGGGTCCGTGCGCTCCGTGCCGGTGTCGATGAGGATCTGTTCCGCCGGCGTCCGACTGCCGGCGCGAACGGCCGCGGCCATGGCGGCTCGCGCCGCGTCGGGCATCGCGTGCGGTGGAACCACGAGGAGAGAGAAGAGGTCATTGCCGCCCCGGGTGATGAGGACGGTGTCGTCACCGACCGGGAAGGAGTCGATGTGGACCACACGGTCGTCGATCGTCATCCGTGTCGGCAATTCCTCCCAGGCATCGCTGTCCAGACCGACACGAGTGATGGGCCCGAGGTACTCGGACAGCGCGGTGATGAGGCCGGGGAGTTCACCGGCGATGTCGTGGGAACGGGGCCACCACGCGCCGTCGAGCACTCCCTGCCGGTCATGGGTCGTCTCAAGCCGCACCACGGCGGTTCCTGGTCGTGAGACCGCCTGGTGGACGGCGTCGGGCAGGAGCCTGGTCACCCGCGGGGAATCTGCGTCGGACATCGCGCTCGCCTGCCTACCGGGTACGGGAAAACCGAAAGAGCTCCTCGCTTCACGGTACTCCTCGGCCGACATCGGCCGGAGACCCACGGCGCGCCGAGGTACTCGCGGTCACCGCCGTGCCCGCGCCCGCCGCGTAGGCCAACGGGTGGTCCCTGCGGGGAGACGAGGGGTTCCGAGAGGGGGAACCGCGTCCGGATGCGCCGGGCACGTGCATGGGCGGGGAGGTCTGCCGCGATAGCGTGGGAGAACCTGCCCTGAAGTACGCAAAAGTCGCGTTCTTTTATGATCATGTGGCGATACCCGGAGGTTCCTCCTTGTGCGCTGCACCGCGTACGCGTTCGGTCTTCCTCGGGCTGCTGCCCTGGTCCGAACGCGTGCAGGTGGCCCGGGCGCTGCGGACGGAGACGGTCGGCGGCCTCGTGCTGCTGGGCGCCGCGGCGGTGGCGCTGGTGTGGGCGAACACCCCATGGAGCGGAAGCTACGAGTCACTGCGTGACATCCACTTCGGCGTACCCGCGCTGGGGCTGGATCTTTCGGTGCAGCACTGGACCGCCGACGGGCTGCTCACCATCTTCTTCCTGGTCGCCGGGATCGAACTCAAGCGCGAACTCGTGACCGGCGGGCTGAGTACCCCGGCCATGGCGGTCCTGCCGGTCGTCGCCGCGGTCTGCGGCATGGTGGCACCCGCGGCGATCTACCTGGCCACGGTCACGGCCGGCGGCGGGCGAGCGGGGGGCTGGGCGGTGCCGATGGCCACCGACATCGCCTTCGCCCTGGCGGTGCTCGCCGTGCTCAGTACCCACCTGCCCACCGCACTGCGGGCCTTCCTGCTGACCCTCGCGGTAGTCGACGACCTGGGCGCGATCCTGGTCGTGGCGGTGTTCTTCTCCAGTGGACTGCAGCCGGCCGCGCTCGGGGGAGCCGTCGCCGGGCTGGTGGTGTTCTGCCTGTTGCAGCGGTTCCGGGTGCGCGGCTGGTGGTGGTACCTGCCGCTGGGCGTGGCCATCTGGGCGCTGACCTACAACGGCGGGGTGCATGCCACCGTGTCCGGGGTGGCCATGGGTTTGGCCCTGCGTTGCGTCCGAGACCGGGAAGCGACGGAGGACTCCTCGCCCGGGGAACGCACCGAGTACCTCTTGCGACCGGTGTCCGCCGGCTTCGCCGTGCCGCTGTTCGCCCTGTTCGCCGCCGGAGTGAGCATCTCGTTCCCCGGGCTGGGCGAGACGTTCACCCGGCCGGAGCCGCTGGGCGTGCTGCTGGGACTGGTCGTCGGCAAGTCGGTGGGAATCTTCATCGGAACCTACCTCGCCGCCCGGTTCACCCGCGCCCGGCTCAACCCCGACCTGACCTGGGCCGACGTCTTCGCCCTCGCGGTGCTGTCCGGCATCGGCTTCACGGTCGCCCTCCTGATCGCCGAGGTGTCCTTC
Organism: Streptomyces sp. 13-12-16; assembly: GCF_002114215.1. Taxonomy (GTDB): domain Bacteria; phylum Actinomycetota; class Actinomycetes; order Streptomycetales; family Streptomycetaceae; genus Streptomyces. Next base: position 11,192 of record NZ_NCTE01000078.1, on the reverse strand, counting down.
CCCGACCCGGCAGCCGCCGGGCAGATCAAGGCCGCGGTCCTGCTGGCCTCGGTGCTCGCCGCGGGCATGGCCTCGCTGCTGGTCAAACGTCGTGACCGCATCTACCGCAGGCTGTGGGAGGCGGAGAACCGCGACGAGGACGCCGACGGCATCCCCGACGCCCACCAACAGCACAGGCACAGGCCCCCGCCCGGGGCCCCCGGCGAGCGCTGATCGCCGACCGACAGCACCGGCCGCGCACTGGGCGATCGCGAATCCCTCTGTCGGCGCATCCGCGCCTCATCGAGTTCCGAGCACGACGACACGGTGCGAACACGGCGCTCGCCCGCCTCACGGCGTCATGCCCATAGCGTGCCCTTCAGAGCGGAGAACCACGGTCAACAGCGGTGCCACCAAGCGCTCACGCCTACGGCAGTACAACAAATCCATGCAGATCAGCAGCCATGTGGATGCCCAAGCGCCATCGCTTCCCAAGCTGAGAGCGCGAGTTCGATTCTCGTCACCCGCTCCATGAAGAAGGCCCAGCTCAGAGACCCGGGCCTTTTTGCTGTGCTCTGCGATCACTCGCCGCGTGCCAGATTCGTACCAGAAGGCCTGTCGGGTGACCAGAGGGGCGCTCCACAGCACAACGGCCCTCGACCGGCTGCTCAGGTCAGGGGCCGTTCTCACTGCTCGTCGCGCGGAGGCGGTGGGATTTGAACCCACGGTGACATCGCTGCCACGACGGTTTTCAAGACCGTGTACGGATCGACGCTCCCAAAGCGTCAAGTGCACCCACGGCCGCGTAGACATGAGCCGGGCCGCGACGCAACCGTTCTCCCGCGCACCACCAGAACAGTCGCTCCTGTGCATCCTCCCTCGGATGCATGCCCAGGCCATGCTCGGGGCACAGGGGCCACGCCTGCCACAGAACCTCCATGACGGTCTCCTGCGCTGCATCGGCAACGCTCGCCAGCGCAGAGACGAGGCAGTCCTGCGAGTTCGGGTCCAGGTGATTGCCGTGCCACTCGCCGTTGGCCATGGCGACGTAGACGTTCTCCGGCTCATCCGCATCGTAGGACGGGAGGGCCAGCAGTTGCAGGGGTTCCAGCCGGGGAAGCGTCACCGCCAGGTCTCGGTTCAGAAGGGCGAGAGCCTGGTCCCACACTGGGTACTCGCCGGGCGGGACGCGGCGAGGCTCAGGGGGGTCGAAAAGAACGCGCATGAGCACCATCCTCCACCAGGCCAGGGACAGCCCTAATCTCTCAACAGCGTCGCCCCCTGCAAAGACCGCGTGCGGCGGCCGGCATCAGCGGCTGACACCAACAAGCACGAACAGCAGTGCTCGGCGGCGGACCTCAGCGCAAGACCGGCCGATGCGCAGAGCCGGGTTGACCGATGTCGACGGTCCCCTGCGATCGACCTGACAAGGATGAGCTCGATCCGTCTCTCACGGCCCGGGGCGAGCCGCCTCCATCAACCAATGGGCGACGGCTCGTCAGCTCTGAGCTGATCATCGTTGTCTCCGTCGGTAGGCCAGGATGATCCCGACCACAGCCAAGACCGCAGTCGTGGCGACAAACCACGTGGGCATCAACTCAAGCCCCTTGTATGCGATAGAGACGGTCACAGGCTTCGAACCTCCATGAGTGAGGGCAGTCTTCGAATACCCTCACTCAAGATCGAAATGTGCCGCCTTGTAAGCGCATCGCTGCGAAGCGGCATGAAGTTGCGGTACAGCAGCGACGTACAGCAACCACGACGACTGCGACCGGTCGCCACTGGCTCCCAGAAGCTCACTGACCAGCTCAGCAGACCCCAACGGCCGTCCCGCCCGTAGTTCGCATCGAGGTAGTCAGCGTCGCTCAAGCTGGCGCGACGTCCCGGCTCGAACTTCCCGGGCCGTCTCCGGGCCGTCCAAGGTCAGCCGACGGCGACCGACGATGACATCAACGCGTCCGGCTCTGCCGTCCGTAGAACGCAGACGTGCCAGACCCGTGCCAGATCGTGCGGGGAGCCACGGGGAACACCGGATACCGGTCCCACGCGCAATCGGACGCCGGCAGCGCTCCCGCCCAGGTCAGCCGCACAATCGACCGTAGATCACCTCGGCTTCCCAAGCTGAGAGCGCGAGTTCGATTCTCGTCCCCCGCTCTTCTTCAAGCCCCAGGTCAGCGACCCGGGGCTTGTTTCATAGGGGTCTCGTTGCTGCGGTTTGCGAGTGCTCCCGCACTCCGAGATGGGGCACGCAGAGGGCACGCACGCCTTGCGAGGGCGCCCCCATCACGTCGCAGCATGGCGCTGACCTTTACCTTCACACAGATGAGCCGGAGGCGAGCCCTCAGCCCGCTCGTTCCTCGGCATCTCCATGCCGCCGTTCTCGCGCACGCGTGCTTTCCCGCACGGTGTGCCCCTGGACGAGGGTGATCCAGCCTCGTCCAGGGGCACGGTCAGGCAACGGAGGCTCAGTGCGCTTCGCGGCGGGCCAGCGCCCCGCGCGAGCGGGTCACCAGCGCGGCCAGCAGGGCGGCGCCGAGGGGCACGGCGACCAGGAGGGCGGCGAGTGTCTCCCAGGGGACGACGACCGGCACGTACGGCGGGGCGTCACCGACGCCGCCCCACCCCTGGTCGAGAGCCTCCTGATAGAAGCGCATCTGCTCGCGCTCCTCGGTGAGCCGCAGCCCGACCGCGGGCAGGACACCGGCCGCCGAGCCGAGGACCACACCCATCGTGGCGACCACACCGCACTGGAAGCCGCTGAGCATGCGGCGCACCCGGGGCGGGGCGCCGACCGCGGCGAGCGTCTTGAGATCCGCCTCCGCGTCGGCCTGGGCGAGACCGGTGGCGATGCCGGCCGCACCGATGGTGACCAGGCCGGCGAAGACGGTCAGTGCGAGCAGGACGAGCCCGTTCCCGTCGACCCAGCCCTGCTCCACGGTCAGCTCGACGTTGCTGCCGAGCTTGGCGATCTCGGCGTCGAGCCTCTGCCGCTGCTCGGTGCTGGGCATCCGGTCGGTGCTGAAGAGGGCGCCGAGGGGGACGGTGGTCAGTCCGGCGGCCTTGGCGGCGGCGGGGCTGAGCACGCTCTCCACTCCGTAGGAGTCGGGCGAGCCGGGCACCTGGTAGGCGGGGAAGGACTTCAGCTCGCCCGGGACCGGTTTGTTCTGCTCGGCGGCGCGGTCGGCAGCCTCCGGGTCGGTGATCAGCTTGATGCCGACGGTGCCGTCCCTGTCGACCTGGGGCCTGTGCAAGCTGACGAGCTTTCCGTCGGCGAGGGCCTTGGCCGCACCCGGGTCGTCGATGCCGAGGACCTTCAGGAGCGGGGCGTCGGCGACGAGGAGACCCTCCTCGACGTAGATGCCGTTGCCTGCGCGCGAGAGGCAGCGCCAGTCCTTGGCGAGGGCGCGCCGCTGCTCCTTGCTGTACTTCTCCGCGGGGTCGGAGCCGTCGGGGGCGACGGCCCACAGCGGGCACTCGTTGGCCGGCGGGATGACGACGTCGAAGCGGCCACAGCCCTCGCCCTCGCCGTACGGGGCGCAGCCGGGTTTTCCGACGGCGATCCGGAACACGTCGGCGCGGACGTCGACGGGCAGCGTCCGCTGCACGGCGTCGCGGACGGCGGGGACGTCCCGGCCGCCCTCCTCGGTGACGAGCGCGGCGACGGCCCCGTGCGGCAGGCTGGCCCGGTACTCGGCCAGACTCTGGGCGTCGCGGCTCGCGGCGTACGTCGAGACGGCGACGGTGCCCGCGACGGCGGCCAGGACGGCGGCGACAGCGGGTGCCGTACGGCCCCGGTTGCGGACGGCGTCCCGCAGGGCGAGGCGCGGCGAGAGCGGCAGCCAGCGGCCGGCCCGGCCGAACAGGCCGACCAGGGCGGGCGTCATGGCGACCACACCCAGCTCGGCGATGGCCGAGCCACCCGCGACCAGGACGAACTGGTCGGAGACGACCGAGCCGTACAGGGCGATGGCCGCGCCGAGCAGGAAGGCGCCGAGGCCGATCAGCGGCAGCACGCGGTTGCTGCGGCGCACGCCGCGACGGCCGGTGAGGGAGGCCAGGACGGTCTGCCGGGAGGCGGTGACGGCCGGGATGACCGCGGAGAGCAGGCCGGTGAGGACGGCGAGCGCGGCGATGGCGAGCAGTTCCAGCGGCCTGACGGTGAAGCCGCCGAACCGCTGCCCCATGTAGTCCTCGAGGAGCGGCCGGAGGGCGAAGGTCAGGACCAGGGCGAGGACGATGCCGACCAGGGCCGCCGCGACGCCGATGACCAGGCCGCCGCTCAGCACGATGGCCCGGATGTGGCTGCGGGCACCGCCGTTGGCGCCGACCAGGCCGAGCTGGCGGCGGGAACGACGGGCGCCGACGGCGAAGGCGGGACCGGCGAGCAGGCAGATCTCCAGCATCGCCAGACCGACGACCGTGCCCACGGCGGCGAGCGCGGCGGCGTCGGCGGCCCCGCTGCTCTCGTAGTTGGCCCAGCCCTCCTTCTGGTAAAGCGGCACCTCGGAGTCGGCGGGCGGGTCGAGGGCCACGGCGCGCGAGGTGACCAGGACACCCTTGGCGTTGATCGTCTGGACCGTGTTCCACGTGAAACCACCGGCCTTCTTCACCAGGTAGGTGGTGGAGACGTCGGGCTTCGGCAGTCCGGCCTTCTCGACCGCCTTGGCGTACGGCGCCAGGAAGGTCCCCGGCAGGGCGTTGACCTGCTGTGCCTTGAGGTCGCTGGGCAGTTCGTACGAGCCGCTGATCACATAGGTGCGGTCGAAGCCGCGGGCGGTGAGGGTGGAGCCGACGGACAGCCCGCTGCTCTCCAGGAACCGGGTGGTCGCGGCGATCTCGTCGTTCTCCTCGGGGAAGCGGCCCTCCTGCAGCCGCATGATGCCCCGGGCGACGGGGTCGGCGGCGGCCAGCTCACGGACCTCGGTCTGAAGCAGACCGTGAGTGGTGGTCAGCTTGGCGGTGCCGGTGCTGTCGGTCAGCACCGTCGAACCGGCCGGGATGGTCTTGGTGACATCGGTCGGGCCGTCGGGCCAGGGCGTGCCCGGCGACTCGTAGTCCCCGGCCGGGATGTGCTGCTCGCCCTCGGGGTCCTGCAGGATGGCCACGCCGCCCGTCCGGGCGTCGGAGAAGCGGGCGTCAGCGGCGCCCAGGGTGCGCTCCATCCGCTGCGCGGGGGTGAGTTCGGCGCTGCGCAGGGTCAGGTCCAGGGCGCTCACGCCCAGGATCGGCAGCGCGATCATGGCGAGGACGAGGAAGCTGCGGCCCTTGGAGCGCCAGGCGTCACGGCGGGCGATGCGGACCGCGGCCCGCCAGGAGTGGAACCAGGTCGTCACCGCTGGGCCGCCCGGCCGGTCAGGAGCGAGTCGGCGTCGCTGCGTAGGGTCTGGTCGACGACGGCGCCGTCCCGCAGGAAGACGACCCGGTCGGCCCAGGCGGCGAACCGCGGCTCGTGGGTGACCATGACGCCGGCGGCTCCGGCGTCGCAGCGGGAGCGCAGCAGGGCCAGCACGGACTCGCCGGTCTCGGAATCGAGGGCGCCGGTGGGCTCGTCGGCGAGGACGAGCCGGCGGTCGCCGACGAGGGCGCGGGCGATGGCCACGCGCTGCTGCTGGCCGCCGGACATCTCGTCGGGGAACCGGTCGGCGAGTTGGCCCAGGTCCATCTCGGCGAGGGCGGCGAGGGCCTCGGTGCGGGCCTTGCGGGCCGATATGCCGTCCAGTTCGCGGGGCAGGGCCACGTTCTCGGCGGCGGTGAGGGCCGGGATGAGGTTGTAGTCCTGGAAGACGTAGCCGATGCTGCGGCGGCGCAGGGCGGCGAGCCCCTTGATGCCGAGGGCGGTGATGTCGGTGCCCTCGACGAAGACCTGCCCGGAGGTGGGGTTGTCGAGGCCGCCGGCGATGGTGAGCAGGGTGGACTTGCCGGAGCCCGACGGGCCCATGACGGCGACGAGTTCACCGGGGTGGACGTCGAGGTCGATGCCGCGCAGGGCGTGCACCTCGGTGGCGCCGGAGCCGTGGACGCGGGTCAGGTTCCGCAGGCTCAGCACGGGCTGCTGCTGTTGTGTGGACATGGTTCCCCCCTCGGGCGTACGCCGGCGAACGGCCGGACGTCGGTGCGACGGACGGTCGTTGGCAGCGCCGTGCGTACGGTATGGGTCTGGTCGGGTGGTTCGGAGTCTTCGGGTGCTACGAGTGGGTCGGGTGGAGCCGGTGGACTCGGTCGGCCCTGTGGGTCCGGTCGTTCGGGCGCTCGGGGCCGGTCGTGAAGGTCGGACGTCACGGGCGGTGGCGTGCGGTCTCCTCTGCCCCGGCCGCCGCCCGCGTCCCCGTCCCCGCCGCTCCCGCCACCGCCCCCGGCGAGGCCGGCTCCGGCCCCGCCGCCCGGGCGGTCGACGAGAGACGGATCAGCCGGGACTCGCAGTGGTCGAGCCAGCGCGCCTCGGCCTCGGTCTGGAAGATCAGCTGCTCCAGGACGAGGAGCCAGGCGATGTCGTCCCGCTCCCGGTCCCCGTTCTTCTCCACGGCGGTGAGGGCCTGCGCCTTCAGCCGGGTGTAGTCCTGCATGGCCTTCACGGTGTGCCGGCGCTGGGACTGGATGACGTCACGGATGTCGACCCCGGGCGCCCCGACGGCCATGGCCAGCTTGATGGCCAGCTCGTCACGGGCCGGGCTGGTGCGGTCGACGGGGTGCTCGAACCAGCTGCGAAGTTCGACGCGACCGCTGTCGGTGATCGCGTAGAGCTGGTGGCCGGCCTCGTCCTCACCGTCCTGCACGACCATGCCGTCGCGTTCGAGCCGGCTGAGCGTCGTGTAGACCTGACCCACGTTGAGCGGCCAGGTGGAGCCGGTGCGGAACTCGAACTCCGTACGGAGCTGTGAGCCGTAGCGCGGGCCGCGTTCGAGGAGGGCGAGAAGCCCGTGGCGGATGGACATACCGAGTATGTATACCGAGTAAGTCCGCGTGGACAAGCGTCCTGAGGCGGACGCCGGAGGTCCGACTCAAGGGGGACCCGGGCCGTCGCGAGCCGCTCGGCGGCGGCGCATCCGCACCCCGGGGAAGCCGATGCCGAGGCCCACCGGAGCCGGCCCCGCGCCCAGTGTGAACACGGGAATCCGCCGGTCGGAGAGGCCGAGGGGGGCCTCGGGGCCGGTCCCGTGAGCGGCCGCCGACCGCTCCGCGGGCAAGCTCTCGGCGGCCGGGGCGTCCGTCTTGGGTACCGCATCGGCCCCCTCGTCCGACTCCTCGGCGGGCTCCTCCTCCGTTGCCGTTGCAGTACGAGCGGGATTCACCGGGCTCGTGGAGGACGGCGAGGCGGAGGGGTCGGCCGGTTGGGTGCGGCGCATTGAGCCGTGGCACCGCATCGTGCTCGCCGTCTCCTGCACCGAACCACTTCTCGTGGAGGCCGAAGTCCGCAGGGGTGATCCCACGTTCTGTGATCTCCCGAGCCGAGGCGAGGCGAGGCGAGGCGAGGGACCGGCCGCCATGTGCGACCGCGACTGCCGCGCTCGGCCGCTCCGCGCATCCCCGGGCCCGCCCACCGGCCGGAATCTCACAGCCGGTCTCGGACGGAAGCCGAATCCGACGTGGTGCTGGGACGTGCGGGTCTCGCCCGTCCCCCGGTCGCGTCGAGCGCCGGCGCTCGGAGGCGAAGTGGCCGCGCCGGGAACAGCCGGTGCGTCCGGCACGGTTGCACCGACCGAGGGGCCGGCGCCGGACGGCGGGAGCACCGAGGCCGCGAGGTCGTCCGCCCCACCAGGATCCGGGCTCCAGGATCGCGGCACGCCCGCCGCGTACTCGGGCCGGGACTTACATCCGCAGGAGGACTGCTTCATGACCGACCGGCCCTTGACGCTCATGGCGGTACACGCCCACCCCGACGACGAGGCCACCGGAACCGGAGGTGTCCTCGCGCGGTACGCGGCGGAAGGCATCCGCACGGTTCTCGTGACGTGTACCGACGGCGGTTGCGGTGACGGGCCGGGGGGTGTCAAGCCGGGTGAGCCCGGTCACGACCCGGCGGCGGTCGCCTTGATGCGTCGTCAGGAACTCGAAGCGAGCTGTGGCGTCCTGAAGGTCAGCGATCTGGAGATGCTGGACTATGCCGACTCGGGGATGATGGGCTGGCCGAGCAACGACGCCCCCGGATCCTTCTGGCGGACCCCGGTGGAGGAGGGCGCGGCCCGGCTCGCGGAACTCATGCGGCACTACCGACCCGATGTGGTCGTCACCTACGACGAGAACGGCTTCTACGGCCACCCCGACCACATCCAGGCCCACCGCATCACGATGGCGGCGCTGGAGATGACCGCGCTGGCACCGAAGGTGTACTGGACCACGGTGCCCCGCTCGGGGATGCGACGGTTCGGCGAGATCATGCGCGAGTTCCATCCGGACATGCCGGAGCCGGACCCTGCCGAGGCCGCCGCGATGGCCGAGCTCGGCCTGCCCGACGACGAGATCACCACGTGGGTGGACACCACCGCGTTCAGCGGTCAGAAGTTCGACGCGTTGGCCGCGCACGCCAGTCAGGGCGAGAACATCTTCTTCCTCAAGATGGGAAAGGAGAGGTTCGGCGAGTTGATGGGCACGGAGACCTTCGTACGTGTCCAGGACGCCACCGGCGCGGCCCTGCCCGAGAACGACCTCTTCGCCGGACTGCGCTGATCCGCCCGTAGGACCGGCCGGGAAGGCGCATCGACCGCACGGCACGATCGAGCGGGCCGCTCACAGCGCTTCGGCGGTGCTCCCCGGGAGGACTTCCCGCGCCTTCGCGTCGGTGGCGTGCCCATGGTGAGCCCGTACGGCGGGTCGGCCACGGTCGACAGCGGTGCGGTCCTGCGCCCGCAGGGGTCACGCCGGAAGCGGACGGCCGGGCCGGAAGTGTCCGGCCGCGCAAGCGTCGTCGCTTCCCGGACCGGGAGCGCGAGTTCGGTTCTCGGCACCCGCTCCACGATGGAACCCCAGGTCGACGACCTGGGGTTCTTTGCCGGCCGGGCCAGTGGTCGGTCTGTCGCCGCGCAGGTGGGCGGTGGTCAGCCGGAGGGTTTCTGTGAGGTCGGTGCTTCCGGCTGCTCCTCTTGACGGGGCGCGACGGGGCACGCGTCGTCCGGCTGCGTCATCGTCCATCCCTCCCCCAGCACCTGGAGGCTGCTGGGCGCGGCGGAATCACGCGCGGTGTCGTCGTCGGCCTCCGTTTCGACGCGGGGGACGAGGGTGGGGGCCGACGGAGCCGCGTGGTTCACCGTGCACGTCAGCTGGAGCACGGCCTGACGGCTCAGCGGTTCCGTCTCACCGGGGAGCCAGACGGAGAGGGCGCCGTCGTCGGCGATCGCCACCCGTGGCGCGTCCGCCGGGCGGGGCAGCTCCGTGGTGGCCGTCGCGGTCTCGTTCCCGGCCGGCCCCTCGAAGAGCAGACGTATCACGGCTCCGAGGTCCCCCGCGTCGTCGGCCCGGCGGGGGTAGGGCGTCAGCTCCCCGTCGCGCAGGAAGAAGAGGGAGACGGTGGCGGGCGTCGTGGGGGACGCCGAGTCGGGGGGGAACATGCCGCTCGCCGGTGCACCGGCCTCGATGACACCGGACGGGGGGACCCCGCACGCCGTGAGCGCGAGCGCGGCCGTGAGCCCGGACAGCAGCGCGGCCGTCCGCGAGCCCCTCACCGGGTGACCCCGCCCCCGCCCCCGCCGGCACCGGCATCGGTGCCGGCGGGGTGCAGCGGGAGTTCGACCGTGAACACCGCCCCGCCCCCGGGCAGGTTCGCCGCCCGGATGCGCCCCCCGTGCAGGCGCACGTTCTCCGCCGTGATGGCCAGACCCAGTCCGCTGCTCTCGCTCCTGGCCCGTGAGGTGCTCGCCTTGTAGAACCGCTCGAAGATGTGGGGCATGGCCTCCTCGGAGATCCCCGGTCCGTTGTCGGTCACCTCGATGACGGCCCACGCCACGCCGCTCCCTTCCTCCCGCACCGCCATGGTCAGCCGCGCGGGCGGCTCTCCGTGCCGCAGCGCGTTGCCGATCAGATTGGCCGTCACCACGTCGAGCCTGCGCGGATCGACGCGCGCACGGAGCTCACCCGGCCCGGGCAGCCGCATCTCCACCTCCCCCTGCCACCACCGGGAGGCGACGGTGCGCCGTACGGACTCGGCCAGGTCGATCTCGTCCCGGTTGAGTTCGGCCACCCCCGCGTCGAAGCGGGAGATCTCCATCAGGTCGTTCACCAGTCCGCTCAGCCGGTTCGTTCCCTCGCTGATGAGCCGCAGCGCCTCACCGGTCTCCCCCTCCCCCTCCAGGTCCAGCACGTCGGTGACCGCCGACATGGCCGCCAGCGGCGTGCGCAGCTCGTGGGAGACGTCCGCCACGAAGCGGCGCCCCTGGGCCTCCAGACGGCGCAGCTCCCGCACGGTCCGCTCCAGTTCGGCCGCCGTCTCGTTGAAGGACCGGGAGAGATCGGCCAGTTCGTCGGAGCCTGTGACGTCCAGTCGTACGTCGAGGTGTCCCGCGGCCATCCGGCGCGTCGCCCGGCGCAGCGCCCGCACGGGGCGCAGTACGCCGCTCGCGGCGAGCAGCGCCAGGACGACGGCGAGGCACAGGGCCACCAGGGTGGCCCGCTCGATGCCGCTGACCATGGCCTCGACGTACCCCTCCTCGGTGGTCTGCGGGACCTCCAGGTACATCACGAGCCCGGAGAGCCTGGGCTCCGTGCCCTCTTCCGAGGCGTACATGACGGGCATGCCGACGACGAGACGGGGACGCCCGTCGACGTTCATCCGCTGGAACACCGCGGCACGCCGGTCCCGGACGGACCGGAGCATTTCGGGGCTCGGCTCGGTGAAACCGGCGCTCGGCGCGTAGGCGCGGTGGCCGCCGTACGTGGCCATGATCCGCCAGCCCGACGAACGGTTCGCGTACAGCACCTGGTTCGCCGCGGACTGGAGGTCCGACTGGTCCGGGGCGGGGGGGATGTAGCGCGCGACGGCGTCGATGCTCGTACGGAACCGGTTGATGACGGAGTCCTGGCTCTGCTGGAGCACCCCCGTGCGCGCCTCCCGGAAGGCGAGGGCCCCGGTGCCCAGGGAACTGGCCAGGGCCACCAGGACGAAGGACGTCAGCAGGCGGGGGCGCAGGCCGCGCAGGGGGAGCGGGACGCGCGCCAGGGCCGCCCGGAGGAACCGCCGGGGGCCGGCACCCGGTACGGCGGCGGGGGCGGGGGCCCCGTCGGCC
>NZ_NCTE01000777.1 GCF_002114215.1 Streptomyces sp. 13-12-16 | reverse complement strand
GAGGAGCGTCGGATGGCGGTCACGGAGGTGTACTTCGCGGAGCGGACGCCGTCGTCCGTGCGGCGGGGGATCGAGCGGGAGTACGGGGTGCGGTGGGTGGTCGGCGGGGGTGGGGGACTGGACGACAGTGGGCTGCGGGTGGTGGCTCGGGGGCCGGAGGGGGAGGTGCTCTATGCGGTGCCCTGAGCTGTGATGGGGGAGGGGGAGGGGTGGTTCTGGGTTTTCGCCCCCACCGCCCCTTCCCGTTCCCCTTCCCCGGGGCTGCGCCCCGGACCCCCTTCGGCCTGGACGGCCTCGTCCTCGAACGCCGGACGGGCTGAAGGATCAAACGCCGGACGGGCTGAAGACGCTCGCCGCCAGGCGGGCCGCTCGGCGTACCCGGGGGACGGCCAGGCGGCGGGCCGCCGGGTGCAGCAGGCTCGCCGTGAGGCCGGCTGGTTGCCAGCGGAGCTGGAGGCGGCCCGGGATGTGGCCCTCGGGCTCGATGGTGAGCCGGTGGCGCGGGACGCGGGCGGTCAGGGGCGGGAAGGCCAGGGGGGCCAGGAGCAGGCCCCGGTTGCCGTGGCCCCGGCAGGTCAGGCGGACCATGGGGTGACGCACCCCGGCGAAGCCGCTCAGCGGGAGGCGTGCGGTCGCCGGGTCGAGACGGACGCGGCCCTCGAAGACACCGGGGCGGACCGGGGAGAGGCGGAAGGGGACGGTCAGGCGGCGCCGGCCGGGGGAGACGATCAGGCTCGCGCGCTGGGGGCCGACCGGGAGGCGCAGGGCCGGGTCGTACGTGCGTACGGTCAGGTCGACGGAGGCGCCCGGGCCCCGGGTGATCTCCGTGATCTCGTGGCGGAACCGGGCGACGGAGAACGGGCGGGTGTCCGGCTCCAGTTCGGTCAGGTCCAGTTCGCGGCGGGCGCCCGCCGACTCGGGGACCCGCCCGCCCCAGTACGTACGGCCGTCCGGGCCCGTGGTCAGCTCCCTCGGGGCGACGTCGTGTCCCAGCTCCCGGGCCGCCCACCGGGCCTCGGTCAGCCGCCGGTCGCGGACGAGCCGCAGCACCACCCGCTCGGCGCGGGGCAGCCGGGCGTACGCGCCCGGCGACAGGGTCTCCAGGTACGGGTTCACCAGGTCCGCGAAGGACGCCAGCCACTCCTCGTCCCGGTAGGGCAGGTCGCCCGCGTACATCCGGAAGTCGTGCTTCAGGAACTTGTGGTCCTTGTCCTCGCGCAGCCCCTCGTGCCCGCTCTCGGCCAGGAAGGCGTCGATCAGCCGCTGGACGTGGATCCGGTCGCGGACGTTGCCGAGCAGATGCCGCTGGTTGGAGATGGACGCGGTGTCGGAGCCCGCGTAGGGGGCGACGTACCAGAGGTACACCGGCTCGGGGACGATCGTGAACCGCTTCGCCAGGCAGTACGCCTGGGCCGAGAAGAGCTGGTCCTCGTAGTGGATGCCCTCGGGGAAGCGCAGGTCGTGCCGGTCGAGGAAGGCGCGGGCGTACATCTTGCCGGTCGACAGGTGCTCGAAGAACAGCCGCGGGTCGGCCTCGATGCCGTCCAGGGTGCGGCGTTCGCGCACGAGGTGCGGCATCCAGGTGGAGCGGCGGCCGGTGTCCACCCGGATCCGCCGCACCGCGCCCATCGCGAAGTCGAGGTCGCGCTCGCGGTGCGCGGCGAGCAGCGACGCGACCGACTCCGGCGGGAGCTCGTCGTCGCTGTCGAGGAACATCAGGTACGGCGCCCGCGCGATCTCCAGGGCGCGGTTGCGCGGCGCGCTGCACCCGCCGCTGTTCTCCGGCAGCCGCAGGTACCGGATGCGGCCGTCGCGGGCCGCCAGCGCCCGCGCCACCCGGGGGGTGTCGTCCGTGGAGTGGTCGTCGCTGATGACGATCTCGATGTTCCGGTGGGTCTGGCGGCGGACGGACTCCACCGCGCGGGGGAGCCGTCCGGCGTCGTTGTGCACGATCACCGTGACGGTCACGTCGGGGAGCCGGGGGGTGCTCATGACGCCTCCTCGGGGGCCGGCGCCGGGGTGCGTTCCCCGATCGGCAGCACCGGCGGCAGCGACGCCTCGTCCTGGCCGAGGAAGACCCGGCGTACGACGCGTTCGGCGGCGCGGCCGTCGTCGTACTCGCAGAACCGGTGCCGGAAGACGGCCCGCGCCTTCGCCGCGCTCTCGTCGCGCCAGGCGTCGGTGGTGAGGATCCCGGTCAGCTCGTCCTGGGTGCGGGCCACCGGGCCGGGCGCCTCGGCCATCAGGTCGAAGTAGACGCCGCGCGTGGTGCGGTACGTCTCCCAGTCGTCGGCGTGGACGACGATCGGGCGGTCGAGGTTGGCGTAGTCGAACATGATCGACGAGTAGTCCGTGACCAGGACGTCGGCGGCCAGGCACAGCTCCTCCACCGGGTCGTAGGACGAGACGTCCACGATGCGGCCGGAGCGGCGCAGGCCGGTCACGGGGGAGGCGGCGCCGTCGTAGAAGTAGTGGCCGCGCACCAGCAGCACGGTGTCCTCGCCGAGGTGTTCGGCGAGGGCGGCGAGGTCCAGGCGCGGGGTCCAGCCCGCTTCGTAGTCGCGGTGTGTGGGCGCGTACAGGACGGCCCGGCGGCCGGGCGCGATGCCGAGGCGTGCGCGGACCGCCCGGATGTCGTCGGCGCCGGCCGTGTAGTAGACGTCGTTGCGCGGATAGCCGTGGTCGAGCGAGACGAACCGCGACGGGTACGCCCGCTCCCACATGCGGGTGGTGTGGCTGTTGGCGGAAATGCTGAAGTCCCACTTGTCGACGCGTTCCAGCAGCGCGTCGAAGTCCAGGCCCTGGGCGGCGGCCGGGAACGGCATCTGGTCCACGCCCATGCGCTTGAGCGGGGTGCCGTGGTGGGTCTGGAGGTGGACCGTGCCGGGGCGTTTGACCACGGCGTTCGGGAAGTTGACGTTGTTGACGAGGTACTTGGCGGTGGCGAGCACCTCCCAGTAGCGGCGGGTGCCGGGGACGACGTGGTCGGTGCCGGGCGGGAGCAGGGCGACGTTCTCGCCGGTCACCACCCACACCGGGTGGATGTGCGGGGCGAGTTCGGCGAGCTTCGCGGCGATCGCGGCCGGGTTGCAGGCGACCCCGCGGTTCCAGTAGGCGGCGAACACCGCCAGGTTGGGGTCGACGGGACGGTGCAGGGCCCGGCGGTACCGGAGGTCGCGGACCTGTGCGCCGATCCGGCGCCGGCCGGTGCGCACCGTGGACCGCACGGTGCGGCGGGCGCGGTTGGCGGCCTGGAAGGCGCGGTACTTGCCGTAGGCGCCCTCTTCGAGCAGGGAGCGGCGGACGCCGTCGAGGCCGGCGGGGCGCCGGTGGCCCTCGGGGCGGCGGCGCAGGGCGGCGACCGAG
>NZ_NCTE01000776.1 GCF_002114215.1 Streptomyces sp. 13-12-16 | reverse complement strand
CTCCGCGGCCAGCACGAGCCGGCGGGCCCGGTCCGGGCCGGACTCCGTGAGCTGCGCGGCCCGTTCGTAGGCCGCCGCCGCGGCGGCGTATCCGCTGCGCTCGACGGCCCGTCGGGCGGTGCCCTCCAGTTCCGCGGCCACCTGCTCGTCGGGACCGGTGGCCACCACGGCGTGGTGCCAGGCGCGCCGGTCGGCGTCCTCCGGCCGGTGGAGGGCCTCGGCGAGGGCCGTGTGCACCACGAGGCGGAGGCTGACCGGCGCCGCCTGGTAGACGGCCGACCGCACGAGGGGGTGGCGGAAGCGCACGGTGCGGCTGTCCACCTGGAGCAGTCCCGCCGTCTCCGCGGGCACCAGATCCGTGGGGCGGCAGCCGAGGGGGGCGGCCGCGCGCAGGACGACGTCGCGGTCACCGGTGTCCTCGGCGGCCGCGACGAGCAGCAGGTTCCTGCTCGGCTCGGGCAGCCGTCGTACCCGGTCGAGGAAGGCCGCCCGCACCGCGTCGGTCATGGGCAGGTCCTGGCCGGTGGCGACCGGCCGGCCGGTGGCGAGGGCGACCGGCAGTTCGAGGAGGGCGAGCGGATTGCCCTGTGCCGCGGCCAGGACCCGGTACCGGTCGGCGGGGGACAGCGTGGCGGCGTGCTCGGCCAGGAGGCCGGCGGCGGCGGGCGCGTCGAGCCCCGTCAGCGGCAGGTGGGCGAGTCCGGGGGCCTCGAAGCCGGTCCGGGCGGTGATGATCAGCGCCGTGCCCTCGGCGTCGATCCGCCGCGCGGCGAACAGCAGGGCCTCGGCCGACGCCCGGTCCAGCCACTGCGCGTCGTCGACGAGGCACAGGACGGGCCCGCCGTCGGCGAATTCGGCGAGGAGGGAGAGAACCGCGAGGCCGACGAGCATGCGGTCGCCCGGTTCGGCCGGGGCGAGGCCGAAGGCCCCGCGCAGGGCGCGCGCCTGCGGTGCCGGGAGGGCGTCGGTCCGGTCGAGGGCGGGCCGCAGCAGCAGGTGCAGGCCGGCGAACGGCAGGTGTGCCTCGGACTCGATCGCGGTGCCGCGCACGACCCGCAGCCCGTCGGCCGCCGACGCCGCGTACTCCATCAGCGCGGTCTTGCCCACGCCCGGCTCCCCGGTGATGAGCAGGCAACCGCTGCGACCGGTCCGGCAGTCCGCCAGCAACCGGTCGATGACTGATATCTCGTCACTCCGTCCGTACAACACGTGGTGAGGGTACTTAAGCCGACCGGGAATCCCGGGCCTGACTGCCGGGGCGTGACGGATTCCGCTCCCGGCCCCCGGCCGTAGCGTGGTGGAACAGAGCACGGCGGCGGAGGGAGATCGACCATGTCCGGCTTCGACGAGCTGGCCAGGCGGTACCTGGCGAGTTGGAACGAGCGCGACCCGGCCAGGCGCCGGGCGCTCGTCGACGAGCTCTGGACCGATGACGCCTGTTACGTCGATCCGATCGTGACGGCCGAGGGCCGCGACGCCGTCGAGGAGGTGGTGGCCACGGCCCAGCGGCAGTTCCCCGGCCTGGTGTACCGGCCGGCCGGGAAGGCCGACGGCCACCACGGCGTGGCGCGCCTCGCCTGGGAACTGGCGCCGGCCGGCGGCCCTCCGGTGATCGTCGGGCTTGCCGTCATGGTCACCGAGCGGACCCGCCTGCGCCGCGTCTACGGCTTCCTCGACCCCGTACCCGTACACATCTCTTCACCAGGAGCCGACAGTTGACACCTGATCCGATGACCCTCCACCCGCTGCCGGCGCATGAGCGGGTGGTGTTCCTCAAACCGCTGGTCGGCTCACCGCAGATCGTCGTGGGCGAGTACACCTACTACGACGACCCGGACGGCGCCACCGGCTTCGAGCACCACAACGTGCTCTACGCCTACGGCCCGGAACGGCTGATCATCGGCAAGTACTGCGCCATCGCCACGGGCACCCGGTTCCTGATGGCGGGCGCCGACCACCCGACGATGGGCGTGTCCACCTTCCCGTTCACCATGTTCGGCGGCGAGTGGGCCGAGCGGACCCTCGACATCGTCACCGGCATGCCCAGCCGGGGCGACACGGTGGTCGGCAACGACGTCTGGTTCGGTCACCGGTCCACCGTCATGCCCGGCGTACGCATCGGCGACGGCGCCATCGTCGCCGCCGGCGCGGTCGTCACCGCGGACGTACCGCCGTACACGATCGTCGGCGGCAACCCGGCCCGCCCGATCCGGCAGCGGTTCGACGACGCCGACGTCGACCGGCTCCTGCGGGCCGCCTGGTGGGACTGGCCGGCGGAGCTGGTCACCGAACACGCCCGCACCATCATGGCCGGCACCCCGGCCGACATCGCCCGCATCGCCGCAGACCACGGACTGGAGACCGGATGACGAACGTGTCGATAGAGGAGCACCCCGTGGCCGGCGGCGGACCGTACGCGATCACGACCGGCCCGGACGGCGCGCTGTGGTACACGCTGGTCCACGGCGGCCGGATCGGCCGGCTGGTGCCCGGCGCCGAACCGGAGAGCCACCGGCTGGACCCGGGCTGCGGGCCGACGGTCATCACCACCGGGCCGGACGGCGCCCTGTGGTTCACCGAGTACCGGGCACACCGCATCGGCCGGATCACCACCGACGGCACGGTCACCGAATTCCCTCTGCCCACCGCGGAGTGCGGGCCGTTCGGCATCGCGGCGGGGCCCGACGGGGCGCTGTGGTTCACCGAGACCACCGCCGACCGCATCGGCCGCATCACCACCGACGGTGAGGTCACCGAGTTCCCGCTCCCGGCCGCCGGCACGTTCCCGTCCGCGATCACCGCGGGAGGGGACGGCGGGATGTGGTTCACCATGAACCAGGCCGACGCGATCGGCCGGATCGGCACCGACGGCACGGTCACCGTCCACCCGCTGCCCACCGCGGGCGCCGCACCGGTCGGCATCACCCTCGGCCCCGACGGCGCCGTCTGGTACGTCGCGATCGCCGCCGGCCACGTCGGCCGCATCACCCCCGAGGGCGAGATCAGGGAGTTCCCGCTGCCCGACCGCGCCGGCCGGCCGCACGCCATCACTCCGGGCACCGACGGATCCCTGTGGTTCACCGAGTGGGGCGGCAACCGCGTCGGCTCGATCACCACCGAGGGCGTGATCGAGGTGCACGACCTGCCCACGTCCGGCTCGGAGCCGCACGGCATCACCCTCGGCCCCGACGGCGCCGTGTGGACGGCGCTGGAGACCGGTGCCCTCGCCCGCATCGCCCCGAACCCGCTGCCCTGACCCAGGAGACGACCTTGCCCGTGACGTTCAACCACACGATCATCCCCGCCGACAACCGCGAGGAGTCGGCCCGGTTCTTCCGCGAACTGTTCGAACTCCCCGAGGCGCCGTCGTGAGGCCCGTTCACCAACGTCCAGCTCGACGAAGGCGTACTGCTGCAGTTCGCCGAGCTGCCCGGCGTCGACCGGATACAGATGCACCACTACGCGTTCCTGGTCGACGACGACCTGTTCGACCGGGCCTACGCCCGCCTCCGGGCGGACGGCACCGAGCACTGGGCGGATCCTCAGATGACACGGCCCGGCGAGACCAACACCGAACACGGCGGCCGCGGTGTCTACTTCAACGACCCCGCCGGCCACGCCATCGAAATGATCACCAAGCCCTACCTCTGAACCGAACCGCCCGAAAGGACTCCATGACACACACCGCCATCGCCCCACACACGTGGCTCGGCATGGCTTCGGCCTGCTCCCGCCGTGCCGCCACGGAACAGTAGCGCGGGCAAGTCCCTGTCACCGACCGGAACTTCGAGCCACGAACGCCATGTGCTGGATGTTCCCGGCCCTGTTCCAGGTGGAGTGGTTGCCCGGGGTCCCGACGCCCCGGGCCCGGTCGCACAACCACCCCTCCCCCGCGCTCGCCGCCGCTCCCCTGAAGTCGGCGAGGCCGGTGAGGATCCTGGCGGCCTCCCGGTTCGCGTCGTCGTGCTGCCTGCCGTAGGGCACCTTGACCAGGTGGTAGGAGCGGGCGGTCGTGTAGCGGAGGACGCCCCACGGCGGGCCGCCGCCGCCTGACGCCGACGGCCGGGTGACGTACGTCGCGGGGTGGATGCCGTAGTCGCCGTAGCCGAGTCGGGAGACGTAGGGACGGTCGGCGTGCCGGATCTCGTGCCAGGTGTCCCGGTCCGTGCGCGGCGCCTCGTACCGCACACCCTCCCGGAACTCGTCGGGCGGATCGGGGAAACCCCCGGCCACCACGGTCACCGTGCCCCAGGAGGTGAGGGGGAGCAACGCGTCCAGTGTGCGCACCGCCTCCTTCCCGGCGTCGGGGCGGTCCGGCAGGACCGTGCCGAGGTCGAGGACGAGGTCGACGGGGTGGCCGGCGGGCAGGCGGCCGAGCAGCGCGGCGACCTCGTCGGCCCGCGGGGCGGCGCCGTCGTTCCAGCCGCCGGGCAGCCGGACCCGGAGGGCCAGGGGGAGGTCCTGCCGCAGGGCCACGGTGAGGGCGAGCGACTGCTGCGCGTCGGGACGCCCGGGGCCGGTGACCGGCCGGAGGAAGCGGTCCTCCCACCACTGCGGGCCCAAGGTGTCGGCCAGCACGGCGGCCTCGGAGTCGTCCACGAAGGGGGCGTCCAGCCAGGCCGGTGTGCGGGACTGCGCACGAGCGGCCTCCCCTGCCTCCTTCGCGATCCGCCCCGCCAGTGGTCCGGGCGGCATGCCGGGGTGAGGGGGCAGCGTCCAGAGCGGGACGACCCCGCGTCGCAGGGCTCCGGGCAGGCCCCGGTAGGCGGCGGCCGCGTGCGGTCTGGCCGGGAGGACGGGGACGTACGGCGGTACGGACATGGCGTTCCCCCTCGGCGCTGCCCGTGCGCGGTGCTTCCCCCCAGGGTGAAACCCCCGGCGAGGGCCGGAAAGGGCGCCAATCGGCCATCACTCGTCGCGCGAGGTGATCGGGCTTCACCGGCTTCAGGTCGACGTCCTTCGCGGCTCCTTCGAGATCACGTCGTACGTCGACGCAGGAGTTCCGGACACCCGATACGGGATTCCGGACACCCCCGGGTGTGTCGTCGGCCGTGGCGGAGAACGCGCCCGGCGTGGTTCCCACGACCCGCCGGGAGGCGGCGACGAAGGAGCTGGGCTGCGCGTAGCCGAGGGTCTCGGAGACCGTCGTCACGTCGAACCCCTCGGAGAGGGGCGTCAGCGCCCGGTGCACGCGCGGCACCTGCCGCCACCGCGCGAAGGAGGGACCCGTCGTGCGACGGAACGCGCGGGTGACGGTGCGGTCGCTGATTCCCGGCCACCGCGCCCACTCCTCCAGTGAGCGGGGGTCGGCGGGATCGCCCAGCAGGGCTTCGGCGATCGCGTCGATCCGGGCGTCACCGGGCGACTGCAGCGCGAACCGGCGTTCCGCCGGCTGGAGCACGTCGAACACGACCGACTCCGCCCGCGCCCCGGCCGCCGCGTCGAGGTCCGTGCGGGCCGGACGGGTCGGCAGCGATTCGAGCGACGGCGTCATCGCGATCGTCTTCGGCTCCCCGAACACGAACGGCGTGCGGTCGGGGCGAAGAAGGCGTCGTGGAACTCCGCGCCCGCCGTCGCCCGGCCCCCGTGCACCACTCCGGCGGGCATCCACAGCCCGTACCCCTCGGACACGGTGAAGACGCGGTCCGCCACCCGGGAGGTCGGCGTGCCCCCGCGTACCCGGACGAGTTCGTGCGCGGCGTGCGAGTGCGGCGCCCACTCCGTGGGGACGCGGGGGATCCGGAACCCGGCGACGATGACGAAAGGGCCCGTCTCCCGCTCCGGGAGCGCCACGACCCGGCGCTCCACGGTGCCCGCCTCGCGCCGCCACGTCCCGGGGCTCGCCTCACCACGGGACGCTCGGACCATGCGGGCGAGTCCGTCCGGGGCCCGCGCCCGGTTTCCCGGGCGGACCGCGGTGATCGGCAGGTCAGGTACGCCCGGCGCCCGCGGGTGGTCACCGGCCGACCGATCCCGTCTCAAAGCTTGCGCACGAATCACACACATCCCCTCTACATACTGGCCCCGATGGTCTAGATTGACCTTGCTTCAGCCGTTCGAACACACGGTGACGATCGATGAACCCTGGGTGCGGGGAGCACCCGGGGTGCCGGGGTGGGTTGTTCAGCCGGTTCCGAGAGAGCCGGTACGGCATGCGCGGGAGGCGGGGGCCTCCTGTGGGGGAGGAACGGCGCGGCGCGGGGGGCGGGGGCCTCCCGGGTGGAGAAACGGTGTCAGGGGAACACGTCGAACCACTGGGGACCTGGGGGGTTCTGTGCGGCAGGGGGAATTAGTCGGCCCGTTTCCGTCGACGCACGGGCGTCCGGCGAACGGGGCAATCAGCAGATCCGCGACCGACTGGGAGCAGCGGTACCGCCGTACCGTGATCACCGGCGATACGGTGACCACCGCCTTCGTGGTGGCGGCGATAGGCAACTTCTTCGGGGTCCGGGACGCGGCCAACTGGCATGAGAAATGGGGGATTCTCGCCTTCGGCACCTGGCTGCTGGTGCTGGGGGCGCTCGCGGTGGGCCGGGCGTGGTCCCCGTCCGTGCTCGGCCAGGGCGCCGAGGAGTTCCGCCGGCTCGGACGCTCGCTGTTCATGGCGACCGTCGTCCTGGCGCTCGGCGGAATCGCCCTCACCTCGCGCAACATCAAACTCTGGATCTTCGTCGCGATCCCCGCGATCGCGGTCGTCACGATGATCGCGCGGTATCTGCTGCGCCTGTGGCTGCACCGGGAGCGGAAGGAGGGCCGGTGCCTGAGACCGGTGCTCGCCGCCGGGAGCCCGGACACCGTGCACGACCTGATCACCCGGACCCGGAGGTTCCCGCACCTCGGCTGGCGGGTGGACGCGGTGTGCACGACGGACGGTCTCGGACCCGACGGTGACCGGGTGGACGGAGTGCCGGTCGTCGGCCGGCTGGCGGACGTCGCCGACCACGTCCGCCGCGACGGCTACCGTGTCGTCGCGGTCACCCCGGACCCGCACTGGTCACCGCACCGGTTGCAGCGGCTGGCCTGGAACCTCGAGGGCAGCGACGCCGAGATGGTCGTCGCCCCCGTGCTGATGGAGGTGGCCGGCCCCCGGCTGCACATCGACGCGGTGCTCGGGATCCCGCTGCTGCGGGTCAGCATGCCGGCCTTCACCGGGGGCCGCCGGGTGGTCAAAGGGGTCGTCGACCGGCTGGGCGCAACGATCCTGCTGCTGCTGTTCGCGCCGCTGATGGCGGGCGTCGCGCTGCTCGTGCTGACGACCAGCCGGGGCGGGGCGTTCTACCGCCAGCGCAGGGTCGGCAAGGACGGCCGCGAGTTCACCATCCTCAAGTTCCGCACCATGGTCGCCGGGGCCGACCGGGCCCGTGCCGAGCTGGCCGCCCTGAACGAGGGCGCAGGACCGCTGTTCAAGCTCCACCGGGATCCGCGGGTGACCCGGGTGGGAGCGGTGCTGCGCCGGTACTCGATCGACGAACTCCCGCAGCTCTTCAACGTACTCACCGGATCGATGTCGCTCGTCGGGCCGCGGCCTCCGTTACCGGAGGAGTCCGCCGCCTACGGCCCGGACATCCGGCGGCGGCTGCTGGTCAAGCCCGGCCTCACCGGCCTGTGGCAGATCAGCGGACGCAGCGACCTGTCGTGGGAGGAGGCGGTCCGGCTGGACCTGCGGTACGTGGAGGACTGGTCGCTCGCCCTGGACACGGTGATCTTGTGGAAGACGCTGCGTGCGGTGCTCTACGGGCAGGGGGCCTACTGATGCGAGGGGGGCGGCGCCGTCGTACGGACGGCGTACGGACCGCAGGCCGCGAGGGCCTGCCCGGGGGGAGGAACGGAACGTGAGAGTCAGCGTTTTCGGGCTCGGCTACGTGGGCTGCGTGTCGGCCGCGTGCCTGGCCAGCATGGGCCACGAGGTCATCGGGGTGGACGTGAACCAGGTGAAGGTCGACCTGGTCAACGACGGCAAGGCCCCGGTGGTCGAGGAGCGGATCGGCGAGCTCGTCGCCGAGGTCGTGGGGACCGGGGCGTTACGCGCCACCGACGACGTCCGCGAAGCGATCATGGAAAGCGAGATATCACTGATCTGCGTGGGCACGCCGTCGGAGCCCAACGGCAGCCTGTGCACCACGTATCTGGAGCGGGTCACCGAGCAGATCGGCGCCGCGCTGGCCGAGCGGGGCGGGCGGCACACCGTCGTGTTCCGCAGCACCATGCTCCCGGGCACCTGCCTGAACCTGCTGGTGCCGATCCTGGAGAAGTACGTCGGCGGCACGGCCGGGGTGGACGTCGGGGTCGCGGTCAACCCGGAGTTCCTGCGCGAGGGCACGAGCGTGCGGGACTTCTTCGACCCGCCCAAGACCGTCGTCGGCGAGCTCGACCCGGCGAGCGGCGACGCGGTCCTGGCGCTGTACGAGGGCCTGCCCGGCGAGGTGTTCCGGGTGCCGGTCCCGACGGCCGAGGCGATCAAGTACGCGGACAACGCGTTCCACGGCCTCAAGATCGGCTTCGCGAACGAGCTGGGCGCGGTGTGCCAGGCGCTCGGGGTGGACTCGCACCAGGTGATGGACGTCTTCCTGGCCGACCGCAAGCTGAACATCAGCCCCGCCTATCTGCGGCCCGGCTTCGCCTTCGGGGGCTCCTGCCTGCCCAAGGACCTGCGCAGCCTGGTCCACGCGGCGCAGCGGGCCGACGTCTCGGTGCCCATCCTCTCCCACGTGCTGCCCTCCAACGCCGACCATCTGCAGCGCGCGGTGGAGCTGGTGGAGCGCACCGGCAGGCGCCGGGTGGGACTGTTCGGACTGTCCTTCAAACCCGGCACCGACGACCTCCGCGAGAGCCCGCTCGTCGAGCTGGCGGAGCGGCTCTTCGGCAAGGGGTACGACCTGAGGATCCACGACGCCAACGTGAGCCTCTCCCGGCTGCTCGGCGCGAACCGCGAGTACGTCGAGACGCGGCTGCCGCACCTCGCGCAACTGCTCGCGGACTCCGTCGACGAGGTGCTCGAACACGCCGAGGTGTGCCTGGTGGGGACCAGGGACCCGGAGGTGCTGTCGAAGCTCCCCCACGGCGACGGTCCGGTGATCGTCGATCTCGTCCGCCTTCCCGACGCCGAGGCGCGCCGGACCGAACCGGGGTACATGGGCCTTGCTTGGTGACACATCGTTCGACGACACGGCCGGGGGCGACCGGCACGGCGGGCGCGCGCTGATCCTGGTGGAGAACCTGTCGGTGCCGTTCGACCGGCGGGTGTGGCAGGAGTGCACGACCCTGCGCGACGCGGGCTGGACGGTGGACGTCATCTGCCCGCAGGGCAGCAGACGGGACACGGAACCCGAGGCGGTGATCGACGGGGTGCGGATCCACCGCTACCCGTTGCGCGCGGCCACCGGCGGGCCGGCCGGCTACCTGCGGGAGTACGGATCGGCGCTGTGGCACACGGCGCGGCTGGCCCGGAAGGTCGGCCCGGTCCACGTGGTCCACGCCTGCAACCCGCCCGACCTGCTGTTCCTGCCGGCCCTGTGGCTGAAGCGGCGCGGCGCGCGGTTCGTCTTCGACCAGCACGACCTGGTGCCCGAGCTGTACCTCTCCCGGTTCGGCCGCGGCGAGGACCTGCTCTACCGCGGCGTGTGCGCGCTGGAGCGGATGACCTACCGGGCCGCGGACATCGTGCTCGCCACGAACGAGAGCTACCGGGACGTCGCGGTGCGCCGCGGCGGCCGGCGGCCGGCGGACGTCTTCGTGGTGCGCAGCGCGCCCCAGACCGACCGGTTCCGGCCGGTGCCGCCCGAGCCGGAGTTGAAGCGCGGCAAGCCCCATCTGCTGTGCTACCTGGGCGTCATGGGCCCGCAGGACGGCGTCGACTACGCCTTGCGGGCCCTGGCGAAGCTGCGCGACGAACTCGGACGGACCGACTGGCACGCGGTGTTCGTCGGCTCCGGCGACGCCTTCGACGCGATGGTGGAGCTGTCCCGGCGGCTCGGGCTCGACGGACAGGTGCAGTTCACCGGGCGCGTCCCGGACGCCGACCTGGTGCGCTACCTGTCCACCGCGGACGTGTGCCTCTCCCCCGACCCGCGCAATCCGCTCAACGACGTGTCGACCATGAACAAGGTCCTGGAGTACATGGCGATGGGCCGGCCGATCGTCTCGTTCGACCTGAAGGAGGCGCGGGTCTCCGCCGGCGACGCCGCCGTCTACGCTCCCGCGAACGACGAGTCCGAGTTCGCGAAGTCCATCGCGCTGCTGCTGGACGATCCGGAACTGCGGGCCCGGATGGGCAGGACCGGCCAGGAGCGGATCGGCGGGGAGCTCTCCTGGCGGAACTCGCAGGCGTCGCTGCTCGCCGCCTACACCGCCGCCTGCCGTGGCCAGGTTCCGGTGCCGGCGGGGAAGAGGCCGCGTCGTTGAGCGATGACACGATACGCCTGGCCACGGTCGGGCGGATGATCCATCGGCGATGGCGGCTGCTCGCCGTCCTCGCCGTGCTGGGCGCGCTCGTCGGCTACGGCGCCTCCCTGCTGTTCCCGCCGCGTTACACGACGTCGGCGTCGGTCCTGCTGCCGGGGGCGTGGGAGGAGCGCGAGCTGCTGACCCAGACGGAGATCGCGACCAGTTCGGTGGTGGTCGACCGGGTGGCCGCCGCGCTCGACTGGGACGGGGTCGACGGCGGCGAGCTGCGGAAACGGGTGAGCGCCGGGGCCGCCGACGGGAACATCATCAAGGTCTCGGGCACGGCCGACACCCCGGAGCGCGCGCAGCGGCTCTCCGACCAGGCGGCCCAGGAGTTCGTCGCCTTCGCCGCGGGGATCACGGGCGACGGCGCCGGCTCCGAGGCGGCGGCGCGGCCCGAGGAGCTGCGGAAGCTGGTGGTGCGGACCAGTCGCCGCATCACCGAGCTGGCCGATGCGGCCGATCCCGGGCGGACCGTGGAGAGCGTGCAGACCCGCACCGAGCTCGCGAAGCTGCGCACCGCGCTGCAGGAGGCCGTCACCGAGCTGGAGCGGATCGACCCGGCCACCGACGAGGCCGGCATGGTCGTCATGGGGCCGGCGGCCCGGCCGGACGGTGAGGCACCGCCGACGCGGATCCAGCTCGTCGTCGGCGGGGCGCTGCTGTTCTTCCTGCTCGCGGTCGTCGCTCACCTCGCCGCCGCGCGGGCGAGCCGTCGGCCGCGCACCGAACCGGAGATCGTCGCGGCGCTGGGCGCGGCGCCGCTCGGTACCGTCGACGTGCCCGCCGAGCGGTCC
>NZ_NCTE01000775.1:1269-3375 GCF_002114215.1 Streptomyces sp. 13-12-16 | reverse complement strand
CAACAGCACGGGGGGTTCGCCGACGGTCCCCTTGCGCAGCACCCGCAGGTCCAGGCCCATCGGCACCAGCACCGGCTCGGAACGGGCCGTCGCGGTGTCGAACAGCGCGAGGCCCTCGCCCGGCGTCAGCGCGGGCGTGCCCTGACGGCGCATGCGCCGGAGCTCGGCCTCGCCGAGGCCGTCCCCCATCCCGCCGCCGCCCCACAGCCCCCAGGCCAGGGACTGCGCGGGCAGTCCCTCGGCGCGGCGCCGCACGGCGAGCGCGTCGAGGAACGTGTTGGCGGCGGCGTAGTTGCCCTGGCCCGGCGCACCGAGCACGCCCGCCGCCGACGAGAACAGCACGAAGGCGCCGAGGTCCTGGTCACGGGTGAGGTCGTGCAGGTTGAGCGCGCCGTCCACCTTGGGACGCAGCACCTGGTCGAGGCTGTGCGGCGTCAGGTTGGCGATCATGCCGTCGGCCAGCACACCGGCCGTGTGCACGACGGCGCCGAGGGTCCGGTCCGCCAGCAGTTCCCGCAGGGCGTCCCGGTCCGCCACGTCGCAGGCCGCGATCTCGACCGTCGCGCCGAGGCCGGTCAGCTCCCGGTGGATCTCGGCCGCGCCCGGCGCGTCCATGCCCCGGCGGCTGGTCAGCAGCACGTCGCGGACGCCGTGCTCGACGATCAGATGGCGGGCGACGAGCGCTCCGAGACCGCCGGTGCCACCGGTGATCAGTACGGTTCCGGGCCCGGCCCAAGGGGTTTCCTCCCCTTCGGACGCCGCCGGGGTGCGTGCCAGGCGCGGCACCAGGAGCTCGCCGTCGAGGACGCGCAGTTCGGGCTCGCCGGACGCGACGGCGCGGGCGGTCGTCTCCGGGTCGTCCCGGTCCGTCTCGAGCAGCGCGAAGCGCTCGGGGTCCTCGGCCCGGGCGGCGCGCACCAGGCCCCACGCCGCGGCGTGCGCGAGGTCGTCGCCGCGGGTGACCACCATGAGCCTGCGGCCGGTGAACC
Source organism: Streptomyces sp. 13-12-16 (assembly GCF_002114215.1). Lineage (GTDB taxonomy): Bacteria > Actinomycetota > Actinomycetes > Streptomycetales > Streptomycetaceae > Streptomyces. Next base: position 2,386 of record NZ_NCTE01000775.1, on the reverse strand, counting down.
GTTCGTCCGCGAGCCAGGTCTGGAGGGCCCGGAGCGTGTGGTCCGTGACCGTCCTGACGTCGTCGGCGATGTCGCCCGTACCGGCGGGCAGTGTCAGTGCGACGGTCGCGGGCACCTGGCCGGAGAGCTCCGACAGGTCGGTCACCCCCGTCCATGCCGCCCCGGCGGCGGACGTCACGGCGGGCGTCCAGGTGATGTGGAAGAGGGAGCCGTCGGGCCCCGTGCGCACCGGCGCGAGCTGCTCGGCCGAGACCTCCCTGCTGATCAGGGACTCCACGGACGCGACAGGGCGTCCCTGCGTGTCGGCGACGTGGATCTCCACCTCGCCCTTCCCCTTCGGGATCAGCCGGACCCGTGCGGCCGTGGCGCCGCTCGCGTGCAGCCGGACTCCCTTCCAGGCGAACGGCAGGGCCGCCGCGTCGTCGTCGCCCGGGGCGAGCATCAAGGCGTGCAGGGCGGAGTCGAGCAGTGCCGGATGCAGCAGGAAGGGCTCGGCTCCGGTCCCGTCGTCGAGCGCCACCTCGGCGAACGTCTCGTCGCCGACCCGCCAGGCCGCCCTGAGTCCCTGGAACACCGGGCCGTATGCGAAACCGAAGTCCTGGAGGCGTTCGTACGCGCCGTCGACGGTGAGCCCCTCCGCCCCGGGCGGCGGCCACTGCGTCAGGTCGAAGGCGGCGGGGGCGGCGGCTTCCCCGGGCGCCAGCGTGCCCTCCGCATGCAGCGTCCAGGCCGTGTCCTCGGCGGCGTCCTCGGCGCGCGAGTGGAGGGTGAGGGGGCGCCTGCCCCCGTCGGCCGGTCCACCGGCCGTCAGCCGCAGCCGTACGCCGCCCGCCTCGGGCAGGATCAGCGGCGCGCGCAGCGTCAACTCGTCGAGGACGCCGCAGCCGAGCTGGTCGCCGGCGCGCACGGCCAGTTCGACGAAGGCCGTGCCGGGCAGCAGCGTCGCGCCGAACACCGCGTGGTCGGCCAGCCAGGGCTGGGTGTCCGTCGAGAGGCGTCCCGTGAACACCACCGTCTCCGGGTCCGGCACCGCGATCTCGGCCTTGAGCAGGGGGTGTTCGAGTGCGGTGAGCCCCATGGACGCCGCGTCGCCACCGTTCCCGGTCACCGGTCCCGA
>NZ_NCTE01000775.1:0-1259 GCF_002114215.1 Streptomyces sp. 13-12-16 | reverse complement strand
GAACCGCCCCGGATCCTCCGACTGCGCACTACGCACCAGACCCCACACCGCAGCCCCGGCCAGATCCGAGACATCCTCACCCGCCACCGACACCGCACCCCGCGTCACCACCACCACATGCGACACCGCGGACTGCAGGGCCTCGAGGACCTCGCTCACCGTCGAGGCCACGTCGGAACCACCGGCCCGCACCACCTCCACCGCCGCGTCCGCGGGCGCGGAGCCGTTCGCCTCGACCGGCGTCCAGACGAGGCGGTAGAGCGAGTCGGTGCGAGCGGCTGCCGGTGCCAAGACCGGGCGCAGTTCCAAGGACTCGACGGTCGCCACGGGTTCGCCCGTCGCGTCGGCGACCGCCAGGGCGACGTCGCCGTCGTGGAGGCGGGTGGCGTGGACCCGCAGCGCGCCCGCGCCGGACGCGTGCAGTTGCACTCCCCTCCAGGAGGACGGCAGGAGAGCCGCGTCGTCCTCGGGCGCCCCGGACAGCGCGAGCGCGCGCAGTGCCGCCTCGAAGACGGCCGGGTGGAGCCCGAAGGCACCCGACTCCAGGTTCTCGGGCAGGTCGGCCTCGGCGAACACCTCCTCGCCGCGTCGCCAGGCGGCCTTCAGCCCCTGGAAGGCCGGCCCGTACACCAGGCCCCCGTCGGCGAGCCGGTCGTGGAACCCGTCCAGGTCGACCGGCTCGGCGCCGGCCGGCGGCCACTGGGTCAGGGCGCTCCCGCCGGACCCGCTCGCGGCCAGCAGTCCCGTCGCGTGCCGCGTCCACGGGGTGTCGACGGCGTTCTCGTCGCGGGCGTACACCACCACGGAACGGCAGCCGGTCCCGTCCGCGGCCTCGACCACGACCTGAACGGCCATGCCGCCCGCCTCGGGCAGGATCAGCGGCGTCTCGACGGTCAGTTCCTCGATACGGCCGCAGCCCACCTCGTCGCCCGCGCGGACCGCGAGTTCCACGAAGCCGGTACCCGGGAAGACGGCGACGCCGCCCACGGTGTGATCGGCCAGCCAGGGCTGCGAGCCGATCGACAGCCGCCCGGTGAACACCAGTCGGTCGGAGTCCGCCATCATGACCGTCGCGCCCAGCAACGGGTGCCGTGCCGCTCCCAGCCCCATGGACGCCGGGTCCGCGTCGGCCGCCTCGTCGATCAGCCAGTAGCGTTTCCGTTGGAAGGGGTAGGTGGGCAGGTCGACACGGCGGGCACCGCGTCCGGCGAGCACGGCCTTCCAGTCCACCGGAACACCGTTGGCGTAGAGCCGTCCCA